>NZ_LT629693.1:2271111-2595555 GCF_900099825.1 Bradyrhizobium ottawaense | reverse complement strand
GCCGCTGCCGCCGCATCGTCTGGCTCAATCCGATGATGGCGTGGGAGGGCTACGCGCCCGAGGCCGCCGGCATCAAGGCGGCGCTGCCGCATGTCGATCTCTACGCGCCGGCCAACACGCTGAAAAGCCTGACCGCGCTCGAACCGTATCTGGCAAAACTCTGATGGGGCGACCGATGACCGCTCATGTCGAAGTGATGGACCTGGTGGCGCAGATGAAGGCGGCCGAGCAGGCGTTCGTGCTCGCGACCGTCGTGCGCACGGTGTCGGTGACGGCTGCAAAGGCCGGCGCCAAGGCGATCATCCGGCCCGATGGCACGATCGTCGCGGGGTGGATCGGCGGCGGCTGCGCGCGGGGCGCGGTGTTGAAAGCGGCGCGCGAGGCGCTGGCCGACGGCGAGCCGCGCATGGTGTCGGTGCAGCCGGAAGACATGCTGGCCGAACTCGGCGTCAAGCCCGGCGAGAATCGCGACGGCATCCGCTTCGCCAGCAACCTGTGCCCGAGCAAGGGAACCATGGATATTTTCGTCGAGCCGGTGTTGCCGCATCCGTCGCTGGTGGTGTTCGGCGCCAGCCCGGTCGCGATGTCGCTGGCGGCACAGGCGCGGCAGCTCGGCTATCACGTCACGCTGGCGGCGCCGTCTGGCGATCTGTCCGTGGTTCCCGACGCCGATGTGCTGGTGGACGGCTTCGCGCTCGGCGAACTGCATCCCGCCAAACGCTTCATCGTGGTCTCGACGCAAGGCAAAGGCGACGAGGCCGCGTTGCGCGCGGCGGTCGCGACCGAAGCCGCCTATCGCGCCTTTGTCGGCAGCCGCCGCAAGATGGCGGCGCTACGCGAAAAGCTGGTCGCGGGCGGCGTGTCGCCGGAAGCGCTCGACCACGTCAAGGCGCCGGCCGGGCTCGACCTCGGCGCCATCACGCCGGAAGAGATCGCGATGTCGATATTGGCCGAAATCACCGTCGAACGCCGACGAGGGCAGCGCGCCAGCAATTTTTCTCAAGGGAGTTGAAGACATACCATGCAGATGAGTGACAGCCAGCATATCCCGGCCTCAAAGGAAAAGGTCTGGGCCGCGCTCAACGATCCCTTGATCCTCAAGCAGTGCATCCCCGGTTGCGAGGCGCTCGACATGTCGTCGCCGACCGAGATGACCGCGACCGTCGTGTTCAGGGTCGGCCCGGTGAAGGCGACCTTCGGCGGCAAGGTGACCTTGTCGGATCTCGATCCGCCCAACAGCTATCGCATTTCCGGCGAGGGTTCTGGTGGCGTGGCCGGCTTCGCCAAGGGCGGGGCGACCGTGCGGCTTGAGTCCGAAGGCCCCGACGTCACCGTGCTGCATTACGACGTCGACGCCCAGATCGGAGGCAAGCTCGCGCAACTGGGCTCACGTCTGATCGATTCCACCGCCAAGAAACTCGCCGGGCAATTCTTTGCGTCGTTCGGCGAGGTGGTGGGAGGCACGGTGCCGGCGGCATAGCGCTGCAATTGCCCCTGGTTGGCTTTCGGCTATGCTGGCCGAAAACAACCAGAGGAACAGGCTGACATGACCGGGCAAGACTCTTCCGATTGGCTCGGCCTGTCAGGCCGCGTCTGCGTGGTGACCGGCGGTGGCGGCGGCATCGGCCGCGCGGTCGCCCTGAGTTTTGCGCGGGCCGGCGCCAGGGTGGCCGCGATCGATCGCGACCAACGTGGCCTCGACGTCACGCACACCGAACTCCTAAAATTGGGGCGCGACCATGTCGTTTCGCCTTGCGACACCTCGAGCGCCGAGAGCGTCACCGCGGCGTCAGAGCAGATCGAGCAAGCGCTGGGCCCGTGCCACGTGCTGGTCAACACCGCCGCGGTGTTGCGTCCCGGCGGGCTCGACACGTTGTCGCTGGCCGAATGGAACGCGGTTCTCGCGGTCAACCTGACCGGCTATTTCCTCTGCGCGCAGATTTTCGGCCGGCAGATGCGCGCGCAGGGCCGCGGCAGTCTCGTGCATGTGTCGTCAATCGCCGGAAGCCATGCGCAAGGGCAGAGCGGCGCCTACAGCGTCAGCAAGGCCGGCGTGATCATGCTGTCGCAGCAGTTGGCCAATGAATGGGGCCCGCACGGTATCCGCAGCAATGTCGTCAGCCCCGGCCTCGTGATCACGCCGATGAGCCAGTCGTTCTACGACACGCCGGGAGTCACCGAGCGCCGCAAGGCGGTCGTACCGATGCGGCGGATCGGCATGCCGCAGGACATTGCCGACGCCATCCTGTTTCTCGCCAGCGACCGCTCGTCCTATGTCAGCGGCGACGAGATCACCGTCGACGGCGGCTTCGTGCGGATGCTGATGAACCTGGTGCCGCGCCCGGGGTTTGAATGAGGGGGCCGTAGGGTGGGAAAAGGCGCTTTACGCCGTGCCCCCTCTCTCCGGGCAGAGTTCTGAGTTGGTGGGCACGCTACGCTTTGCCCACCCTACAACGGAGTCAGTCGAACAGGTTCGACGCGCTTCCGTCGGCAGAATCCTCCGAGGGGCTGTCGGAACCGGTGTTCGGATAGAACGTTTCTGACATATGCCTGTTACAATCCGGCCAACATCGGCGGACGTGAAGATTGCGCGTGCGGTCGCGCGTCACACGGACTGGCGAATTGAGCGAGCTTCCGGGCTTCTGACATGGGGAGCGGACGAGCACATCCTGTGCGGCGCCGCGGCACTTTGGTGGATTTACGCGCGCGGACAGCCGCGCCAGCAAAGGGCAGCAGATCATGTCCTGCTGACCACCGTGGCGGCGACGATCTTGCCGCATCTCTTGAAGGACATCTTTAATCAGCGGCGGCCGGACCGGCTTACCGTGCTAGGCCATCTGCACGGCATTCCGATTTCGGGCAAGCCGCTCGACGCTTTTCCGTCAGGCCACGCCATTCACGTCGGCGCCATCGCATCGGCCGCCAGCGAATTGCCGCGCCGCCAGCGTCTCGCCGTGTGGGGCCTGGGCGGCGGACTGTTGCTCACACGAATCGTGCTGCTCGCGCATTGGACCAGCGACGTGGCATGCGGTCTTGCGATTGGAGTTCTGCTCGAACGGTCGCTGCGGAGGTTTACGGGCTTCGCCAAAAGGTAAAACCGCCCCCGCGCGTCGGCGGGCGGCAGCAATCCAGGAGTACAATCCGACAGCTTCGTAGCCCGGATGAGCGTAGCGAAATCCGGGACAACTCTAACACCGCCCCGGATCTCGCTACGCTCATCCGGGCTACAGACTGTCATCGCCCGGCTTGCGCGCAATTGCGCAGATCCATATTCCAGAGACGGCAGTGATTGAATCGATAGAGCGCAGCGTACTGGATCGCCCGGTCAAGCCGGGCGACGACAGCTCAGTCGAATAGGCTCGAGACCGATTCTTCCGACGCGGTGCGGCTGATGGCTTCTCCGATCAGCGGCGCGATCGACAGCGTGCGGATGTTGGCGGCCTTGTTGACCGCGTCCGTCGGGAGGATCGAGTCGGTGATCACGAGCTCTTTCAGTTTAGACCCCGCGATGCGGGCGGCGGCGCCGCCGGACAGCACGCCGTGCGAGATGTAGGCGTAGACGTCCTTAGCGCCGTTGGCGATCAGCGCGTCGGCCGCGTTCACCAGCGTGCCGCCGGAATCGACGATGTCGTCGATCAGGATGCAGGTATAGCCGGCGACATCGCCGATCACGTTCATGACTTCGGATTCGCCGGCGCGTTCGCGGCGCTTGTCGATGATGGCGAGCGGGGTGTTGATGCGCTTGGCGAGGCCGCGCGCCCGCACCACGCCGCCGACGTCGGGCGATACCACCATGACGTTGGCGAGGTCGAAGCGCTCCTTGATGTCGCGCACCATCACTGGCGAGGCGTAGAGGTTGTCGGTCGGGATGTCGAAGAAGCCCTGGATCTGGGCGGCATGCAGGTCGAGCGTCATGACGCGGTCGACGCCGGCGTGCGTAATCAGGTTGGCCATCAGCTTGGCGGAAATCGGTGCGCGCGAGCCGACCTTGCGGTCCTGCCGGGCGTAGCCGAAATACGGGATCACCGCGGTGATGCGGCGCGCGGACGACCGGCGCAGCGCATCGGTGATGATCAAGAGTTCCATCATGTGGTCGTTGGCCGGAAACGACGTCGACTGGATGATGAACGCGTCCGAGCCGCGCACGTTCTCGAGGATTTCGACGAAAATCTCGTTGTCGGCAAACCGGCGGACGCTGGCCTTGGTCAGCGGCAGATGCAGCCAGTCGGCGATTTCCTGCGCCAGCACCGGATTGGAGTTGCCGGCGACCAGCTTGATCGAGCCGTTCTTGGCCGACATTGACGCTTCTCCCCGCGCCTTGCTGGATACGACGTTCAGCATATCGAGAAATCCTCGGAACCGGCGCGTTTCGATGAGCGAGGAGATATCAGGCAGGGGCCTCGGCTGGCAACCCATTGCCCCGGTTTTCCCGGTCAAAAATAGACCGTTACGGGACTATTCGGAGGGTATGTTAATGGCTGCTGAAGCCCAGCGCCGCGACGCCAAATGCACCCTCTGCGGGTGCAACTGGCTCCGCGCTCGCAACCGCGGGGCCGCGGCCCGGGGCAGATGCGGGGGGCATGTCCGGGGTGCCGTTGATCATGTTGCTCAGCCCGCTCAGGCCGGCTTGCGCGATTTTCCGCAACAGCAAGTCGTCGGCCGCCGCCCAGGCGTCGCGTCTTGCCTTGCCGGCGGGCTCCTCGCCGGAGAGCCGCAGCGCGCGCTGCTGGTTGTTGTCATAGACGTCCCAGACCCAGGCGATCACGGTCTTGCCGCGAACCACCTGCGCCGAGAGGTAGCTGCGCACGCGATAGGACGCGCCGCCCTCGCGCGAGACGATCGACAGGTTGCGCAGCTTCGATTCACTGTCGAGCACGCCCACCATGCGGTCAAACACCTGCGGCGGCGGGCCGTCGATCGATTCAAAGGCCACGGTGGAGCCGCTGCCGCTGGGACCGGGCGCCATCGCGAACGAGCCGCTCGCAGCACTGCCGCCGGCGCAGCCGCCGAGCGCGCAGGACACCACAAGCAGCGCCGCGGCGATCGTCGCGCGCGGAATTCGCAGGCACAGAGCTTTGATGACGTCCCTCATCGTCCCCTGCGATATCGTTAAAATGCATTAAGGTCTAGGGCAACGAAACCGCAACGGAATGCGCCACGCGAAGGGGGCATCGGGATCTGGAAATTTTCGTGAAAGTTGAAGCACTTCCGACAGAAGATCACGGTTCCAGCGCGATTGCGTGAACCAGCCTGCCGTAGTCGGGCTCCTTGCGGTGAACCGAGCGGCGGTAGCTGTAGAAGCGTTCGTCGGCATAGGTGTCGACGCCGATGTCGTCGATCATGAGCACGCCGGCATTTTCCAGCCGCATCCGGATGTAGCCGGCGAGGTCGAACATCGAATGGCCGGGCCGGACCGAGGCAATGAAGAAGACGGCATTGTCGGCGTCGGCGTCCAGAAAGCGTTCGACGAATTCGCCGCCGACTTCATAGGAGTGCTGGCGGATCAGGGGACCGATCGCCGCGACCGTCGCGCTGCGATCGGCGCCGAGTTTTTCCATCGCATCGACGGTCGATTCCAGCACCCCCGTCAGTGCGCCCTTCCAGCCGGCATGGGCGGCGCCGATCACCCGCGCCGCGGGATCGGCAAATAATATGGGGCCGCAATCGGCCGTGGTGACGCCGATGGCGATGCCCTCGGTCCGCGTGACGATGGCGTCGGCGCGCGGCCGCGCCTCAGTCGGCCACGGGCCCGTCGCGACCACGGCATCGGGCGAATGGATCTGGTGCACGCTGAGAAAGTGCTCGGGGGCAACTCCCATCTGCTCCGCCATTCGCCGGCGATTTTCGATGACGTGGGCCGGATCGTCGTTCGAGCCGAGGCCGCCATTGAGCCCTTGGTAGATTCCGCCGGAGACGCCGCCCTCGCGGCTGAAGAAGGCGTGGCGCAGGCCGGGAATGGCCGAAAGCAATGACGAGCCGAAGGTCATGGCGTACTCGGCCCCGGCGCCTGCTCGTCGCTGAGGCCTGCGACCGAGGTGAGATGGGGCTCGGTGATTGCCATCACCTTGAACATCGAGCCCATGCCGCCGCGGCCGCTGTCGGTCAGTCGTTTCAGCGCGCCGGAAATGTCGGCGGAAACCTCCGGCGTGGTCTTGCCCATCAGCGTGACGGCGCGGGTCTCGATGCCGAGCCGCTTGAGGAAGTCGCCCTGCGTCGCCGGGCCGTGGACCCGCGCGCCGAGATCTTCCGCCGCGCGCGTCAGCGCCTGGAAATCGACATGGGCGGTCACGTCGGCCTGGCCGGGATTCTTCAGGGGATCGGCAAAACTGTGGCGGGCGATGGCCTGGAAGGTGTCGCCGGCATCGCTGCGCATATGGCCGTAATCGATGATCAGCGCCGCGCCGTCCTGGTCGCGGACGCGGGTGGCGATCTTCATGATCTCGGAGTCGGGCCGCCATTCAAACACCGCGCCGACCGGGGCGGCGCGCACCAGCGGCGGCAGCAACACCTCGAAGCGCGGTATCGGTTCGGCGCTGGCGCCGAACACCAGCCGGCCATTGGCGTCGAGGTTGACCACGCGTTCGTGCCAGCCGGTCTCGCGCTTGACCGCCTGATGGATCGGCAGCACGTCGAAATACTCGTTGGCGAAGATCACCGCGGGGCCCTCGGGCACCTCGTCGATGCTGTCATGCCAGGAGATGCTGCGAACGCCCGACAGCGTCGCCCGCTGCTTCTCGCGCAGCACCGGATTGATCTCGACGAGATGCACGCTGAGCGCCTGATAGAGCGGCGGCAACACCCGAAGCGCACGCAGCGCATCCGCCATCATGGTGCCGCGGCCGGGACCGAGCTCGATCAGCCGCAGCATCGGCGGCGAACCGATCGCCTTCCAGACCGAAGCCGCCCACAATCCGAGCAGTTCGCCAAACATCTGGCTCACCTCGGGCGCGGTGGTGAAGTCGCCCTCGCGGCCCAAGGGATCGCGCGACACGTAATAGCCGTGCTCCGGATGCAGCAGGCACAGCTCCATGTAGCGCCAGACCGGCATCGGCCCCGACGACTTGATCAGCTTGTTGATTTCCGACTGCAGCGGCGAAAATTCTGTCACGGCCTGCCTTAAATTGACTTCTAAGTATGTTCCGGCGTCTTTCGGCGCCATGCCATCACAATCAGGATGGCTCCGGCAACGATCATTGGCACCGACAGCAGCATACCCATAGTCAGGCCGCCCCACAAAAATCCGAGCTGGGGGTCGGGTTCTCTGAAGAATTCGCCCGTAATGCGCGCAAAAGCGTAGATCGCGATGAAGCTGCCGAGGATCAGGCCGGGACGCTTCAGGGCGCCGATCCGAATCATGACCGCCAGGATCGTGAACAGCAGGATGCCTTCGAGCCCTGCTTCATAGAGCTGGCTGGGATGCCGCGGCAGCGGCCCGCCGTTGGGAAATACCATCGCCCAGGGCACGCTCTCGTCTGCCGGCCGGCCCCACAGCTCGCTGTTGATGAAGTTGGCGAGCCGTCCGAGAAACAACCCGATCGGGCCGACCGCGGTGGTGATGTCGCCGAGCGACAGGATCGAGATCCCGTTGCTGCGGGCAAACAGCATCACCGCGGCGACACAGCCGAGGAAGCCGCCGTGAAACGACATGCCGCCCTTCCACAATTCGAAGATCTCGGCCGGATGCTGCATGAAGAAAGCCGGATTGTAGAACAGCACGTAACCGGTGCGGCCGCCGACAATGATGCCGATCGTCACCCACAGGATGAAATCGTCGAGCTGGACCAGCGAAATCGGCGCCGGTCCGCCCCACAGCTTCTCGTTCTTGACCAGCGCCCGCGCGTAGATCCAGCCGAGCACGATGCCGCAGATATAGGCCAGCGCATACCAGCGGATTGCGATCGGCCCGATCTGCAGCGCGATCGGATTGAACACGGGAAAGGCGATGGTGAGGAACGGCATCATGCGTCGACGTCTAGGCGACGAGGTTGCGGCGATAGAGCGCCAGCAGCCGTTCCCAATGCCGTTCCGCGGCATCGCGGTCGTAGATCGGCCGCTTCGGGAACGCGAAGCCGTGATGGGTGCCGGGATAGAGCTCGACCTCGTTCTTGGTTCCCTTCATGCCTTCCTTGACCTTCTCGACGATCTCGGGCGGTGCATAGACGTCGGTCTCGGCGCAACCGAAATAGAGTTCGGCCTTGGTCTTATCAGCGGCGAGATGCGGGCTGTCGGGCTGATCGGTCGCCAGTTGCACGCCGTAGATCGATGCCGCCGCCTTGACGCGATCGGGGAAGTGCGTCGCTGCGTTGACCGCATAACGCCCGCTCATGCAGTAGCCGACGGTGCCGACAATGCCGGTGTTCGCCGCCTTCTGGGTTCCGGCATAAGCGAGCAGGGCCTTGGTGTCTTCCATGACGAGGGGAATCGTGAGCGAGTGCATCAGCTCGAACATCTTCTTGCGCTCGGGCGATTCCGGATCGGGATTGATCGGCCCGAGCTCCATGACGCCGGCGCGGTAATACATATTGGGCAGCATCACGTAATAGCCTGCCGTGCCGAGCCGCCGCGCCATGTCGCGCAGCTCTTCGCGGATCGCCGGCGCGTCCATGTAGAAAATGATGACCGGAAACGGCCCGCCGCGTTCGGGGTGGGTGATGAACGTGGTGGTCTTGCCGTCCTTGGTCGCAATGTCGATTTGCTGGTCGATCATGGGCGTTTCTTGCCTGTCTTGATTCTGGTTTCTGATTGGGCGCTGAATACGATTGCAAGGAAACCGGAGCATGACAAGGTAAACGGCCCTCACTCCTTGGGCCGCGACCTTGACCTTTCCCTTGATCTTTTCCTTGGCATCACCATTGTCTTGCGTGAAGTTTTGCTTAAGCGAAAACGTGCAGCGACCGGAGCGTTCCAGATGACCCAGACCAACAATCGGTTTTTCGACGAGATCGGCCGCTTGATGAACGACGCCGCCGGCGCCGCCCAGGGCGTCAAGCGCGAGGTCGATGCCGTGGTCCGCAACCAGGCCGAGCGGATCCTGCGCGACCTCGACCTCGTCAAGCGCGAGGAGTTCGACGCGGTCAAGGACATGGCGCGCCTGGCGCGCGAGGAAAACGAGGCGCTGAAGACCCGGATCGCGGCCCTTGAAGCCAAGCTCGGGTGACGAACGGCTGACGGCCGCGGGGCCCCCTTATGGTAAAAGCCAAGCGCGATCTGCCGGTCATTGCGTTCAGATCGCAACAGGCCTGGGAAGCATGGCTGGCGTCGCAGCCTGCGGATTCCAAGGGATTGTGGCTCAAGCTGGCTAAGAAATCGTCCGGAATTGCCAGCGTTTCACGACAGGAAGCGATCGATACGGCGCTCTGCCATGGTTGGATCGATGGCCAGCTCGACGCCTTCGACGGCGAGTTCTGGCTAATCCGCTTCACGCCCCGTCAATCCGCCAGCAAGTGGTCCGAGAAGAACCGCGCGCGGGCGCTTGAACTCGTCAAGCTGAAGCGGATGCATGCCGCGGGATTGCGAGAGATCGACCGCGCCAAAAAAGACGGCCGCTGGGACGCCGCCTATGCGCCGCAGAGCACGGCCGAGGTGCCCGACGATCTCCGCGCCGCGCTTTCGAAGAACAAGGGAGCAAAAAGCTTCTTCGAAACGCTCGACGGCGCCAACCGTTACGCGATCCTTTACCGGGTCCACACCGCCAAGAAGCCGGAGACCCGGGCGGCGCGGATCGAGAAGTTCGTCGCGATGCTGGCCGAGGGCAAGACGATCCATCCCTTGAAGGCCCGAAAACAGGTCTAACCGACCGGATTCGGCGCCCGGCGTCCCGTTTGGCATCCGGGATTCAGGGGGAAGGGAAGCAGAAAAATCCCTTCATTTCCTTGTCATTTTGCCCCTTTGGGGCTAAAAGCCCGCCACGTCCGCAGCCCCCGCACCCCTGGAGGCTTGCTGTAGGACGCCCATGGGCCGCGATGCGGCCTTTAACTTTTTAGAAAACAAGGACTTACGACAATGGCGACCGTCAAGGAATTGAAGGCGACCGCGCGTCCGAAGATCGGCAAGGGGGCCGCCCGGGCAGAGCGTCGCGCCGGGAGAGTTCCCGGAGTGATCTATGGTAACAACCTGCCCCCCACGCCGATCTCGGTCGACGATGCCGAACTGCGCCAGCGCATTCTGGCCGGCCGGTTCCTCACCACGATTTATGACATCGATCTCGAGGGCAAGAAGCATCGCGTGATTCCGCGCGACTTCCATCTCGATCCGGTGCGCGATTTCCCGATCCATGTCGATTTCATGCGGCTCGGCGAAGGCGCGACCATCCGCGTCAGCGTTCCCCTGCATGTCGTGAACGGCGAAGCCTCCCCCGGCGTCAAACGCGGCGGCACCGTCAACGTCGTCACCCACACCATCGACGTGGAATGCTCGGTCGACAACATTCCGCAGTACATCGAGGCCGACGCCGGCACGCTGGAAATCAGCCACTCGCTGCATTTGTCCGACATCAAGCTGCCGACCGGCGTGAAGTCGCTGTCGCGTGAAGACGCGACGCTGGTGACCATCGTGCCGCCGTCCGGTTACGCCGAAGAAATCAAGGCGGCTGCGGCTGCCGCGGCAGGTGGTGCTGCTCCGGCGGCTGGTGCTGCTCCGGCGGCCGGTGCTGCGGCTGCGCCCGCAGCGGGTGCTGCTCCGGCAGCGGGTGCGAAGGCCCCTGCGGCTGGTGCGAAGGCCCCGGCGGCTGGTGCCAAGGCGCCTGCCGGTGGCGGCGACAAGAAGAAGTAAGCTTGCGCGGGATGCCGCGTCATGCGCCTGTTTGTTGGTCTTGGTAATCCCGGCGGAAAGTACGCGAACAACCGCCACAACATCGGGTTCATGGCCGTCGATGAAATTGCGCGGCGTCATGGTTTCGGACCATGGCGCCGCCGTTTTCAGGGCGAGACGTCCGAAGGCACGCTCGATGGCGAGAAGGTCGTTCTGCTTCGGCCGACCACCTTCATGAACGAGTCCGGGCGCGCGGTTCAGGAAGCTGCGAACTTCTTCAAGCTCTCCGCCGGAGAGATCACCGTGTTTCAGGACGAACTCGAACTGCCGCCGGCGAAAGTGCGCGTCAAGATCGGCGGCGGCATTGCCGGCCACAACGGGCTGCGCTCGATCTCCTCGCATATCGGCAACGAGTATCGCCGGGTGCGGCTCGGGATCGGTCATCCCGGCGTCAAGGAACTGGTGCACAGCCACGTGCTGTCGGATTTTGCCAAGAGCGATCGGCCCTGGGTCGAGGCGCTGTGCGAGGCGGTTGCCGACGCTGCTGCGCTGCTCACCACCGGCCGCGACTCGACGTTTCAGAACAAGGTGCATCTGGCGCTGCAGGCCAGGGGATTTTTCGAGAAGGGCGATGACGGCGCCGTGTAACGCGCCGCCGACCGCCCGCAACCGACTTCAGGACACATTATGGGATTCAAATGCGGTATCGTCGGACTGCCCAATGTCGGCAAGTCGACGTTGTTCAACGCGCTGACCGAGACGGCTGCGGCCCAGGCGGCGAATTATCCGTTCTGCACCATCGAGCCGAATGTCGGCGAGGTCGCGGTGCCGGATGTCAGGCTCGACAAACTGTCTGATATCGCCAAGTCGGCGCAGATCATCCCGACGCGGCTGACTTTCGTCGATATCGCAGGGCTGGTGCGCGGCGCCTCCAAGGGCGAAGGCCTCGGCAACCAGTTCCTCGCCACCATCCGCGAGGTCGATGCGGTCGCGCATGTGGTGCGATGTTTTGAGGACTCCGACATCACCCATGTCGAAGGCAAGATCGCGCCATTGGCCGATATCGAGACCATCGAGACCGAGCTGATGCTCGCCGATCTCGACAGCCTCGAGAAGCGGGTCGACAACCTCGCCAAGAAGGCGAAAGGCAACGACAAGGACGCCAAGGAACAGCTCGATCTCGTCAACCGCGCGCTGGTGCTGCTGCGCGAGGGCAAGCCGGCGCGGTTTCTCGAACGCAAGCCGGAAGAAGAGCGCGCCTTCGGCATGCTCGGCCTGCTGACGTCCAAGCCGGTGCTTTACGTCTGCAACGTCGAGGAAGGCTCGGCCAAGGACGGCAATAATTTTTCGAAGCAGGTATTCGAACACGCCAAGAAAGAGGGCGCGGTCGCGGTGGTGATCTCGGCCAAGATCGAATCCGAAATCGCGACGCTGTCACGCGAGGAACGCGCCGATTTCCTCGACACGCTCGGCCTGGAAGAGGCCGGTCTCGACCGCCTGATCCGCGCCGGCTACCAGTTGCTCGACCTCATCACCTATTTCACCGTCGGTCCAAAGGAAGCGCGGGCCTGGACCATCCATCGCGGCACCAAGGGCCCGGCCGCGGCTGGCGTGATCCATACCGATTTCGAAAAGGGCTTCATCCGCGCCGAGACCATCGCCTATGCCGACTATGTCGCGCTCGGCGGCGAAGCCGGCGCCCGCGACGGCGGCAAGCTGCGGCTGGAAGGCAAGGAATACGTCGTCGCGGACGGCGACGTGATGCACTTCCGGTTCAATACCTGATTGTTGGTGCTGTCATTCCGGGGCACGCGAAGCGTGAACCCGGAATCTCGAGATTCCGGGTTCAATGCTGCGCATTGCCCCGGAATGACCAATTCACCGCATCTGCCCCTGATCCCGTATCGCGCCGAGATGCTCGTTGATGCGGAATACGATCAGGATGAACTCCGCGGCGATGCGCGAAAACACGATGCCGACCACGACGCCGGCGATCGAGGACAGCAGCAGGATGAAGCCGCCGAACGGGCTGATCGCCATCGCGGCCAGGCCCGAAAAAATTCCGGAGATGCCGAACAGGATGATCAATCCGATCACCAGCCAGTAGAACGTCTTGATGATCGTGGGCGTGATGAAGCGGTCCCACTGAAACAGATCCTGAAAATCGAACATCGGTGGTTCTCCCGGCGATCCAAATATGATTCGTGTCCAGCCTGGTTCGTGACAGCACAGGGCTAGCTCCGAAAAGGGCCTTGAGCAAGCGCGCGAACGAGCCATGCGCGCGGACGGGTTGAGATTGCTGCAAATAACGGCCACAATCGGGCTTCTCCGCCCTAAATCCGCAATCCGAATCCGCGATCCAAAATCTCAGGTCATGACAACGCTCACCTTCGAAGACTTCAAGCCCGGCCACTTCGGCACGTACGGTCCGCGCCATGTGACGCGCGAGGAGATTCTGGCTTTCGCCGGGGAATACGACCCGCAACCGATGCATCTCGACGAAGAGGCCGCCAAGGCGTCGATGCTGAAAGGCCTGTCCGGTTCGGGCTGGCACCTTTGCTCGCTGCTGATGCGGATGATGTTCGACGGCTTCATCAGCCGCACCGCGTCGATGGGGTCGCCCGGCGTCAACGAATTGCGCTGGCTGGCGCCGCTGCGGCCGGGTGACGATCTGATGGCCGACATCGAGGTGGCGGAAGCCAGGGTTTCGCGCAGCCGCCCGGATACCGGCATCGTAACGTTCAAGAGTGTGGTCCGCAACGCGGCCGGCGTGACGCTGTGCGAGATGGTGTCGCCGATCATCGTGCGCCGCGCCGATGCGGCGGCGGAGTAGCCCCGATGCGTTTCTTCGAGGATATGGAAATCGGCGTGCGGCGCGAAGTGGGATCGTTCACCTTCACCGCCGAACAGATCAAGAAATTCGCGGCGCAATTCGATCCGCAGGCCTTTCACCTCGACGAGGAGGCGGGCCGGAAATCCCTGTTCGGCGGATTGGCCGCGTCAGGCTGGCACGTCGGATCGGTGTGCATGAAGCTGATGGTGGCCGACGGCCAGCGCATGAGCAAGGAAGCGGCCGCGCGCGGCGAGGAGATCGCGGTCTGGGGGCCGTCGCCGGGTTTTCGCGAGCTGCGCTGGATCAAGCCGGTATTGGCCGGCGACACCATCAGCTTTTCCAGCGTCATCGAAGCGAAGCGCACTTCGGAGAAGCGTCCCGAATGGGGCATCCTGCAGGCCCGCAATACCGGCACCAACCAGCGCGGCGAGCTTGTCTATTCGTTCCTTGCGACCGCCTTCGTGCCGCGACGGAACGCCGGCGCCTGAGCCAACATGGTTACCGAATTGCGCCGTTAATGGATTGGTATTGATGAATCCGTGGAACGGTTTTTTCGCTAACGCATTATGAACTTATCCCTGCCATATCGGTCCCAGGGAAAACACCGAGGGGATGACCATGGCAGATCGCAGCGGCCTGAAATTCGTCGGCTTTATCTTCGCAACCATCACCCTTGCGGTGATGCTGACCACCGCCATGGTGGTGAAAACCTATGCCGACGGCGGCTACTCGCTCGAGAGCAGCGCGATCGCCAGCCGGTAGTCTGAGAATTCGCTGACCACAGGCATCGACTCGCGGGATCGGGTTCGGCGAGAAAATTCCGCCGGACCATCAGTGGCTCCAGAGCAATCCCATCACCACCACGAATATCAGCAGCAGTCCGACAAACCGGATCATGATGCTGGCCATGCTGTGCTGTGAACGCTGCAACGGAATCGGATCTGCGTTATCCGGCCGGACGCTTTCCATCAAGAATATCCCCAAAATTCCAGCCCAGATCCCCATCGTGAGGCGAGGGCGCCTGCTGTTGGTCGCAGCTCACAGCCGGCAAGTTCAAATCGATTTGGCAGTCTTTTGTTTTGACGCGCTTTCTCGACGTGAAGCGCTATTCGCTTCACCCGGAAACGCCCAAATCAAAACCGCCGCGCTCCATTAGCAGGAGGCGGCGGCAGGTCAAGTCTTGACCTAGTGGCGGCTAGCTGTTGCGCAGACCGTCGGCGGCGCGCTTCCACTGCGTGACGTTGTCGGCGATCATGCGCGTCGACTTCATCGCGGCCTGGCTGAGCTGGGCATAGCCCGAGATCTCGCGCTGAACACGCTGGCCTTCGGCATGCAGCAGGTCACGCAGGCTTTCGAGTTCCGAAATCAGCTTCTCGATTTCCGCAAGCGAGGTTCCGGCGACGCGCTGGATCAGCGAGTTGACACTGTTGACGGTGGCCTCGGCGGTCGCGTCGAGCGGCACGGTTTCCGGGCTCGGCACCGACGGACGGCGCAGATAGGCAATGTCGTTGCGGACGAAGTCGCGAATGCCGGCTTCGACCTCGGACACCGCGGCGAGATCGCTGTCGACTTCGGTGTTTGATTCAATTTCTTCGGAACGAATGGTAGCGTTCATCGGCTATTCCTCTGTTTCGCTTTCAAGCGAGCGCGGACGTCCCCCGCACGACGAAGTGGTACGGCGCCATCTGGTCTGCCGATTTTGACCGCATCTGGGCCAATATGCGGCAATGCTGGATCATTCCTGGGGATTGCCGGAAAAGGGAACGATTTCAGCAGGAAGGGCTGCGCTTACCAGCTGCGCTTGAAGCCGGCGCTGAGACTCTTGTTGACGGCGCCGGTCGAGGTCTCGCCGATCGAGCCCGAGATGGTGACGCCGTCGAACAGCTTCTGCTCGGCGCCGACCTTGCGCAGCCATTTGTCGTCGTTGCTGGACAGCGTCTGTCCCGCCACGAAGCTGGTGCCGGTATCGGTGACGCTCACCTTCGCCGACTGGTCGGTTTCATACGAGCGCGCCGGGTGGCCGACGATGCCGGGCACCGGCACGATGCCCTGCTGGATCACATTGTAGTCGTTCTTCAACGTCAGCGAATATTGCTCGCTGAGCGGCAGCGATTTGCTCAGGGAGGTGCCGAGCTTGGACTGTTCCTGCCCGGGATCGACGCGGGCTTCCACCGCGGTCTTGTCCCAGATCGAGGCCACGCCGGGCGCGGTGATCGCGGCCCAGGCCGTGCCGGAGGATTGCTGCAGGTTGCCGCCATTCGAAAGCTTTTCCGACAGCGCTTCGGACGCGGTCAGGGTGCCCTGACGCGCGACCGTCATGTCGGCGCCGACGCGCGCGTCCCAGAACGGCGTGACGGATTGCTTGACCGACACCGCTGCCGCGCCGTTCGGCTTGGCGTTGTTCGACCAGGTGGCGTCCGCATTGTTACCCTTCGGCGCGGCGCGGCCTTTCGGAGCCGGCCCGGTGAAGGTCGAGGCATCGACATTGAGCTGGCTCCAGTCGAGCTTGCTGACGTCGATGTCCTTCATGATGTCGGCGTCGTTGACATCAGGGGCGGCGGCGGCGGCCTCTTCCGCCGCGGGCATCTCTGCCTCGTCTTCGGCAGGGGGCGTCTGCGCTGCTGCTGCCAGTACAGAAAGCAGGCTGAAGCCGGCCACCAGCGTCAGCAGCCTCGTCCGGCGATATCGTGTCGTGGGAATCATTGCCCGCCTGCATTCCAAGTAGCGCCAAGAATGCGTTCACTCTGGCGCGAAATTATGGCGAAGGCGCCGGAGCGCCGAATCGCCAGGCCATCCACGTCTGTCTTGGGGCTGGAAAAGACAAGACGTGGATGTCCGGCGTCGCCGACAGGTCGCCGCCGTCCGCACAAGGCAGGCAGCGGTGACCGGGCAAGAGGAAGACGAGAGAGACGCGGTCCCTAGACCGCCATGCGCGGCAGGTGGATCGGGTAGCCGACGGTCTGCTCGACCAGGTCGAAGGTGTCGACCAGAACGCGGAAATTGGTCAGCCGGCCGGCCCTGAACTGCGCGAAATGCGCGATCCGCAGGCTGATAGGCTTGTTGGAATCCAGCGCCGTCAACGAATAGCGCATCATCGAGGCTGCCGAATCCACCCCCAGCATGATCGATTCGCGGTCGAAGCGATGGACGCGGACGTTCTCGGAGATCTGCCGGATCACCTCGATCACGGCCGCTTTGCCGCGGCGCGATCCGAAGAACGGAAACATGTCGATCGGGCCATAGATCGCCCAATCGACGTCGTCGTCGAGCAGGGCTTCGAGGTCGGCAGGCTGGCGCTCGTTGATCGCGCGATGCAACGCGCGTGAGAAACGCCAGAGACTGTGCTCTGTCATTTGGGTGGTCCCTGAACTGGATTTCAAAAACAGCGAGCGCGCCCAAATAAGCGTCGTCATCGACGCCGGGCGGGATGGCTTAATTCATTAGTGCACTAACAATAGGAGCTCTTTGCCAAAGTACAATTGACGTTTTTGCATTGCACAAATGCAATGGTTTCAGTCATTTGCGTGTGATCAGGGGCCGTTAAGCGCTTGTTTAGCGGTCCCGGCGGCCTACCGGCTCGCGTTCGATGGCGATTTCGGCGTCGCGGATGGCGATCACGCCGAACAGCAGGGCGCCGCCGATACCGCCGATGGCGGCGCCGAGCGGCATGAAGGTGAAGAACACCAGCATCCCGCTATAGCCTTCAAAACTCGTGGTTTTAAAGATTTCCACCCAGGCGAGATCCGCCCCGATCCCGAGCGCTGCACCCCCGAGGGCCCCCAACGCCAAACCCAGCAGAGCCAGCAACGCGATCTTCATATGTGCTTCTTGTCCGGAAACAGCCTTGTGGTGTGTCGCGGCGGAGGCAGCGAGGTTCAATGGGGGTGAGGGGAAATTACTGATGGTTGTCATTCCGGGGCGCGAAGCGAACCCGGAATCTCGAACTTCCCCGGGGTGCACCCCTGAGGTTCGATGCTTCGCATCACCCCGGAATGACGTGACCTAGAACCGCTAGATCTCTTCCGTCTTCCCGGTCAGCACCGCCGACACGTCGCGCTCCAGCACCTGTTCGATCAGATCGAAGGTGTCGATGATTTCCCGGATCTGGGCGATCAGGCCATCGCGCAGCGTGAAAAAGGAGGCGATGTCGAACTGCACCATTCGCCGGTTGCTGCGCTTGCGGAAGAACACGCGAATATGTGCAGCCACCTTGTCACCTTCGGCGACCAGGGTCGGAACCTCCCAGCGCATCTCGGAATACCTGCCGTGAACGGCCGTCCACATCTCGCGCATCGCGGCCTTGCCCTGGCGATGGCCCATATGCGGCAGCAAATCGACCGGGGCGTTGGCGGTGAATTCGATGTCGTCGGTGCAGCGCGCCAGCGCGCCGTCGATGTCGGCGGAATAGAACACTTCGAGGAAATTCAGCACGCGCTTACGGTTGAGCTCCGCGGTCATCCGCTTTTTCTCCGCAGGTGTTGGGCCCGACTCTTGCGGCCGGCTTCTTGATCGGTGGAATAGCACGGCGATCATTCCGCAAAGGTAATCATGGCGGCGGTGCGGCCGGCCCAAAACGGTTAACGGCCGTTAGGTGTACTTTTTCGATAATGTCTTCGCCGATACGCGGGTCAAGCCCGCGGATGACGGGTTGGGCGCGCGGCGGGCGATGGTCCTTGTGGATGTGGGGAACTTCATTCCGCAACCGCCGTTATCAATGTGACATCCATCCCGGAGACATCGCGCCATGAAAACCCCCGCCGCCATTTTCGCCATCGCCACGCTGGCGATCGTTGCCGCCTCGCCGGCCGACGCCAAGGGCTGCCTGAAGGGCGCCGCGGTCGGCGGCGTCGCCGGTCATTATGCCGGGCACCACGGCATGCTCGGCGCCATCGCCGGCTGCGCCTATGGCCGCCACCGCGCCAACGAACAGAACCGCCCGCGGGACCAGCAGCGCCAGACCCAGGCGCCGGCCGGGCAGGAGAAGCTCTAAGCCTTCGTCATTAGGATTCAACGGGTCGCGCGAATGCGCGCCCGATGACAGGCTCCGCGACGAAGCAATCCATCTTGCCGCAGCAAGAAAGAATGGATTGCTTCGTCGCTTCGCTCCTCGCAATGACGCTGATGGTTTCTTCCGGAACCACCCGCCCACTATCCGCATTGTCCCTCTCCGTGAACAACGGAGAACCGCATGACAAAGCCGCTGACCAAAGCCATCACGCCGGTCCCCGACGACAACCAGAGCCACAAGGGCCCGGGCAGCGCGCCCGCCGTTCCCCTCGACACCACCAGGGGCCACCGCGACGACGAGAAGCACAACATGCGCGAGCAGGCCGCGCACGGCAATCTCGTGCAGAACACCAGCCATCGCCGCTCCGGGTGAGCGCGTCGTTCGCGTTTTCCTGAAAACGCTTTTCGGATTCACGTTTCAAACAGCCAAGCTTCAGTTCTATCGCCGTCCCGGCCTACGCGCCGGGACCCATAACCACCGGCTTTGTTGTTACGGGCGATACTAGCATATCGCGTCGATCGAGAGATCACGCGGTATGGGTCCCGGCGCGTGGGCCGGGACGACGGAAATTATCTCCAAACATGAATCTATGTTCTCGCGGCGCGATGCGCCCGAGTGTTGGCTGAAATCTCGTCCCTCGAAAATGAGGGGCGCAGGGAAAGCCGGGTACACGCTGCACCCGCGGTCTCGCGTGCATGATGCACAAAGCAAAAGCGCACACGAGCATACAGGTTCAGCGGAGGCACTCCGACTTTCCCTGCGCAATGGTTTGACGGCTTATGCCGTGCTCGCCCCGGCGACGAATTCGTTCTTGTCACCGTCGCTGACGGATTATGGCTGATCGAACCCGGTCGGGCCGACGTCGCCTCCGCCAGCTTGACATCAGCAACGGATGCCAGGCCCACACGGTTTTGCCGTACGCAGCGGCCCCGTCTTCGCCTAAAGGCTTCGCCGGGCACGCCCGACTCATACCGCAAGCTTCAACTGGGCATTGGCGCCGTTCGTCTGCATGTGCGTGATCGCTCACAGGCCAAGCCCGCCCTGCCATCCCCGTTCACGCCGACGCTGCCGCGTCCACCGCATCCCGCCCCGCGTTTCTGACGATCCGGATACGCCCCTCATGTGGGACGGGATGGCGGAGTTCTAGGCGTGATTTGGGGGAATCGAAAAGAAGAATATTTTCGCGCGGAGGACTCGACCGAGACCAAGCGTGATTTGCCCGTCGAGACTGAGCAAGAACTCGGCCTTTTTGGGATTTGATGTACGATTCGGTTTATGACGAATCGCCCATTCAAGACCGGCGAGAGCCGGGAGCAAGCCAGCCTGCTTCCACCGCGGGTGGAAGACTATGTTGAACCAAACAATCCGGTCCGAGCGATCGAGAGCTACGTTTGCGCCCTGGACCTTGCAAAGCTGGGCTTCCGTCATGCTGACCGAGGCGCGGAAGCAATGGGGCAGCCGCCCTACGATCCGGGCGATCTGCTGAAGCTCTACCTTTACGGATATATCAACCAGATCAGGTCGTCTCGGCGGCTGGAGCGAGAGGCGAGCCGCAATCTGGAACTGATCTGGCTGCTCAGTAACCTGAGGCCTGGTTATCGAACGATCGCCAACTTCCGCAAGGAGAACTGGGCGGCGCTGAAGGCGGTGAACCGCGGCTTCGTGCTGCTGGTTCGCGAGCTTGGACTGGTCGGCGGCAGTGTTGTAGCGATCGACGGCTCGTTCTTCCACGGCGATGCCAGCAAGACGAGTATCTTTACGCGCAAGAGGCTTGCCGAACAGATCGCCAGGCTGGACCTGGAGATCGAGGCTTACGGCAGGTCGATCGAAGACAATGATGCAGCGGAAGCCAACGAACCAAAGAAGGATCGCGCCGACGGTCCAGGTGCTGGCAGCGGAGGGGACGCCGGCGATATCGGCGCCAAAGTATCGGCGCTGATGGCGAAGCGCTCGCGCGCCGAGGCCGATCTGGCTCGGCTAGAAGCAAGCGGCGAGACGCAGTTGTCCGTGACCGATCCGGACGCCCGGCTTCTGGTCAAGAACGGTCAGGCCGTTGCGGGCTACAATGTGCAGAGCGCCGTCGACGACAAACACAAGCTCATTGTCGCAAGCGAAGTGGTGAACGCCAGCAGCGATGTCGGCCAGCTTCACGCGATGGCAAAGGCGGCAAAAGACGCCCTTGAAGCCGAGGCTCTGCAGGCGTTGGCCGACGAGGGCTATTACAGCAGTCTCGAACTGAAGGCGTGCGAGGATGACGGCATCACGGCCTATGTACCGGTGCCGGAGGGCAACGGGCGGCTCGAGAAGCAAGGCCGCTTCAGCCTCAAGGAGTTCAGCTACGATCCCGCAGGCAATGCTTACCGTTGTCCGGCCGGCGAATTGCTGCGTCCGATGGAGGGCCGCTGGCAGAACGCCAGTGGCCGGACCGAGATCCGCTATGCGAGCAGCACCAAGACCTGCGGGGCCTGCCAGCTAAAGGCCCGTTGTCTGAGTCCGAAAGCATCTCGGCGGACCATCGGTCGTTGGGAGCACGAAGATGTTCTCGAACGTCATCGCGCGCGGATGCAAGGTAGCCGCGAGCTGATGCGCCGTCGCTCGGGGATTGTCGAGCATCCCTTCGGCACCATCAAATGCCGCGCCGGCTATCGTCACTTCCTGGTCCGCGGCTTCGACAAGGTCCGCGGTGAATGGAGCCTGATGGCGCTCTGCTACAACTTGACCCGCGTGCTCAACATTCTCGGCTTCGAAGGCTTCATTGCAGCCGTGGTAAAGGCACTCACGTCGCGCAAACGCCCCTTTGGCGCGGTCATGAATGTCCTACAGCGCACCCTGGAGCCGTTCTGGGCGCAAATCGTCCCAAGTCTCTCTGTCCGATTGTCCTAAACCGAGCTGTCCGACTAGCAACGACTTCTTGCTCAGTCTCGTCGGGCAACACAAGCGGTTGGGGGTGGTGGAGTGAGTTTACCGAGCTTCCACCTCGTCCTGCCGGGGCGCGCGAAGCGCGAACCTCAGATGCACTATTGCGCATCGGGGAATCCCAAGATGAGCGTATGCGCAATTTGTATCGGAGGTCTGGCTCTGTGCAGCGCTACCGCTTCTTCCATCCGCCGCGATGCCCCGGCGCGCCGCCGCTGGAGCGCGGCGTCGGGCCGAACTCGGGGCCTGATTGCCGCGAGTCCGTCGGCTGGAAGATCTTGCTGCCGCCACCGAGTTCTGGCTTGCGCGGCTTGGCGCCTTCGGGACGGAAGGGCAGGGACTCCGGGCCGTGCATTTCGTCGAGATGGGGTTTGTGGACTTTGGAGGTCGATGGACCACCCGCGCCCTTCACCCCACCCCGCGCGCCTGCGGCGCGCGACCCCGAGAGCGAGCTTTGCTCGCCTCTGCCCCCTCCAGGGGAGGGTGAAGAAAACCCGCCCTTCTTCTTCATCGCGCTCGCTGGCAAATTCGCGGCGTCGCCGTATTTCTTCGTCCCCGCATAGGCGCCGGCTTTGGCGGCGACGCCGCGTTGCTTGATGGTGGGATCATCGACCACGGCGAGTTCTGTCGCACGCAGGCGTTTGACTTCGTCGCGCAGACGGGCGGCTTCCTCGAAGTTCAGGTCGGCGGCGGCCTCGCGCATGCGGGTTTCGAGATCGCCCAGCACCGCCTCGAAATTGTGGCCGATCGAGATAACGTCGTCGGCCATGCCGCCGTCGCCGATCTCAACCAGCACGTGGTCGCGCTCGTAGACGGAGTTCATGATGTCGCCGATCGACTTCTTGATGCTCTCCGGCGTGATGTTGTGCGCGGTGTTGTATTCGACCTGCTTTTCGCGGCGGCGGTCGGTCTCGGCGATGGCGCGTTCCATCGAGCCGGTCATCTGGTCGGCATAGAGGATCACCTTGCCGTCGACGTTGCGCGCGGCGCGGCCGATGGTCTGGATCAGCGAGGTCTCGCTGCGCAAAAAACCTTCCTTGTCGGCGTCGAGGATCGCGACCAGCGCGCATTCGGGAATGTCGAGGCCTTCGCGCAGCAGGTTGATGCCGACCAGCGCGTCGAATGCGCCGAGCCGGAGATCCCGGATAATCTCGATGCGCTCGATGGTGTCGATATCGCTGTGCATGTACCTGACACGGATACCTTGCTCGTGCAGGTATTCGGTGAGGTCTTCCGCCATCCGCTTTGTCAGCACCGTGACCAGCGAGCGGTAGCCGGCCTGCGCGGTGGCGCGGACTTCGCCGACGAGGTCGTCCACCTGGGTGCGCGCGGGGCGAATGTTGACGGGCGGATCGATCAGGCCGGTGGGGCGGATCACCTGCTCGACGAACACGCCGCCGCTTTCGTTCAGCTCCCAGCCGCTCGGGGTCGCCGACACCGCGACCGATTGCGGGCGCATCATATCCCACTCTTCAAAGCGCAGCGGACGGTTGTCCATGCAGGAGGGCAGGCGAAAGCCGTATTCGGCGAGCGTTGCCTTGCGGCGGAAGTCGCCTTTGAACATGCCGCCAATCTGCGGCACCGTGACATGGCTTTCGTCGGCGAACACCAGCGCGTTGTCGGGGACATATTCGAACAGGGTCGGCGGCGGTTCGCCGGGGCGGCGGCCGGTGAGGTAGCGCGAATAGTTTTCGATGCCGGCGCAGCTTCCGGTGGCTTCCATCATTTCGAGATCGAAGGTGGTGCGCTGTTCCAGCCGCTGCGCTTCCAGCAGGCGGCCGTGTTTGTTGAGTTCGTCCAACCGCAGCTTCAACTCGCCCTTGATCGACTTGATCGCCTGCACCAGGGTCGGCCGCGGCGTCACATAGTGCGAGTTGGCGTAGATCTTGATGAATTCGAGATCGTCCTGGCGGTGGCCGGTGAGCGGATCGAACTCCTCGATATTCTCCACGGTGTCGCCGAACAGGTTCACGCGCCAGGCGCGGTCTTCATAATGCGCCGGGAAGATGTCGATGACGTCGCCGCGGACCCGGAAGGTGCCGCGGGTGAAATCCGCCTGCGTTCGCTTGTACTGCAGCGCGACGAGGTCGGCGATCAGTTGCCGCTGGTCGATGCGCTCGCCCTTCTTCAGCGCGAACGTCATCGCGGTATAGGTCTCGACCGAGCCGATGCCGTAGATGCAGGACACCGAGGCGACGATGATGACGTCGTCGCGTTCCAAGAGCGCGCGCGTCGCCGAGTGGCGCATGCGGTCGATCTGCTCGTTGATCGAGGAATCCTTCTCGATATAGGTGTCGGTCCGCGGCACATAGGCCTCGGGCTGGTAGTAGTCGTAATAGGAGACGAAATATTCCACCGCATTGTCGGGGAAAAAACTCTTGAACTCACCATAGAGCTGCGCCGCCAGCGTCTTGTTCGGCGCCAGAATAATGGCCGGCCGCTGCGTCGCTTCGATCACCTTGGCCATGGTGTAGGTCTTGCCGCTGCCGGTGACGCCGAGCAGAACCTGGGTGCGGTCGTTGCGCGCGATGCCCTCGACCAGTTCCTTGATCGCGGTCGGCTGGTCGCCCTTCGGCTCGTATTCGGACTTGATCACGAAGCGCACGCCGCCTTCGGATTTCTCCGGGCGCGGCGGCCGGTGCGGCGTCCAGATTCGTACCTGGCCGTCGTCGCCCTTGAATTCCGGGCGGCCGTCGCGGATCAAATTCTCCAGCGCGTCGGCGGTGGCCTTGACGCCAAAGGCTTCCATCTTGCTGCGCGGGGGGCGCGCCAGCGCCTCGTCATCGTCCTCCGCGGTCGGCAGGCCCAGCTGCCGCGCCAGTTCGGGGTCGAGCGTCGGGATCGTCGCCGACGTCCCGTAATTCGGCGACTTGAATTCGCTTTGCGGCGCCTCGTCAAAACCTTGCGCATCGCGCTTGGCGACACCTTCGTTGGTTCCCCGCGTCGAAGCCCGCGCGCGGTGCGCGGCGGCCTCGCCGCCGGCGCGGCGATCCCAGGAATTGTCCGGCGGCGGCTGCAGGCCGGTGCCCGAGCCCATGCCGGCATCGCCGCGGTTGAGTGCGGGATTGAGCAGTTCCGCCAGCGCCGGGCCGATCGGCTGCACGTCGGGCCGGTGTGCTTTGGATTTCGGGGTTTTCGCGGGTTTTTTGGGAGTGCCGGGGTTCTTCGCCATAGCGGGAATATGGGGCGAGTCAGGGGCTGAGAAAAGGGCAAAGGGGTGTGGGGATGGCGCGCTGCTGACGTGTTTTGGTTGTCAGTAGATGTCAGTAAGGCGAGAAGGAACTCGATCTCCTCTGCACTGCCCACCCCGTCATGCCCGGCATGACGGAAAGTTCTCAAGATGACGGAGCAGCTAAGCCTGCAGATCGTCCGAACCCTGCGCGACCTTGCTGGCTCCGACGACGTCGAGATGAATCCCGCCGCATCGCGTGCAGCGCATGGTCCAGTATTCGGTGTCGGCGCGGCCGGGGATGATGCGCAGCACCGTCAGGTCGGCCTGGCAATCCGGGCAGTTGGTCAGCCGGGAGGGCTGCGCCGACGGTTCGGCCGCGGTCTGGGGCGCCGGCATTTTCGGACGTGCTAGGACGCCGCCGCGAACCGCGGCTTGAAGCGGTCGATATGGGCTATTGCATCCGCGATCGCCGCCTCCGGATCCGGCCAGGCGAAGCCGACTTCGAGCGTCGGAAACGACAGGCCATCGATCACGACCGGTTCCTGATCTGCTCGTTGAATCCTGGCGTGCCACAGGCCTCTCCCCGCCTCGAACGACTGAATTTCAAAACCGCCATAGATCATGGCGAATCTCCCCGGATTTTTGCTCGCAGATAGAAAAACACGGCGCGGCAAGAGCCGATGTGAACGAGTTCACATCGTCAGCACTATTTCCGGGGGTGGCTGGGGCGATCGCGTCGGAAATCAGCCGCGGGCGGTAATATGGTCGGCGAGCGCGGCGGCGTCGTCGCCGACACCTGTCAGGAACGAGGAATTCATCTTCGACAGCCAGGGCAGGCCGAGGAAATACAGCCCGGGCACCTCGGTAATGCCATTGCGGTGCAGGGGATCGCCGTTGGCATCCTTGACCGGAATATCGATCCAGCTGAAATCGAGGCCGTAACCGGTGGCCCAGATCACCGCGCCGATGCCTGCAGCGCCGAGATCGAGGTGCTGCAGGGGGGCGGTGACGCAAGGCGGGTTGGGCAGCGTCGTCCGCGCTTCGGGTTCGTCGGGCAGGTCCAGGCCACGCAGTTTCACGAATCCGTCCACCATGGTGAGGAAGGTGGTGAAGACGAGGTCTCCGGCTATGAGGCTTTCGGCAAGACCCGTCGCGATTTCGATCACGCCACCGCGCGCCGACTGCAGATGTCCGAGCAGCGTCATGCCGTCGGCCGCGTAACGGCGGAAGTCGATGGTCTGGCCGCCATAGGCGCCCGAGATTACCGGTCCCAACGCCGACGCGCCGCGCTGCGCGGTCGGGGTCTGGTCGATGCCCATCTCGGCGAGCCACCAGATCAAATCGCGGCCGCGGTAACGGCGCGGCAGCCGGCGGTGGGTTCCGACCGAAAGATAGACGCGGCGTCCGGCGCGCTGCAGCTCCTCGGCGATCTGCGCGCCCGACGCGCCGGCGCCGGCCACCAGCACCGCGCCTGACGGAAGCTGTTCTGGATTTTGGTATCGGGAGGCATGGACCTGAAACACCGGATGATCGCGCAGCAGATCGGGGATCAATGCGCGCTGATAGGGGCCGGTGGCGACGACAACATTGCCGGCCTCGATGATGCCGCCGGCGATTTCAGCGATAAAGCCCGACGCGCCGTCGCGGCGGCGCAGCCGCGTCACCTCGACGCCGCAGCGGATCGGCGGTGCGACGAACGCCTCATAGGCCTCGATGAATTTGATGATCTCGGCGGTCGACGCGAAGGCGTCCGGGTCGGTGTGCGGAAACGGAAAATCGGGCAGCCGCACCGACCAGTTCGGAAACTGGAATGTCAGGCCGTCCCAGCGCTCGCTGCGCCAGCGTTCGGCAATGCGCTGCCGTTCCAGCACCAAATGAGACAGTCCGCGCTGCTTGAGCCGGTGGCTCATCACGAGGCCGGCCTGGCCGCCGCCGATAACAAGCGTGTCGACGCGTTCAACCGGCATGGCGCGCGCCCTTGCGGCGCGCGGCGGGCTCCGCCGCCGCGCGAATGATCCAGCGCCGGAACGCGGCGAAGTCGCGCTGCTCGGTGCGGAAGCTGCGATAGACCAGGTACCAGCGCATGCCCTTGGGCACTCCGGTATCGAACGGCGCCACCAGCCGCCCGGCGGCGAGGTCGTCGTCGATATAGGGGCGGATGCCCATCGCGATGCCAAGCCCGTCGACGGCGGCCTGCAGCGCCTGGCCGTAGAACTGAAACTCCGGTCCGCGCGCGGTGACGCGGGCGACGCCGGCGGCCTTCAGCCAGGACGGCCAGTCGTCAGGCGAATGCGCGACGCGCAGCAGCGTCGGGCCCTTGAGGTCGCCCGGGCGCTTCAGCGCGTTGGCAAGCCGCGGCGCGCAGACCGGCGTCAGGTCGGCGGCGAATAACGGCTCGGCGATCAGGCCCGGCCACTCGCCGTCACCGAGCTTGATGCCGCAGCTCCAGTCGTCGCCGAAGGGTGCTGCCGCGCCGCCGGTGGTGATGCGCACCTCGATGTCGGGTTCCTGTCTGCGAAAATCCGCCAGCCGCGGGATAAACCAGCGCATCGCAAAGGTCGGCCCGACGCCGATGGTCAAGACCCGCGCGCCGGACGGCGCCGTCACCTGCGCGGTCAGGCTCGCCAGCGCGTCGAAGATCGGCGTGAGCCCGCTCTGATAGGCGCGCCCTGCGGCCGTGGTCGCGAGACGGTTGGCCTTGCGCTCGAACAAAGCGACGCCGAGCCGCTCTTCCAGCAAATGCACCATGCGGCTGACCGCGGCCGCCGATACGTTGAGCTCATGGCCGGCCGCGGCAAAGCTGCCGCTCCGCGCCGCTGCCTCGAATGCCTTGATGCCGTTGAGAAAGAGCAGCCGCCGCATACTAATGGTCCGATTCCAGCATTCGCACTCTTTCAGCACCGCATTCTTTTGCGAATGCTGGAAGCAAAGGACCATTAGAAAATAAAGAATCTAGTGGAGCCTCTGGATTTGACATTCGCATCGAGGTCCTGCGGCGAGGTGGCGGGCGAATGTCAAATACGCTCCACTAGCCTCAGGAAAACTGATGCCAGGGCAAGATAACTCAGTTTGCGCCCCCGGTCCAAGCGCGGCAAAAAGGAGATAGGGGGAATCCAATGACGCCGCTTCTGATCGCCGCACTGGGCTTGCTGATGGTCGCGACCGCGTTCCTGTCGGGCCTGTTCGGCATGGCCGGCGGCATGATCCTGATCGGCGTGCTCCTGACCTTCATGCCGCTGCCGGCTGCGATGGTGCTGCACGCGATCACGCAGATGGCGTCGAACGGCTGGCGCGCCTTCCTGTGGCGCGCGCATATCCGCTGGCGGCCGGTCTCGGTCTACCTGATCGGCTGCGCGCTCGCGCTCGGCCTGTGGTCGCTCACCCGCTATGTGCCGGACAAGCCGATCGCGCTGCTGTTGCTCGGCGTCACCCCATTCATGGCGCGGCTGATGCCGAAGGACATCAAACCCAATCCGGACAGCATCTGGCAGGGTACCTTCTACGGCACCGTCTGCATGGGGCTGATGCTGATGACCGGGGTGTCCGGCCCGCTGATGGACACGTTCTTTCTCGGCGGCAATTTGGGCCGCCGCGAGATCGTCGCGACCAAGGCGACCTGCCAGGTTGCCAGCCATTTCACCAAGCTGATCTACTTCGGCGGCATCATCGACCAGGCCGCCACGCTCGATCCAGTATTGGCGGCGGTGGCGATCGCGGCCTCGATGCTCGGCACCACGCTGGCGCGGCGCATCCTGGAAGCCATGAGCGACCAGCAGTTTCGCACCTGGGCCGGGCGGCTGATCACCACCGTCGCCGGCTATTACATTCTCTATGGAAGCTGGCTGCTGCTGTCGCGTTCGAGCGCCTTTGCCTTTTGATACAGGAGAGGAGAACGTCCGATGACCGATCCATCAGACCCGCTGGTGCTGGATCTCGTCGAATGGGTGGCGCGCGAGCCCAGGCTCTATTCAGAAGTAATCGAGACCTGGCGAACTTCCTGTCCAAGGCTGACGATCTGGGAGGACGCCATCGACCGCGGCTATGTCGCGCGCCGGCCGACCGTGGAAGGACTGCGGGTCGCCATTACCGAGGGCGGTGAAAAATTCCTGCGCGAGCACGGCCGCTTCATGCAACGGGATCCTACCGCGCCGGTTCGGTGAGGCGCGGCCGGATGATTTCCACCATGCGGTCGGCCGAGGTGCCCGGCGGGAAGAAGCCTAGATAGTTTCCGTCGCGGTCCATCAGATAGATGTAGGCGGTGTGATCGACGGTGTAGTCGGCCGGATCTTTGCTGGCCTCGACCCGGGCGTAATAGACCTTGTAGGCGTCGGCGGCCTTGCGGATCGCCTCGGCGCTGCCGGTGAGGCCAATCAGGCGCGGATGAAACATCGGCACATATTCGGCGAGATGCTGCGCGGTGTCGCGCTCGGGATCGACGGTGATGAACAGCGGCTGCACGCTGTCAGCCTCGGCGCCGAGTTTGTCGAGCGCCAGGCCGATCGCCTGCAGGTCGGCCGGGCAGACATCGGGACAATAGGTGAAGCCGAAATAGACCAGCATCAATTTACCGCGAAAGTCGCTGTTGGTGCGAGGCTTGCCGGTGTGGTCGGTGAGTTCGAAGGGGCCGCCGACCGGCTCCCTGTTCCACATCAGGATGTCCATGATCTCCGCCGCCGAGCGCGCCGGCGCGTCGGCGGCGACGGCCGGCATCAACATCAGCCACAGGCCGATGCCGATCCGGCAGGCGGCGCGGCAGATCACATGCCCGAAGATCAGATCACGGCCAAAGCTCATATTCCGAAGGTGAGGCGGCTGCCGGTGGTGGTCACGAGCACCTTGTCGCCCATCTGCGCGGTCGCCTCCTGGACGAAATTCAGCCCGCTGCAATGCATCGGGATCAGCACATCGGGCTCCAGCGCCTTGATCTCGGTAACGACCTGCTTGAGATAGTCCGCCGGCGCGGGTCCGAGATGAAAGCCGCCGACGATGGCGTGAATCTTCTGGATGCCGGAGACTTCCTGCGCCTGCTTGACCGAATTGACGATGCCGACATGGCCGCAGGAGGAGATCACCACGAGGCCCATATCGCGCACGTTGAAGCAGGTCGCATGCTCGTGGATGTGCTCGTCGGGCACGATCTTGCCTTCCATCTCGGCCGGCAAATAGTGACCGATGTTGCAGCCGAGGCCGTCCTTGATGCCAAACTCGACCCAGGTCTGCGGCAGCACGCGTTCAATGCTGCGGCGGGTGATCTTGCCGGTCGTGAAAGCGTGCCCCGCGATGACCGTCGGCGTTTCGCACAAGACGGTCGTGACCTTCTGCGAGGCGAGCTGGCGGCGGTCGAGCGCGCCGAAGTCGGTAAACTGGCCTTTGGTCGGCGTGGCGTTGACGCGATGGCAGAAATTGTCCTCGCCGCCGGCATAGAGTTTGACGTCGGCCGGAAGCTTGTCGCGGAACTTGTCGAGGAAGCCGAGCAGGCCGCCGAAATGATCGTAATGCCCGTGGCTGACGATCAGCGCGTCGATCTTGGATGGATCGACCCCGACCAGCTCCATGTTGTTGATCAGAACCTCGGGCGTATAGCCGTAGTCCAGCATCAGCGTGCGCTGGCTGCCCGCGGCCTCCGACTCCAGCCACAGCGACAGGCCCCATTCGCTGTGCAGCGGCTTGCGGAAATCGGCGCCCCTTGGCGCCGGCGTGATCGCGACGCCGCTGGCCTGCTTGGGGCGGAAGAACTGGTCGAAGCTGGAATCGACCAGCACCTTGATCGACAATTTGTCCACCGTCGGGACCGCGATCGGTGCGGCGCTTGCGATCTCGACGCAGGAAAATGCGCTGGTGGCTGCGATGCCGGCGAAGGCGGCGGACGCTTTCAGAAAATCGCGGCGGGCGAGGTTCTCGGTCATCGGATATCCTCCAAATGATGTGTCGTGAAATTCGCCAAGTGTCACGGCAAGCTGCCGCGGCGAGCTTATGTGCAATCGCGCGTCCGCTCAACAAGCCGGCACACCAAACTTCTCATCACATTCGCGCGCGACCGTGGCGGCGGCATTGACAGGGGATGCCGATCCCGCTCAAATCCATGCATCCGCATCCTTTTCGAGATGCGCACAGGGACAGCAACGCCGATGATTGATCTCCATTACTGGTCCACGCCGAACGGCCACAAGATAACGATCTTCCTCGAAGAGGCCGGCCTGGAGTACAAGATTTTCCCGGTCGTCATCGGCAAGGGCGATCAGTTCAAGCCGGAGTTTCTGGCGATCGCGCCGAACAACCGGATCCCGGCGATGGTCGATCACGCGCCGAAGGGCGGCGGCAAACCGATCTCGATCTTCGAGTCCGGGGCGATGCTGCTGTACCTAGCGGAGAAGACCGGAAAATTCCTCCCCGCCGACCTCTACGGCCGCTACGACGCGATCCAGTGGACGTTCTGGCAGATGGGCGGGCTCGGCCCGATGGCCGGGCAGAACCACCACTTCCGCAATTACGCCGTGGAAAAGCTGCCTTACGCCATCGACCGCTATGTCAATGAGACCAACCGGCTCTATGGCGTGCTCAACAAGCGGCTCGCCGACCGCGAATTCATCGCCGGCGATTATTCGATCGCTGATATGGCGAGCTATCCCTGGATCGTTCCCTACAAGAACCAGGGCCAGAACATCGACGACTTCCCGCATCTCAAGCGCTGGATGGAAACCATCGGCGCCCGCCCTGCGACGGAGCGCGCCTATGCCAAGGCGAAAGAGGTCAACCCGAATTTCGGCCAGCCCGCGATCCGCACCGAGGAAGAGCGCAAGCTGCTGTTCGGGCAAACCGCAGCGGTGGTGAAGTGACGCGCTAGCGCGTCATACGCGGGCTTGACCCGCGTATCCATCTTCTCGAAAAGATGGATTGCCGGGAGCGCAGACAAGTTTACGTAGTCTGCGCAAAGCAGACTACTGTGCCCAGCAATGACGGACAAGTGCGGGGCAACTCCATGTCACTCAAACTCTTCGAACTCGTTGGATCAGACGCCGGCCGCCCGTTCAGCCCGTTCTGCTGGCGGACGCGGATGGCGCTGGCGCATAAGGGGCTGTCGGCGGAAACGATACCGTGGTGTTTTACCGAGAAGGAAGCGATCGCGCCGCACAAGTCCGACAAGGTGCCGGTGCTGCTCGACGGCGAAACGTCGGTGGTCGATTCCTGGGCGATCGCGAATTATCTGGAAGACAGCTATCCGGACCGGCCGTCGCTGTTTGGCGGTGAGGGCGGCCGCGCCATCGCGCGGATGCTGAACTGGTGGGGCGATCTGAGCATCGTTGGCGGCATCTTTCCGCTGATCATTGCCGATATTCCGCTGAATCTGAAGCCGGTCGACGCGGCCTATTTCCGCAAAAGCCGCGAAGCGCGCTTCGGCAGGCCGCTGGAAGAAATCATGGCGGGCCGCGACAAGGCGGTCGAAGGCTTTCGCAAATCGCTCGACCCGCTGCGGCTGACCTTGAAGACGCAAACGTTTCTCGGCGGCGCCGCGCCGAACTACGCCGACTATATCGTGTTCGGGCCGTTCCAGTGGGCGCGCGTGGTGTCGCCATTCAGACTGCTGGCCGAAGACGATCCGGTCCACGCCTGGCGCGAGCGGCTGTTCGATGCGTTCGACGGGATGGCGCGGAAGTCGCCGGGCTATCCGGCATAAGCAGGCGTTCAGCCGGCGCACCGTCAGCGATTGGCTGTTGGCGTCTGCGCGGGCCTGGACGCTCGAGTGGTTCTGTAAACAGGTGCCTGGGTCTGGCAGGCCGGCAGATATCCCGGCCGGAGGGCGGGGCCGCCGAACCGCAGCATGTCGTAGCGAATTGACTCCGGAAAGTCCGCGATTGTGATGCCGGGCTGGTCGAATGCCTGCGCGACAGCGTCCGTGACGCGCTGGTCGAGCGGCGTCGAAAAGGTGGCGACTGCGGCCTTCAGCTTTTCCTGGCTGCACACGATCGGCATGTTCGCGAGCCTCGGACAGTCCAGCTTGATCTGCCAGGCATGGACATAGGCCGTCAGCGCCTCGACGAGATTTTGCTTCATGGTGCTGTCGCACGGCGACAGCGCAAATCCGGTCGCGGCCTGCAGTGCTTCGTTCTTGATCGTATCGAGCGAGCGCATGATACGCTCGTTCTCCCGCTTCTTGTCCTGGTCATCCCTGACACCGTGATCGCCGGTGGCGAATACCGTCTGCCACGCGCCGATGCCGACGGGGAAGCCGCGCGCGGCCCATGATACGCCGGCAAACGAGGCCACGAAAGCCATGGCCACATAGGGGTAGATTCGTTTCATCGACCCGACTCATCCCAGGATGCTTCTGCAGTTTAAATGCAACCTGTTAACGGACCGGCCATTGCCGGTTTCCGTCCGCCCATGACGTTCATGCGATCACAAACGCATCGCTAAGTTTTCAGCTAAACTTTGAGCGAATGCCGGCGTCAGCGGCCGGTATAGTTCGGCGACCGTCGCTCTCGCCACGCGGCGAGGCCCTCGGTGAGGTCGCCGGTCGGCACCATCGCGGCGAACTGCTCGCTTTCGGCCTGCAGGCCTTCGCCGATGGCCATGTTCAATCCGCGGGTCACCGCGGTGAGGATGCTGCCGACCGCAAGCGGCGAGTGCCGCATGATGCGTCCGGCGAGTTCGCGCGCCGCCGGCAATAATTCCTCGTGCGGCACCACTCTGTTGACGAGTCCGATTTCGAGCGCACGGGCCGGCGAGAAGGGGGCGCCGGTCAACAACATTTCCAGCGCGCGTTTGCGCCCGGCCAGCCGCGGCAGCCGCTGGGTGCCGCCGAACGTCGGCGGCATGCCGAGATTGATTTCGGGCTTGGCAAAGGAGGCGCGCTCGCTGGCGATGGCGAGATGGACGGCTTCGGTGATCTCGCAGCCGCCGCCGAACGCCAGTCCGTTGACCGCGGCAATGACCGGCTTTTTGAACGCTTCCAGCCGTGCGGTCATGGCCTGTCCGCGTCGGACGAAGTCGCGCACCGCGATAGTGGCGCCCTCGCGAACACTACCGGAAAATTCGTGGATGTCGGCGCCGGCGGAAAACGCGCGTTCGCCGGCGCCCGTGAGCACCACGACGCGCGCACTGGTTTCGACTTCGATCTGATCCACCGCGGCCATCAGGCGGTCGATCAGTTCGTAATTGAGTGCGTTGAGCTTGTCTGGCCGGTTGAGCGTGATCAGCGCAATCCCGTCCTTGATTTCGAGCAATATGGTGTCGGACATTCGGGTCGTCTCCGGTGCAGCGGTGCGCGCAGCATAGGAGCGGGCCCGGATTGAGTATATTCACTGGTTAGTATACATCACGGTCATGGCACGATCGGCAATTCCGACACGCGAGCGCATCATCTCGGCGGCGAGTGCGCTGTTCTATAATGACGGCATCAGGGGCGTCAGCGTCAACGCGGTGGCGGCGAAGGCCGGCATCACCAAGCGCACGCTGTATTATCATTTCAGGAGCAAGGACGATCTGGTGGCGGCCTATCTCGCCGGCCGCGATCAGCCCAATCTCGCATTGTTCAAGCAATGGTTCGCCGAGAAGGACGATGGGTTGCCGGCCCAGGTCGAGCGAATCTTTCGCAACCTGGCCCGCGCGGCGCGGCATCCGAAATGGAAGGGCTGCGGCTTCCTGCGCACCTCGGCCGAACTCGCCAACCTGCCCGGACATCCCGCGATCAGGATCGGCGCCGCCCACAAGAAGAAGTTCGAGGAGTGGCTGCGCGCGACGTTCTCGGCGGCCGGAATTGCCGAGGCGTCAAAACTGTCGCGCCAGATCCTGCTGCTGCTCGACGGCTCCTTCGCCGTCGTCCTGCTGCACCGTGATCCCAGCTACATGGAAACCGCCGGCGAGGCCGCGCGATCATTGACGGCGGCAGCACTTCCGGCGCGTGCGAAATCCTCGGCGAGGCGGGGGCGCTAGAACCGGCAGCGCGTTCGCATCATCTCGCGCACGGCGCCGAGGTCGGGCACCACGGCCGCGCAGTTCGCGCGCGGGGTCACCTGCGCCCGAACAGTCCACCCACCACGCCGCCAATCAGCCCACCTGGACCGCCACCGCCGCGGTGGTGGTGAGCCCCACCTCCGCCGTGACGACGGGCCGGACGGTCGCCATCGGATTTGTCGCTGTCAACGATGCTGGCGTTCGCCACCGAGACGGACTCGGTCAGTAGCGCCTGATGCTGCAGCGTGTTGAGGTAGCCGGTCTTGGGATAGCCTCGTGCCGCCTGCCAGCGCGCGATAACGGCGCGGGTCCGATCGTCGAACTTTCCGTTGATCTTGGTGTCGAAGCCGAGGCGGGTCATTCGGCGCTGCACGTCGCGACGCCTTGCCTTGTCGAGGCCGATCTGATCTTCGGTTTCCTGAGTTGCTTCGTCAGCAAAGATCGCCGGATCGGCGGATGCCTGCAGGTCGCGGTCGGTCGTACTCGGACCGGCTTTGGCAACATTTGCGCTGACGAGAATTCCGAGGACAAAAAGTGCGAGGATCGAGACACGCATGGGTGTATTCTTCCCTGATCTTGAAGTCTCAATGATTTCGCATTGAAAGTCCGCGTCGATTCAAGCGCGCCGCCGCCAAACGCGAACGTCCGGCGAGCGGCGTCCCATCAAAGGCCAACTTCAGCTTCCTCGCTGGTCAACTGTTGTCCGGATCACTTGTTCCGTATCGCGCGTCGATTGTTGCGCTGCATTGCACATCCAGAGCGTCGGGGTGCATGTCGGCTTTAGTCCCGAAGCGGGTGTCGCCCGCACTTACGGTATACGTCCGAGCTAACGCCGCTCGAGCCGGCACCTTGTTCGCAGCATGTCGAGCACCGCGCCGAGGTCGGGCACCACAGCCGCGCAGTTCGCGCGCGAGGCGTCCGTCGGCGGCACCATGTCGGGCACCATGATCGTGATCGCGCCGGCGGCGAGCGCCGCGGTGACGCCGTGGTTGGAATCCTCCACCGCCACGCAGGATTCAGGCTTTGCGCCAAATCGTGATGCCGCCAGCAGATAGAGTTCGGGGCTCGGCTTGCCCTTGACGACGTCGTCGCGGGTCAGGATCGCATGAAAACGGTCGTGGATGCCGGCCAGCCGCAAATGCGCGTCCGCCGTCCGCCGCGACGAGGAGGTGACGATCGCCATCGGATATTCGGCCGCCTGCAGCCCGTCGAGCAGTTCGACCGCACCTCGCTTCAACGGCAGTCCGGCTTCGAAGGTCTCATCCCGCCTTGCGATGAACGCCTTGTTGATGTCGGCGAGCGGAAAGTTGTCGCCGTAGCGCGCGTGCAGCATGGCCTCGCATTCCGGCCCCGGCAGACCGACCATCGCATGGCAGAGCGTGACGACGTCGTCGGTATAGCCATGTGCATGGAGCGTCGCGACCAGGCTGTCGAAATAGACCCGTTCGGTGTCGAGCAGCGTGCCGTCCATGTCGAGCAGGACGGCACTGACGTTCCATGTAGCGGTCATGTTGATGCCGCTTCTGCGGCGCGCGTGGCCGCCTTGCGCAGGCAATCCGGGCAGAGACAATCGCCGCCGTCCGACGGCATCGGCAGCCGGTAGGCTTCGTCCATGCACCAGCACGGTCCCGACAGGTTGCAGCCGAACTCGGCGCCGCAGCCGGCGCAGGCGAGGCGGCGTGCGGGCTGGATTTCTGACCGATTTGTCATGAACGGGGCGGCATTCCTACACGGAATTAATCTCGGGTTCAGCTCGAACGGCGGTATAATCCCGCCCAATATACGCCCGGAAATGCTTAAGGGAAATCGGATGGCCCGCGATTCGCAAGCAGCCCTCGTTGCGCTCAATCGCTTCGGCTTCGGTGCGCGGGGCGGGGCCTCCGGCGATTTCGTCAACGCCGCATCCGATCCGCGCGGCTTCGTCAAGGCCGAGCTTCTCCGTCCCAGCGGGGAGTTGCTCGAAGTTCCCGGATTGCAGTCGACGCCGGCGCTCGGCAAGGCGGTGTTCGACTATCAGTTCGAGATCCAGCAGGCCCGTGACGCCGCCGCCAAGGCAGCACCCGCCGCTGGGACCGAAGCGCCTGCGCAACCGCCGTCGCCGGATGCGAAATCGCAACGGCGAAACCTGTCGCTCAGCAGCATCGCCATGGACATCACGGCAAAGGAGCCGCAGGCCAAAGAATCGCAGGCAAGGGCTGGCGACGGCGCCAATGTGACGATGGCCGATCCTTCAGGTAAGTCTGCCGAGACCATGCAGCCCAATGCGCCAAAACCGCCGCCGCAACAGCTCAACATCATCCAGAAGACGTTTCGCACCGAGGCGCTGGCGCGGCTGCAGCGCGCCACCATGGCCGATTGCGGATTCGCCGAGCGGCTGGTGGTGTTCTGGTCCAATCACTTCTGCATCTCCGCCGGTAAAGGAGGCTTGGCGCGAATGTGGGCGGGCTCGTTCGAGCGCGAGGCGATCCGTCCCCATGTGCTCGGCCGCTTCGCCGACATGTTGAAGGCGGTCGAGCAGCATCCGGCGATGCTGTTCTTTCTCGATAACCAGCAGTCGCTCGGCCCGGACTCCCGCGCCGGGCAGAACCGCAACCGCGGCCTGAACGAAAATCTCGCCCGCGAGATCATGGAACTGCATACGCTCGGCGTCGGCGGCGGCTATTCGCAGGACGACGTGACCTCGCTGGCGCGCATCATCACCGGCTGGACCTATGCGGGACGGCTGGGCCAGCTCGGTACGTCCGGCACCTTCGTGTTCAACGCCAATGCGCATCAGCCCGGCGCGCAGCGCGTGATGGGCAAGATCTATGAAGCCAACGGCGTGGCGCAGGGCGAGGCGGTGCTGGCTGATATCGCGCGGCACCCGTCGACCGCGAAATTCATCGCCACCAAACTGGCGCGGCACTTCGTGGCCGACGATCCGCCGCCTGCGCTGGTGGCGCGGCTGACGGACGTCTTCGTCAAGTCCGACGGCGATCTCAAGGCGCTGGCGACGGCGCTGGTGGATTCCGACGAAGCCTGGCAGGCGCCGCTGACCAAGATGCGCTCGCCTTACGAATTCCTGGTCGCCAGCGGCCGGCTGCTGGCACAAATTCCCGGCGATCCCGCCCGCTATCTCGGCGCCCTCAATGTGCTGGGGCAGCCGCTATGGGCGCCCGCCGGGCCGAACGGCTTTCCCGACAGCAACGCGGCATGGGCCGCACCCGAGGGCATGAAGCTGCGGCTCGATATCTCGGCGCAGATCGCCTCGCGGCTGGCCGACGGCATCGATCCCCGCGCGCTGCTCGAACTCGCCGCCGCGGACGCAGCCTCCGAGGAGACGCGGCGAACCATCGAGCGCGCGGAATCGCGGCAGCAGGCGCTGGCGCTGTTATTGATGTCGCCGGAATTCCAGAGGAGATGACACCCATGGAAACCACACCGACGGAAACCATGAATTGCTGCGAAGGCCTCAGAGCTTCAATCACGTCGCGGCGCGCGCTGTTGCTCGGCGGCGCGTCGTTTGCGGCCTGGGCCTATTTGCCGAAATTCGCGCGGGCCGCCGACGGGCGCGATCCGCGGCTGGTGGTCATCATCCTGCGCGGCGCGCTGGACGGGCTTGCCACCGTGGCCCCGATCGGCGACCCCGATTATGCCGGCCTGCACGGCGCGATCGCGCTGACGTCATCAGGCCCGAACGCGGCGCTGCCGCTGGATTCGTTCTTCGCGCTGCATCCGTCGATGCCCGAATTCGCGCGGATGTACCGTGACAAGAAGGCCGCGGTGGTTCACGCGGTGGCGACGTCCTATCGCGACCGTTCGCATTTCGACGGACAGGACGTGCTCGAAAGCGGTTTTGCCGGGCCCGGCCGGGTCCAGTCCGGCTGGCTCAACCGGGCGCTGGAATCGCTGCCGCGAGGCGAGCGGGTGACGAGTGCGCTCGCCGTCGGTCCGACCACGCCTTTGGTGTTGCGCGGCACAGCACCAACGGTCGGCTGGGCGCCGGTCGCGCTGCCGCAGGTCGCCGACGACACCGCGACGCGGTTGGCCGAACTCTACAGCCACCGCGATCCGGCGCTGGCGGCGGCGCTGACGCAAGGGCTCGCGCTCGACAAGGCGGCGCAGGGCGACGACATGAAGCCGAAGCCCGGCACCAATGGCGCCGGAGCGATGCGGCTGGTGGCGCGGGGGGCGGCAAAACTGATGACGGCCGATGACGGCCCGCGGATCGCGGCACTTGCCTTCGACGGCTGGGACACCCACGCCAATGAAGGCGGTCCGGTCGGACGTTTGGCGCAACTGCTTGGCGGCCTCGACGGCGCGCTGGCGGAATTCGAAAGCGGGCTCGGCGAACGCTGGCGCGAAACCGTCGTCGTGGTCGCCACCGAGTTCGGCCGCACCGCGCGCATCAACGGCACCCAGGGCACCGATCACGGCACCGGCACCATCGCGCTGCTTGCGGGCGGCGCGGTGAAGGGCGGCCGGGTGATCGCGGACTGGCCGGGGTTGAAATACGCCAATCTCTACCAGGGCCGCGACCTCGCGCCGACCACCGACCTGCGCGCGGTCATGAAAGGTCTGCTGCACGATCAGTTCGGCCTGGCCGAACGCGTGCTGGCGGAGACGGTGTTTCCGGACAGCGCGGCGGTGAAGCCGATGCAGGGATTGGTGGGGTAGCCTTGCGAATTAGGCGCCGTCATTCCGGGATGGTCCGAAGGACCAGACCCGGAATCTCGAGATTCCGGGTTCGATGCTTCGCATCGCCCCGGAATGACTTCGTCACTTCGTGATCCCGTCGATCTCCGCCATCTCTTCGGCGCTCAGCGTCCAGTCGATCGCCTTCACGTTCTGCTCGATCTGTTCGACGCGGGTGGCGCCGGCGATGACGCTGGAGACCTGCGGGCGCGAGGCCAGCCAGGAGAAGGCGAGTTCGAGCATGCTGTGGCCGCGGGCTTGCGCGAACGCCTGCAGCTTCTCGACGATGTCTTCGTTGCGCGGCGTGACGTAGCGGTCCTTCAAGGCGGGCGCCTTGGCGAAGCGCGTATCGGCAGGCGCCGCCGCGCCGCGCTGGTACTTGCCGGTCAACAGACCGCTCGCCAGCGGGAAGAACGGCAGCAATCCCAGTTTGTATTCCTGTGCCGCCGGCAGCAGGTCCTTTTCGATGCCGCGCACCACCAGGCTGTATTCGTCCTGGCAGGAGACGAAGCGGCCGACGTTCATCTGCCGCGCGATCAGTTCGGCTTCGGCAATCCGCCAGGCCGGAAAATTCGAATTGCCGATGTAGCGCACCTTGCCCTGGCGGACGAGATCGTCGAGCGCGCGCAGGGTTTCCTCGATCGGCGTCAGCGGATCGTAGTCATGCTGCTGATAGAGATCGATGTAGTCGGTCTTCAGCCGCGTTAAGCTCGCTTCGACGGCGGACATGATGTAGCGGCGCGACGCGCCCTGCTTGGTGCCGTCGTTGCTCATCGGCTTGGAATATTTGGTCGCCAGCACGATGTCCTTGCGGCGGTCGCCGAGCACCTGGCCGAGCACGGTCTCGGAGCCGCCCATTCCGGCATAGATGTCGGCGGTATCGAACAGCGTGATGCCGAGGTCGATCGCCTTGTGGATCACCTTGCGCGAGGTCTCGAGATCGGTGCGCTGGCCGAAATTGTTGCAGCCGAGGCCGACGGCGGACACGCGCAGGCCGGAGCCGCCGAGATTGCGAATTTGCATGGATCAATCCTGTGGGGGTGACACGAACGGGCGCACATTGTGGCCCGCGTGCCGTCTGCCTGCAAGGTGCGGTGTTACCGCGATTGGCGCTGGGCAGGAATGCAGGAATAAAGCAAAAAAAGATGCGGCCCCGGTCAGACGCGGCGACTGACCGGGAGCCGCTTGGGGCGCGTGATCTGAGACGGGGGGCCTGATCAAACGCAGGCGCAACCTAGCCGGGCTATGTTACGCGCCGGTGACACCAAAACTTATCCACAGGGCCTTCAAGAGGGCGCCAGACCGGTCAGAAAATCCGGCGGTAGACCACAAAACCCGACTTCTCCGCGACCTTGTCGTAAAGCTGCATCGCGGTGTGGTTGGTCTCGTGCGTCTGCCAGTAGACGCGCGATGAACCGGCCAGTTGCGCCTGCGCGTAGACGCCCTTGATCAGCGCCCGCCCGACGCCCTTGCCGCGCGCGGCGGCGCTGGTGAACAGGTCCTGCAGGTAACAGGTCGGTTCGATCGCCGTGGTCGAACGGTGAAACAGATAGTGCGTCAGCCCGAGCAGTTCGCCGTCGCGGTCGGCGACCAGCGCGTGCACCGGTTCATAGCCATCGAAGAAACGCGCCCACGTCATCGCCGTGATCCCGGGCGCCAGCGCGGTCGCGCCCGACCTGCCGTAGAACGCATTGTACCCGTCCCACAGCGGAAGCCACTGCGCGTAATCCTGACGGGTGACGGAGCGAATGGTGACATCGCCGGACATGCGGGTTTCCTTCTCTGCAGGAAGTCGCGCGGAAAGTCATGACGGCGCGCGAGGGCGCACCATTCCTAGCTTCGCGATGAAGCGGGATCAATCGCTGTGGCGACCGGGCGCGGCGCCGGGGCGACCGGGCGCGGCGCCGGGTTCACTCCGCCGCGCGCAACTGCCGCGCGAGGTAGCGATCGCTGCCGCCGCCGCGCAGCGCGCGGTAGTAGTCGGCATTCGCGGGGTCGTCGCTGTGGCGGACGAGGTCGGTGACGGGCGTATAGCTCAGCATGCGTCCGCCGTCCGGCAGCGCCGTGCAGCTGAAGCGCAGCACCTCGCCGCTGGTGAGATTGATGTTGATCGGCGTGGAGTCGCCGGCCCGCATCGCCTCGGTGCGCCGCGCGATGAAGTGGCCCAATTCGTCCTCCGGCAGCTCCCAGGCGCCGGTGTCGCGGCCGTGATACATCAGCGCGATAAACGGCGGCTGGCTGTCGGCCTGCGCGTCGGAGAGCTGGAAATAGTCGCGGAAGGCGCGGTTGATGAATTCCGCACGGGTGTCCGGACCGAGCAGCACGATGCCGATATCGACCTGATCGAGCGCTGCCGACAGCCGCGCCGAGGTCGCATGGTGCTTCTCCTGCCAGGCGAACGCGTCGATCCATTTCTGCCGCAGCACGCCGGTGATGACCGCGGTGCCGGCCGCGGTCGCCGCCAACAGCCCCATCCGCGCCAGATCCGACATGTCGTAGCCGGGCGCCGCGCGATGCCCGAGAAAGAACACCGCCGATGACGCCACCGCGATCGCCGCGCTGATCAGGCCCAAGGTAATGCCGCTGATCGAAGCGGCAAGCGCGACGATGCAGACGAACAGCGGGGCGGGATTGGGGACGGCAACGAAGTGCCGGTCGACAACGAAGGCGATCGACGCCGTTGCTGCCGTCAAAGCGGGACCTGAGATTGCGCGCCAGTCGATCCGCATGCCCTATCCGTTGTCCGGCGACAAACAATAAGGTCTCCAGTCTGCCCGATAGTTTCAATCGCGGCGGGCTTTCCTTATGTAGTCTTAAGAAGGCGTTGCCCGGATGCGCCGCGCTTTTGCGGTTTTGGAATCAAATGATATCGAAATCGCATGGAACCGGGTTCCGCGCCCGGTCGTTAGCGCCGGGAAATTTCAAGAGGACAAAATGCCGACGATCTCCCCCTCGCTACTTCCCATTCTGATGCTGTTTGCCTCCAACGTGTTCATGACCTTTGCCTGGTATGGCCATCTGAAATTCAAGGAAAGCTCGCTGCCGTTGGTGATCATGGTGAGCTGGGGCATCGCGTTCTTCGAATACTGGCTGGCGGTGCCGGCCAATCGCTGGGGCAGCGCGGTCTATTCGGCGGCACAGCTCAAGACCATGCAGGAAGTGATCACGCTGGTCGTGTTCGCCGGATTTTCGGTGCTGTATCTGAAGGAGCCGCTGGGCTGGAATCACGCGCTCGGCTTCGCCTTCATCGCCGCCGGCGCGTTCTTCATTTTCCACAAATGGTGATGATAGCGTTTTCGAGCGAGGTGGGCACCGGCTCGCGTGGAGAAAACGCGTCAAGCAAAAGCCCATAGCGGCGCATCACCTTGCGGCGGGGGAGAGCATCCGCACCGCAGGGGCGTGATTTTCGCCACGGGTGCCGGTGACGATCAGGAGCGACGCCGCAAGCAGGATCGCTGCCGTCAGCGCGACGGCCACCAGTCCAACAGGTGTTTTCATCATGGTCCGATCGCGATCGAGATCATCGCATGCTAGCCAGAGGCCGGTTCTGATTGAATCAGAACCGGGCTCTATCCTTTTTGTTTTGACGCGTTTTCCTGACGCGAACCGGCGTCCACTTCGCTCGAAAACGCTACAATGATGCAAACGGAAAAGCCGTGATTACGCCGGGATCGGCATCGCCATCGAGACCCTGATCGACAGCACGGTCAGCGCGACGACAAGGCACAGCGAGAGCGCGCCGATCGCCAGTGTAGCGGCGATGGCGTTGGTCAATCGCGAAGAAGCAACGGGTGCATGGCGGCCCACAAAGCCTGCCGTGCCGGGCGACCGTATCATGGTCCAAATCCTTCAAGACGCCGGCGAATCACCGGCGAACATCAGGAAATCTCGCAGAATCCGCCGGCAACATTGCGGCATTTCCCGCGCGAAAACGGCGAAACCGCCGCAAGCGTTAACGGGTGCCCCCTGGTTGTTAACCTTTGGGCGTGTTCTCGCGCGAATGTGAAGTGCTCGGGCGGTCAGGCGCCGGCGGCGATGCGGGCGGGATCCTCGACCTCAGCTCCGGGCTGCCAGTCCATGGCGACGAAACCGGGGGTCTGTTCGACCCGCCGCAGCCAGCCGCGGATCGCCGGAAAGGTTGCGAGATCATAGTCGCAGCGGTCGGCGACATGGGTGTAGCCGTACAGCGCGATGTCGGCGACCGTGAGCTGTCCGGCGGCAAAATAGCTGTGGCTCTTGAGGTGATTTTCCATCACCTGCAGCGCGGCATAGCCGCGTTCCATCCAGTCTTCCAGCGCATGGGTCTGCAGGTCGCGGCCGCCTTTGACCAGCGACAGCCAGAAATAGGCCGCGCCGATATTGGGCTCCAGCGCGTGCTGTTCAAAGAACATCCATTGCAGCGCTTCGGCGCGTTCGACCCGTGATTCCGGCGCCAGCGAGGTGCCGCCGCAGACATACCAGAGGATGGCGTTGGACTCGGCGAGGTAGCGTCCTTCGGCGACTTCCAGCAGCGGCACCTGGCCGCTCGGGTTCTTCGCCAGAAAATCCGGCGTGCGGCTTTCGCCGCGCAAAATATCGACTTCGATGGCGTGATACGGCGCACCGAGCAGCGCCAGCGCAAGGCGGACCTTGTAGCTGTTGCCGGAGCGCTGCATCGAATAGAGCTTGTACATCGTGTCGGGGTTCACTCGGCCAAGGAGACAGATCGCAAGAAGACTGCGGGGCCTAAATAATGATGCCGATGGGGGTGCGTCGCAAGCCCTGGGCCGTGGAAAAAGTCGAAACGTCTACCGCACTGCACGCGCGCAGAACGATTCTATCCACACACAAGAACAACTCGGATCACGCTTGCGCGACTCGCAGCGATCCAGCGGCAGGTTTGCCGATCGCGCCGCCCGCGATCAGCGTGAACAGCGTCGCGCCGGCGAGGAAGCCGAGCGGGACGCCAGTCGCGCCGGCGAACGCGCGCGCGACGAGTGGCGCGATCCAGACCGCCGCGAGCAAGCTGATTTCGTAATCGCGAAACGGCGCGCCGGCTCTCGTCGCAACGAGGAAAGCCATCGCAGGCGCGAGCAGCATCAGGTCGTAGTCGAGGATGTGGGGCGAGGCGACCGCGGTCGCGGCGATCAACAGCGCCGCCTTGACGTTGGCGTCGCACTGCGAGCGCCAGACCCAGGCGGTGCAGCACACGGCAATAGCGCCGACGACGGCCTGAACCAGATAGGCAAGGGTCACGCTGCCACCCCACACGCGGATCGCCGCGAACGCGCTCTGCAGCTTCTCGAAGCCGACACCGCCTTCTTCCAGCAGCAATTTGCGCGAGGTCTCGGTGGAGGCGAAGAACGCGGTCCAGGCGTCGGCGCCGAACAGGAACAGCGACGCGCCCGCGACCGCAATCACGGTGACGGCTGCCGTGACGATCGTTCGCCACTGTCCGCTCGCGAGCAGCGCGAACGGCACGACCAGCGCGAATTGCGGCTTGTAGGCGAGGAGGCCGAACAGCACGCCTGCGAGCCCAGGCCGCCGCGGCAACATGACGAGCGCGCCTCCCAGCAATGCGGCACTGAGGAAACCATTCTGCCCGTGGCCGAGATTGATGAAGACCGCGGGAAAAGCCGCGGCCGCGAGCAGCCAAAGGCTTGCGAGGGGGCTGCTGTCACGCCGTGCGTCGCGCAGGATTGCACCGATTACACCGAGATAGAGCGCGAACGTGCAGACCTGCCAGACGGCCAGCGCCAGCGGGTAGGGCACTCGGGCCAGGGGTGCCGCGAGCAAGAAGAAATTCGGCGGGTACAGCCAGCCGTAATAGGGCGTATCAGGCCCGAACAACAATTGCTGGCGCGTGTGGTGCGCGGCCATGTCGTAGGCCTCGGCCGCATTGCCTTGCAGCGCCAGCGATCCGGCGGCGTAGAAGCTCGAGAAATCGGTCCCGATCGGCTTGCCGTTTGGGTCGACGAGGCTATGCGACAGCGCGATCCAACCTGCGATGGCAAGGCAGCCGAGCCCGATCATGATCAGGCAATAGCCGCGGATCCGTGCCGCCGTCAGCCACTCGCCCGATCGCAGCCCTTGCCGGAAATTTGTCATTTCGTCGCGGAATTTGCCGAATATTGCGCTGATATTGCTCCGACCGTACCGAGCCTGCTTTAACGTTCTCTAAAGTTTGGCCCCCACCGGCCAAGCTTCTTGCGATGCAGCGCGCAGCGCCTTAGGGTGCACCGATCCCATCAGAAAGAGTCGTGGAATCCTTGTGAATTCACGACGTTTGCCAAGAAATAATCAGGAGATAATGATGACCTTCCTGTCCGCTGCGCTCGCCCGTGTGAAGCCGTCCGCGACGATCGCGGTCACGGATAAAGCACGCGCGCTGAAAGCGGCGGGCCGCAACGTCATCGGCCTCGGCGCCGGCGAGCCGGATTTCGACACGCCCGCCAACATCAAGCTGGCGGCGATCCACGCCATCGAGGCCGGCAAGACCAAATACACCGATGTCGGCGGCATTCCCGAGCTGAAGGAAGCCATCATCGGCAAGTTCCAGCGCGAGAACGGCCTGACCTACAAGCCGAACCAGATCATCGTCGGCACCGGCGGCAAGCAGGTGCTCTACAATGCGCTGATGGCGACCATCAATCCCGGCGACGAGGTGATCATCCCCGCACCGTACTGGGTGAGCTACCCGGAAATGGTGGCGCTGGCCGGCGGCGAGTCGGTGCCGGTGGTGTGCCCGGCGTCGAGCGGTTTCAAGCTGCGGCCCGAAGATCTCGAAAAGGCGATCACGCCGAAGACCAAGTGGATCATCCTGTGCTCGCCGTCGAACCCGACCGGCGCCGCCTATTCGCGCAGCGAGCTGAAGGCGATCACCGACGTGCTGGTGAAGCATCCGAACATCTGGGTGATGACCGACGACATGTACGAGCACCTCGTCTATGACGACTTCGTGTTCGCGACCCCGGCGCAGGTCGAACCGAAACTGTACGACCGCACGCTGACCGTGAACGGCGTCTCCAAGGCCTATTGCATGACCGGCTGGCGCATCGGCTATGCCGGCGGCCCGGCCGAGCTGATCAAGGCGATGCAGACGATCCAGTCGCAGTCGACCTCGAACCCGTCGTCGATCTCGCAGTGGGCGTCGGTCGAGGCGCTCAACGGTCCGCAGGATTTCATCCCCGTGCACAACAAGGTGTTCAAGGAACGCCGCGACCTCGTGGTGTCCATGCTCAACCAGGCCAAGGGTATCGAATGCCCGCGGCCCGAGGGCGCGTTCTACGTCTATCCGTCCTGCGCCGGCACCATGGGCAAGACCTCGCCGTCCGGCAAGGTGCTCGCCAACGACGAAGACTTCGTCACCGAGTTGCTGGAAACCGAAGGCGTCGCCGTCGTGCAGGGTTCGGCGTTCGGGCTTGGACCGGCGTTCCGGATTTCCTACGCGACCAAGACCTCCGATCTCGAAGACGCCTGCAAGCGCATCCAGCGCTTCTGCGGCAATTTGCGGTAGAGCGTTTCGCGTCGGAAAACGCGTCAAATAATGACGTGTCAAATCACATCACGCGCCGCACGTTTGATGTTTTGAAGTCTTCTTTGGGAAGCGCCTTGTTTTGAACACGGCGCTTCCTTCCTGTCCGCTCCGCAAATCCACTTTCCTCCTGCGGAGATTTAGAGACATGAGATTCCTGACACTGACCCTTGCCGCAGCGGCGATGGTCGCGCCGCTCGCTGCCGCCAACGCGCTGCCGCCGGTTCGCGCCGGCATCCTGCAATGCCAGGGCGGCCAGAACGTCGGCTTCGTGGTCGGCTCGGTGACCAGCCTCGAATGCGTGTTCCAGAGCGAGGGGCGGCGTCCCGAGCCCTATATCGCGACCGTGCGCCGCTATGGCCTCGATCTCGGCATCACCGCGCAGACGCAACTGGCCTGGGCGGTGAATGCGCCGAACAGCCGGATCAGCCGCGGCGATCTCGCCGGCAGTTACGGCGGCGTCGGCGCCAACGCGTCGGTCGGCATCGGCGGCGGCGGCAATTTCCTGGTCGGGGGCCCTGCGAACTCTTATGCGCTACAGCCGATCAGCCTGCAGGGCCAGACCGGCCTGAACGTCGCGGCCGGGATCGCCGATATCGAGCTGCAGCCGTTCCGCGGCCACGCTCCGCGCCGGCACTATCACCGCCATCGGCGCGGCTGAGATTGATTACGATTTAGGGAAAGGCCCGCGCAAGCGGGCCTTTTTTTGTGGTTGTCATTCCGGGGCGCGCAAAGCGCGAACCCGGAGTCTCGAGAGTCCCCGGGGTGCAATTGCACCCCTGAGGTTCGATGCTGACGCATCGCCCCGGAATGACGCTCCAAATCTGGCACCGCCCGCCATGTTGTGGCATAGATCGCCAGGCGCCGTGGGCACGGCGCGCTTTTCTGTTTTCTGCTCGCATCACAATTTTTCAGCCGGAGACTTCTTCATGCGTCGCTTCCTCATTCTTGCCGGTGCCGCACTTGCCATGCTGACCGCATCCATCGCCGGCGCCAACGCGCAAGCTCCGGCACGCGTGCAGGTTGGCGTTCTTGAGTGCCGCGGCGGCGCCAGCGTCGGCTTCGTTGTCGGTTCCGTGACCAACCTCGGCTGCGTGCTGCGCGTCGATGGCGTTCCCGACGATCGCTACATCGCCACCATCCGCAAGGTCGGGCTCGATCTCGGCATCACCCAGGAATCGGCGCTGGCCTGGGGCGTGTTCGCACCGGTGGCGCGGCTCGGGCCGGGCGACCTCTCCGGCTCTTACGCCGGCGCCCAGGGCAGCGCGACGCTCGGCGTCGGCGTCGGCGGCAATGTGCTGGTCGGCGGATCCAACAATTCGATCGCGTTGCAGCCGCTGAGCGTGCAGGGCCAGGTCGGCGTCAGCGTCGCCGCCGGACTGGAAAGCCTGGAACTGCGGCCGGGTAGGTAAGCCTTGTTTTGTCATCTCGCCCCCGCTTGGGGGCGAGAGGTAAAGCCGGCGCGCATCACGATGCAGCGCAGCGACATTTCCCGCTTGCCAAAACGCACGCCCGGGCGGAGCATCTGATTTGCCGACCCAATCACGGGCCGAGCTCCAAATGAGGAGGCGGCAATGGGACAGGACGTCAGAAGTCCCCGCGGTCCACGGTGCATTGCGCTGGTGGGCCCTTTCCAGAGCGGTAAAACCACACTTCTTGAAGCCATCCTGGCGCGCACGGGCGCCATCCCCCGAGCCGGCAGCGTCGATGCCGGAACTTCAGTCGGCGATTCCAGTCCCGAAGCGCGCCACCACAAGATGGGCGTGGGCCTCAGCGCCGCCACGACCAGCTTCATGGGCGACACCTACACTTTTATCGATTGTCCCGGCTCGATCGAGTTCGCGCAGGACATGCGCGCCGCACTTCCGGCCGTCGATGCCGCGGTCGTGGTCTGCGAAGCCGACGAGAAGAAGCTGCCGCAACTGCAGATCATCCTGCGCGAGCTCGAAGATCTCGGCATTCCGCGCTTTCTGTTCCTGAACAAGATCGATCGCGCCAACAAGCGCATCCGTGAAACGCTCGCGACCCTGCAGCCGGCGTCGCGCGTGCCGCTGGTGCTGCGGCAGATTCCGATCTGGAACGGCGAACTGATCGAAGGTTTCGTCGATCTGGCGCTGGAACGCGCTTTCGTCTACCGCGAGCACAAGCCTTCCGAGGTCATGAATCTCGAAGGCGGCAATCTTGACCGCGAAAAGGAAGCGCGGTTCTCGATGCTGGAAAAGCTCGCCGATCACGACGACGCGCTGATGGAGCAGCTGCTGGAAGACATCCAGCCCCCGCGCGACGCCGTGTTCGACGATCTCGCGCGCGAATTGCGCGAAGGCCTGATCTGCCCGGTGCTGCTCGGATCTGCCACGCGCGAGAACGGCGTGCTGCGGCTGATGAAGGCGCTGCGGCATGAGGCGCCCGATGTCACCGCGACCGCCAAGCGGCTCGGCGCCGCGTCGCCGAAGGACGCACTGGCCTATGTGCTCAAGACCGTGCATCTGCAGCACGGCGGCAAGCTGTCGCTGACGCGGCTGCTCGCCGGTCACCTCGATGATGGCGCAACGCTGCAATCCTCTGCCGGCGAAGCCGGCCGGGTCTCCGGCATCCTCGCGGTCAACGGCGCCTATGACAGCAAGCGCGCCGCGGCGGAAGCGGGCGACACCATCGCGCTCGGCAAGCTCGACGCCATCAAGACCGGCGATACGCTGTCGAGCGGCAAGACCGCACCGTCGGCGCTCGCGCATGTCGAGCCGACGCCTCCGGTGCTGGCGATGTCGCTGGCGGCGACCGACCGCAAGGACGACGTCAAGCTCGGCCAGGCGCTGGCGCGGTTGAACGAGGAGGACCCGTCGCTGACCATGGTGCAGAACCCGCAGACCCACGACATCGTGCTGTGGGGGCAGGGCGAGATGCATTTGCGCGTCGCGCTGGAGCGGTTGCGCGACCGCTTCGGCGTCAACGTCAAATCGCAGGCGCCCGCGATCGGCTATCAGGAGACGATCCGAAAGCCGATCACCCAGCGCGGCCGCCACAAGAAGCAGTCCGGCGGTCACGGCCAGTTCGGCGACGTGGTGCTCGAGGTCAAGCCGATGCCGCGCGGATCGGGCTTCGAATTCCACGAAAAGGTCGTCGGCGGCGCGGTGCCGCGCAACTATATCGGTGCAGTGGAGGAGGGCGTGGTCGACGGGTTAGTGCGCGGCCCGCTCGGCTTCCCCGTCATCGACCTTCATGTCACGCTGACGGACGGCTCCTATCACAGCGTCGACTCCTCCGATCTCGCCTTCCGCACCGCGGCGCGGCTTGGCATGAACGAGGCGTTGCCGCAGTGCCAGCCGGTGCTGCTGGAGCCGATCCATATGGTGGAGATCGTCTGCCCGACCGATGCCACGGCGAAGATCAACGCCATCCTGTCGGCGCGGCGCGGCCAGATTCTCGGTTTCGACACCCGCGAGAACTGGCCGGGATGGGATTGCGTCCGCGCCACTATGCCGGAAGCCGAGATCGGCGACCTGATCGTGGAATTGCGGTCGGCCACCGCCGGTGCCGGCAGTTTTACGCGGCAGTTCGACCGCATGGCCGAAGTTACCGGCCGCGCCGCCGACCAGATCATCGCCGCGCACCGGGTGGCGGCGTAGAGCATGAACAGGATCCGAAGCGCAGCGCTAACGAAACGTTGAGTCCGGTTTTCCGAAAGTTCATGCTCCGAACGGAAACGGAAGAGTCTGGTTCAACCCTGTTGAAGCAGACTTTCGTTAGCTCGCCAGCTTTCGAGCCGCCTTTCGGAGGTCGGCATTGATGCGCGTCTGCCATCCTCTGCCGGTCTTGCGATAGGCGGCAAGAACGTCGTGATCGAGACGCAGCTTCACGGCTTCCTTTGGATTTTCGAGCGGAGGCCGGCCGCGCTTGATGACCTTATCGCCGTGACGAATTTCCGCGCGATCCAGCATCTCCTTTGTCAGTTCCGGAGCTTCGTCATATTCGGCCTTGGTGATGCGATGGGCATCAACCCTGGCTAAATCGCTCTTGATAGATCGCTTTCTCACGGTCAATGCATTTTCTCATCGAGATGACATGCCGGGCGTCATTGCGCGGTGTCCAGACGACCATCACCATTCGATCGGCAAGAAACCCCACGGTCTGGAAACGCGCCTCACCGTAGTCCCGGCGCGTGTCTTGCACCGTGATCGTCGGTCCGGCGAAGACGGTAGATGCATCCGTAAAATTCAAACCACGCTCGCTGAGGGCGGCTTGACGTTTTGCCGGATCAAACGTGATTTTCACCAATTAAATGTACCCCCAGTTATTAGGGATGTCAACGGCTTTTGACGGCTGTTGTCACGAGGCGTACGAAGGGGGCGTCAACGAATGGGATGTCTGTTTGCTTGATTCACGCCGCAACATTGTCCTGGCCTGCGCGCTGAGCGCGCTGGCCGGATATGTCGACGGCATCGGCTTCCTGCAGCTCGGCGGCCTGTTCGTTTCCTTCATGAGCGGCAATTCGACCCGGATGGGCGTCGCCATTGCCGATGCGCATTGGCAGACCGCGGCGGAGGCGCTTGGACTGATCGCGCTGTTCGTGGCCGGGGCTGCTGCCGGCAGCCTGATCGTGCTCGGGCACGGGACACATCGCCAGCCCTTGGTGCTGCTGGCGGAGGCCTTGCTGCTGGCCGCCGCCGCGCTCGCTTATACATTCGGCCAGCCGAGCCTCGCGGTCGCAGCGATCGTGCTGGCAATGGGACTGGAGAACGCCGTGTTCCAGATCCATGGCGGCGCCGGTCTCGGCCTGACCTATGTCACCGGCGCGCTGGTCAAGGTCGGTCAGCTGATGGCGAAGGCGCTAACCGGCGGGTCGCGCTGGGCCTGGGCGCCTAATCTGCTGCTGTGGGCGGCGCTGGTCGCGGGCTCGGTGCTCGGCGCGCTGGCCTATGCCTGGATCAACCTCGCCGCGATCTGGTTTGCCTCCGCCGCGGCGCTGGCCCTGAGCGGCATCGTTGCTGTAACCGCGCGGAAGCATTGACTCTGAGCTCCGCTTGCCCGATTTGACGGCCATGACAAGTGGAACCAAATCCCCCGCCGCGTGCCTGATCGGATGGCCGGCGGCGCATTCGCGCTCGCCGCTGATCCATCATTACTGGTTGCGCACGCTCGGCATCGAGGGCGGTTATGTCATCGAGGCAGTACCGCCCGGCGAGTTCGGGGATTTTGTCCTGCGGCTTTCCGTTCGTGGCTTCGTCGGCGCCAACGTCACCATTCCACACAAGGAGCGTGCCTTGGCGCTGTCGAAGCCGGACGATCGCGCCCGCGCGGTCGGGGCCGCCAATACGCTGTGGTTTGGCGACGGCGAGCTGCGCTCGACCAATACCGACGTCGAAGGCTTCATCAACAATCTCGACGCCTGCGCGCCCGGATGGGACGGGGCCGAGGAGGCATTGGTGCTGGGCGCCGGCGGCGCGTCGCGCGCGGTGTTGTTCGGATTGATCGAGCGCGGCATCAAGCGCGTGCATCTCGCCAACCGGACCCTGTCGCGCGCCCGCGCTTTGGCCGATCAGTTCGGCGCGAGCGTCGCGCCTGTCGCATGGGATTCGATCGGCGATCTCTTGCCGCGCGCAGGCCTGCTGGTGAATACGACCTCGCTCGGGATGCATGGCCAGCCCGCGCTCGAACTCGATGCCGGCCTGCTGCCGCAAAATGCCGTGGTCGCCGACCTCGTCTACGTACCGCTGCAAACGCCGCTGCTTGCCGCCGCCCAAGGCCGCGGACTGAAGACCGCCGACGGGCTCGGCATGCTGCTGCACCAGGCGGTGCGCGGCTTCGAATTGTGGTTCGGCCGGCGCCCCGAGGTGACACCGGAACTACGCGCGCTGGTCGAGGCCGATCTCACGAAGACATGATCGGCTGATCGCGGGTATTTGAGCCGGAATATTTTCGAAAAGCCGGGGTCAATGGTTAGGTCAGCACGGCACTACCAGTGCCGCGCTCCCCCCGGAGATTCCCCGCATGTCCGCCCGTAGCTATCAACTCGTTCGCCCGCTTTTCGCCGTCGCGATGGTCGCGGCTTCCACGATCTATGCCGTCGCCCAGCAGCCGCCGTCGCCGTCGCGGGTTCGCGGCACCATCGAGGCCGTCGATGGCGACCTGCTGGCGGTCAAGTCGCGCGCCGGCGAGGACGTCAAGCTGCACATGACCGGCGACATCAAGGTCGTCGGCATCACCAGGATCGCGCTCACGGACATCAAGGTCGGCTCCTTCATCGGCACCACCACGGTTCCGGGGCCGGATGGAGCTAATAATGCGGTCGAGGTCCATGTGTTTCCGGAAAACATGCGCGGTACCGGCGAGGGCTCGCGGCCCTACGATCTCAAACCCAACAGCAGCATGACCAATGCGACCGTGGAACAGTCCGTGGTCGGCAACGACGGCCACACCCTGAACATCAAGTACAAGGACGGCGAGAAGAAAGTGCTGGTTTCCCCGGAGACGCCGGTTGTCACCTATGTTCCCGCCGACAAGTCGGACCTCAAGCCCGGCGCCAAGGTAATCGCCTTCATGAAGAAGCTGCCGGACGGTTCGTTCGAGACCAACCGCGTCAGCGTCGGCCGCGACGGCCTGACGCCGCCGATGTGACGCGAAGCGTCATTCCGGGGCGATGCGCAGCATCGAACCCGGAATCTCGAACTTCCGGGTCTGGTCCTTCGGACCATCCCGGAATGACGGTGGAATAGGCCCTTCCTTCCGGGGTTTGCGAAGGATCGGCCGCACAGACGGCCCAGGGAGGGACATCATGTCGAAACTCGTCTCGTTGATCGCTTCGCTTGCCATTGTTTCCGTGGTCGCCATGGCGGCATCGGCGCAAACGCCACCGACCGTACGCATTCGCGGCACCATCGAGGCCGTCGACGGATCGATGCTGTCGATCAAGTCCCGCGAGGGCGCCGACATGAAAGTGCGGATGACGGACAATGTGGCGGTGTTCGGCGTTGCCAAGACCGAATTGTCCGAGATCAAGGAAGGTTCCTACATCGGCGTCACCGCGATGCCGGAACCGGACGGCACCCAGAAGGCGGTCGCGGTGCATATTTTTCCTGAAAGCCAGCGCGGCGCCGCCGAAGGCTTTCGGCCCTGGGATCAGCGCCCGAACTCGACCATGACCAACGCCACCGTCGCCCAGACCGTGAAGGGCACCGACGGCCAGAACATCCTGGTCAAGTACAAGGACGGCGAAAAGAAAGTCCTGGTGCCGCCGGGCACGCCGATCGTCACCTTTGTCGCCGGTGACAAGTCCGAACTGAAGGCCGGCGCCAAGATCATCATCTTCGGTGCGGTGAAGAAGGACGACGGCACGCTCGAAGCCAACCGCGTCAATGTCGGCCGCGACGGGATTACGCCGCCGATGTGAGGCGAAGCGTCAATGCAATCGGCCGTTCTGGCCGATACGCCGCGTCAGCGCTTCGGCAGTCGGGCATCGCTTCCAAGGCCCGGTTGCGGGACGGAAGGGCTGCTCAGCGCTGATGGTGTGGCAGCCGAGTTCGGCCGAGATGTTGCGGGTGCTGGCGGCGACCGCCTCGTCGATCTGAGATCCCGGCACATGCGCGACGATCAGGTTGGCGACGCAAAGCCGTTTGCGATTGTGCAGGTCGAAATCGACCCGGTAGCTGAACAGCGCGTGGACGATGTCGCGGCAATCCCTGATCGCGATCAGTCCGGCGCGCGGGTGCGCCGGTCCGCAATGACGTCGGACGAAGCGCAACCATTTGTCGAGCGAGACACTGGCATCGTGCAGGCGCACCAGCGGATAGGCTGCGGCCGCGCGTTGCCAACTCATTGGAATGGCTTGAAATTGTTCTAATTGCTCGTTCATGCCGGCGCCCATAGGATCCAATCATCGCGGCGGCCATGCATTTGGGCATTGATCTGGATCAAGGACCGCTTTGGTTGATTGAGATCAAACTGCTAAAGATCAGGGCAAATCCGAAGGCGGGCCATCTTATGACATCCCTCGCAGCTTGCGCCGGACCGGAAGCGAGCAGTTGCCAGCATGGACGCAGCGCGAATGGCTGCGACGATTGCAAGGTTCGCCTGTTCAGTGTGTGCGGCGCCCTGGCGTCTTCGGAACTCGATGAACTGGACCGGATCAGCCAGGTCAGGACGTTTGCGCCGAAGGCCACCTTGTTCGAGCAGGACGCGCTGGCGGGCAGCGTCTTCAATGTCACCGAGGGCGTCGTGCGGCTCTGCAAGTCCTTGCCCGACGGACGGCGTCAGATCGTGGGCTTTGCGCTTGCCGGCGATTTTCTCGGCCTTGCCTTGATGGACCGCTACAGCGTCGCGGCGGAGGCTGTGACCGAAGTCCGGGCATGCCGGTTCACGCGCTCGGCGTTTCTCGCCTATGTCGACGACCGGCCGCATTTGCTCCGGCGTCTCCACGAGTTTGCCGGCCATGAGCTGAGCCTCGCGCAGGATCAGATGCTGTTGCTCGGCCGCAAGACGGCAGAGGAAAAGGTCGCAGCTTTCCTTTTGAACCTGCAGGCCCGCTACGGCCGTATTGGCACGACCTCGGTCAATGTGCCATTGCCGATGAGCCGCCAGGATATTGCCGACTACCTCGGCCTCGCCATCGAGACCGTCAGCCGCACCTTGACGAAGCTCGTGCGCAAGAAGGCGCTGGTGATCGTGCCCGACGGCGTGCGGCTGCTGAGCGTCACCGCGCTGGAGCAACTTGCCGCGTAGTCGACGCGGGCGTTGCGAACTTGATTCCCGTCCAAACTTGATTCACGTCAAGGCACGCGCGAGCCGTTTCGATTTAGCTCTTCTCCATCAAGCATGGAGAACCGCAATGCCCCTCGACACGATCCTGGTTGTCATCGCCGTCACCGCCATGTTCGCGACCTTCGCCATCGTCCTCGGTTGGGGCGACCGCCAGACGCGCACGCCGCGGCGCCCGTTCTGAACAGAAGTCAGGAGGGTTCGATGCGTGCCCATCAAATCATGACGCGCGACGTCATCACGGTGACGCCCGATACCCCGATCGCTGAAGCCGCTGACGTGATGCTGAGGCATCACATCAGCGGTTTGCCGGTGCTGGACGATACGAAAAGGCTGGTCGGCATCCTGACGGAGAGCGATTTTCTGCATCGCGCCGAAATCGGCACGGGACGCAAACGCGCGAGATGCCTTCAGTTTCTACTTGGTCCGGGAAGAGAAGGAGCCGATTTCGTCCGCGAACACGGACGCAAGGTAGGCGAAGTGATGACGCGCAATCCGGTCACCCTCCAGGAGGACGCTTCGCTCGACGACATCGTCCGGACGATGGAGAAGAACAACGTCAAGCGACTGCCCGTGTTGAAAGGGGATGCGCTTGCCGGCATTGTCAGCCGGGCCAATCTGTTGCGGGCCGTCGCCAGCATGGCGCGCGAGGTTCCTGATCCGACGGCCGACGACGACCATATCCGGGAGCGGATTGCACGCACGGTATCACGGGCGCTTTGGCGTCCGATCGGATTTCAGGCGACGGTACGAAATGGAATTGTTCATCTCCACGGCATCATCGTCGACGAGCGCTCACGCCAGGCGACCATCGTCGCTGCCGAAAATACCGCCGGCGTGAAAGAGGTGCATGATCGTCTCTGCTGGGTCGACAGTTATTCGGGGTTTTATGTCGAGCCCACCAAGGATCAGCGTGCTGCCAGCTAGCGGATTTCTCTAAATCGCCAGCACGCGATCGTCGATTTCGGCGATGGTGTTGACGCCGCACAGGCCCATCGTGGTGGTCAGTTCCTTGGCGAGGATGTCGAGCGCCTTGGCGACGCCGGCCTCGCCGCCGGCGCCGAGCCCGTAGGCATAGGCGCGGCCGATCATGCAGGATTTGGCGCCCAGCGCCAGCGCGCGCATCACATCCTGGCCGGAGCGGATGCCGCCGTCGAACATGATTTCCACCTGCGAGCCGACCTCGTCAACGATTTCAGGCAGCACCTCGATCGACGACGGCGCGCCGTCGAGCTGACGGCCGCCGTGGTTGGAGACGACGATCGCCTGCGCGCCGGTCTTGGCGGCGATCTCGGCATCCTCGACGTCGAGAATGCCCTTGAGGATCAGCTTGCCCGGCCAGATGCTGCGGATCCAGTCGATGTCCTTCCAGTTCAGCGAGGTGTCGAACTGCGAATTGATCCAGGTCGACAGCGACGTGATGTCGTCGCTGACCTTGAGATGGCCGGCGAGGTTGCCGAAGGTACGGCGCTTGCCCTGCAGCACGCCGGAGACCCAGGCCGGCTTGGTGGCGAAATCGATCAGTTTCGACAGCGACCATTCCGGCGGCACCGTCATGCCGTTCTTGATGTCCTGATGGCGCTGCCCGATCACCTGCAGGTCGACGGTGAGCACCAGCGCGCTGCACTTGGCGGCGATCGCGCGCTCGATCAGCGATTTGATGAAGCCGCGGTCCTTCATCACGTAGAGCTGGAACCAGAACGGCTTGTCGACGGCGGCCGCGATGTCCTCGATCGAGCAGATCGACATCGTGCTCTGGGTAAAGGGAATGCCGGCGGCCTGCGCCGCGCGGCAGGCGTGAATTTCGCCGTCGCCATGCTGCATGCCGAGCAGGCCGACCGGCGCCAGGATCAGCGGCATCGCGGAAGGCTCGCCGAGAATCGTGGTCGAGAGATCGCGTTTCGAGACGTCGACCAGGACGCGCTGGCGGAACTTGATCTGCTGCAGGTCGTCGTGGTTGGCGCGCAGCGTGTCCTCGGTATAGGAGCCGCGGTCCGCATAGTCGAAAAACGCCTTCGGCACGCGGCGCTGGTGCAGCAAGCGCAGATCCTCAATGCAGGTGATGTGCTTCATGGACGTTCCGGCCCTTCTTGAATTTCTTGGCTATGTTGTCATCTAGCATGGTTGGTACCCGAGCCAAATCGCGGAGCAAAGCCCGCGGGAGGAGATGCTATGTCTGCACCGCGTACCGTTTCCAAAGCCGCCAGCGCCGCCGAAAAACAGGCCGAAAAGCGCCGGCTGGACGACGCCCTGGAGGAGGGGCTGGAAGAGACTTTTCCGGGGTCCGACTCGGTCAGTGTGACCCAGCCGGCGCCCTCGAAGGGCGACCGTAACGTCAAACGGGTCGGCTGACATCCTGGCGGCAGCACCGCCGAATCGTAAAATACCAAGTTATAACAACTGGTTATCTATTTTATTGGCCGCCGATGGCCGTAATGATTCATCATATTTTTTGAAGCCATTTGAACGGCTGAGGGATTATAACCGCCCACACGCTATGATGGAGGGCGTTCGGGGATTCTTGGACCAGGATGGCCGGGAAACCCTGAACGGGCTGGGGGTAATATGAGTCGCAAATATTTCGGTACCGACGGGATTCGGGGCCGCGCCAATGGTCTCATCACACCGGAGCTCGCGCTCAAGGTGGGGCAGGCGGCCGGACTGGTGTTTCAGCGCGGCGATCACCGCCACCGCGTCGTCATCGGCAAGGACACGCGGCTCTCCGGCTACATGATCGAATACGCCATGGTGGCCGGCTTTACCTCGGTCGGCATGGACGTGCTGCTGCTTGGCCCGATCCCGACGCCGGCGGTCGCGATGCTGACCAAGTCGATGCGCGCCGATCTCGGCGTGATGATTTCGGCATCCCACAACCTGTTCGAGGACAACGGCATCAAGCTGTTCGGCCCGCAGGGCTTCAAACTATCCGACGACGTCGAGAAGCAGATCGAGCAGTTGATGGACGAGCCGATCGATCGCCATCTGGCGCAGAGCGCCAGCCTCGGCCGCGCCCGCCGCATCGACGGCGTCCACGACCGCTACATCGAATTCGCCAAACGCACGCTGCCGCGCGAGCTGTCGCTCGACGGCCTGCGCGTCGTGATCGATTGCGCCCACGGCGCCGCCTACAAGGTGGTGCCGGAAGCGCTGTGGGAACTGGGGGCCGACGTCATCGCGATCGGCGTCGACCCCGATGGCTTCAACATCAACAAGGAATGCGGCTCGACCTCGCCGGAAGCGCTGAGCAAGAAGGTGCGCGAGATGCGGGCCGACATCGGCATCGCGCTCGACGGCGACGCCGATCGCGTCATCCTGGTCGACGAGCGCGGCCATGTGGTCGACGGCGACCAGCTGCTGGCGGTGATCGCGCAGAGCTGGAAGGAAGACGGCCGTCTCGCCAAGCCCGGCATCGTCGCCACTGTGATGTCGAATCTCGGGCTCGAACGCTTTCTCGAAGGCCAGGGCATCGGCATGGTGCGCACGCCGGTCGGCGACCGTTACGTGCTCGAGCAGATGCTGAAGCAGGGCTACAATCTCGGCGGCGAACCGTCGGGCCACATCATCCTGTCCGACTATGCCACCACCGGCGACGGCTTCGTCGCAGCACTTCAGGTACTTGCCGTGGTGCAAAAGCTTCGCCGTCCGGTGTCGGAAGTCTGCCATCGTTTCGATCCGCTGCCGCAGATCCTCAAGAATGTGCGCTACCGCAGCGGCAAGCCGCTCGACCATGCCGGGGTGCAGTCGGCGATCGTCGACGGCGAAAGGCGCCTCAACGGCCACGGCCGCCTGCTGGTCCGCTCCTCCGGCACCGAGCCGGTGATCCGGGTGATGGGCGAGGGCGACGACCGCATCCTGGTCGAGCAAGTCGTCGATCAGATCTGCGACGCGCTCGGTCACGCCGCGGCGGCCTAAAGCGTTTTCCAGCGAAGCATGCCCTCGGACTTGATCCGTGGGTGGACACCAGTTCGCGTAAAGAAAACGCGTCAAGACAACAGGCTCTGCCGCTATATCCAGCGTACCCTGACGCATCGCAGCCATCGGCTATTGCTGCTGGTCGGACCCGCGTGTGCGTCGTAGAAATCCTGCATTGCGATCTGCGCTGAGGGAATGCGCCCTTGAACAAGCCCGTCACCGTCTCCGAAGAAGCGCTGGCAGCGCCCGTGCCGGTGCCGGACGTGACGCCCGGCCTCGCGGCCAAGGGAGCTATCGGGGCCGCCGCGGCAGGGCCGGCCTATGTGGTGCTGGCCGGAATCAGCTTCTCGCATTTCCTCAACGACACCATGCAGTCGCTGATTGCTTCGGTCTATCCGATCCTGAAAGACGCCTACGCGCTGGACTACGGGCAGATCGGCATGATCACGCTGGCGTTCCAGTTTACGGCGTCGCTGCTGCAACCGCTGGTCGGGCATTTCACCGACAAGAAGGCGCAGCCGTTTTCGCTGGCGATCGGCATGGGCTTTACCTTCTTCGGCTTGCTGCTGCTCAGCATCGCCGGCTCTTATGGAATCATTCTGATCGCAGCGTCGCTGGTCGGCCTCGGCTCGGCGGTGTTTCATCCGGAGTCGGCGCGGATCGCGCGCCTCGCCTCGGGCGGTCGTTACGGATTTGCGCAGTCGATATTCCAGCTTGGCGGCAGCTTCGGAACCTCGATGGGTCCGGTGCTGGCGGCGCTGATCGTGGTGCCGTTCGGCCAGCCGAGCATCGCCTGGTTTTCCTCGATCGCGTTTCTGGCAATCGTGATCCTGTGGCGGATCGGCGTCTGGTACCAGCCGCAGATCGCGACCAAAAAAACCGCCGTGGTTGAACGCCATCCGGATGCCCCGGATGCGCGCCGCGTCAAGATCGCGCTGCTGGTGCTGGTCGCGTTGCTGTTTTCAAAGCAGCTCTATGTGTCGAGCCTGTCGAGCTATTACATCTTCTATCTGATCGACAAGTTCGGGGTCTCGACCCAGGCCGCGCAGCTCTATCTGTTCATCTTCCTTGCCGCCAACGCGGCCGGTGCATTCTTCGGCGGACCGCTCGGCGATCGCTATGGCCGCAAATACATCATCTGGTTCTCGATCCTCGGCGCACTGCCGTTCACGCTGGCGCTGCCCTATGCCGGCCTGTTCGGTTCGGCCGTGCTGAGCGTGATCATCGGCCTGATCCTGTCGTCGGCGACGTCTTCCATCATCGTGTTCGCGCAGGAACTGATGCCGCACCGCTTCGGGATGATCTCCGGCGTGTTCTTCGGCGTCGCCTTCGGGATCGGCGGACTAGGTGCTGCGGTGCTCGGCAAGCTCGCCGATCACACCGGCATCGCGTTCGTGTATCACGTCTGCGCCTTCCTGCCGGCGCTCGGGCTGCTCGCGGTGTTCCTGCCGAAGATGCCAAGACACGCGCGTTGAGCGCGGCGCGGCTTCGTCCGTCAAGAAGATATTAACAACGCGGTCGCGCGCTTCGCTTCGTCAATACATCGTTAGGATGTATGGCGGTTTTGCCGCTTTCGGCGGCTCAAATGCAGTAAATTATGAGCTGCAAACACGCGAACAGGAAAATCGTCAGAGATTATCAACCTTAAAAATTAGGGTTAAGCGCCGCTTAAGCATTTGATGGCATCGTCCGGCCGTGAGTTTTTGAAGTGAGGCCTCCGTAGTCAGCCCTCACCGGACAAAGGACGAAGCCAATGCGTAGCGTTAAGTTCATCATCGCCGCCGGAGCGGCCACTTTATTGTCGCACGCGGCGTTTGCCGCAGACATGGCGATCGCGCCGCCCCCGCAGATGTACGCGCCCCCGGTGGTCGAGGACTTCGGCGGCTGGTATCTGCGCGGCGACATCGGCTTCAGCAATCAGCGCGTCAACCGTCTGAACAACGTGCTCGATGCCAACAATACCTCGTCGGTTCAAAACCTCAACTTCAACACCGCCGGCATCTACGGCCTCGGCGTCGGTTACAGGGTCAACAACTGGTTCCGCGCTGACGTCACCGGTGAATATCGCGGCAATTCGCAGTTCAACGGATCTGACCGCATCACCTATCCGGGTGGTGTCGGCATGGACACCTATCACGCCACCAAGAACGAGTGGGTCGTTCTTGCCAACGCCTATGTCGATCTCGGCACCTGGTGGTGCATGACCCCGTTCATCGGCGCCGGCGTCGGCGGCGCGCGGGTTGCCATCAACGGCTTCACCGATGCGGGCCTTGCCAACCAAGGTGGCCCCGCGCTGCCGGGTCTGGCCTACGGCGACAACGTCTCGAAGTGGAATCTGGCCTGGGCGCTGCACGCGGGTGTCGCCTACAAGGTTTCGCCGAACTTCACCGTCGAACTCGCCTATCGCTATCTCGACATGGGCGACGGCCTGACCGGCGATCTCAAGACTTTCGACGGCACCAACAACATCGTCAACCCGACGACGTTCAAGAACATCACCTCGCATGACCTGAAGCTCGGCGTGCGCTGGAACTTCGACCAGCCGCAGCCGGTCTATCAGCAGCCGCTGGTTCGCAAGGGTTAATTCGGCCTTTCATCGGTTAACGATTGCAGACGGCGCGGGATCTTCCCGCGCCGTTTTGCTTTTGCCGGCGCGCCGGACATGCGCTGAGGCCGACGCAAAATATGCGGCGGCTTTTCGGCAAGATCGCGCCAATCGGCGCCCCGCGAGAACGATTGGTTAAGGTTAACAGGCGATGATCAGCGCAAGTTCAGAGTATGCGATGGAGCGTTGTGATGCGTTTGATCTTGCTGGCAGCGATGATGTGCGGGGTAGCGGCCGGAGCGCACGCCGCCGATCTCTCCGATCTGCCGATACTCCGCGGCGCCGTCACCGACGGAATGACCACCAGCCAAGTGAACTGGCAGGGCTTCTACGTCGGCGGACAGGGCGGCTATGGTTCGTCGGACGAGAATTTCTCCGGCTCGAACGCGAACATGCTTGCGGCCTTGCTCGACCATAACGTCATCCAGCAGATGGATGTCGCAAATTGGAATCTCGGCCTCGGAAAGCAATCGTCGCGCTCGTCGGCCTATGGCGGCTTCGCCGGTTACAACTGGCAATGGACTGACGTCGTCATCGGACTTGAAGCAAGCTACCTGCACGGTTCGTTCGGGGGTATGTCGCAAGCGTCGAAAGAGCTGGTGAGCGGCACCGCATTGACCGACGGCTTCTTCCATGACGTGGCGGTTAATTCATCGGCGGCGATCGCGATTTCGGACATGGCGACGCTCCGTGCGAGGGCGGCCTACGCATGGGGCTGTTTCCTGCCATATGCGTTCGCGGGAGTCGCGCTCGGCAATGCCGACATATCGCGCACCGTGGTCGTCCACGATGCCGTCAGCAACACGATAAACGGACCGTTCACTCCGCTGGGAACATTGACCGCAACGCAAGTTCAGCACAACCACCTCGTCTACGGCTACTCGGGCGGCCTCGGCGTCGATGTCAATCTGATCGGCGGCCTCTTCATGCGCGCCGAATGGGAATACGTCCGGTTCACATCGGCGGTAGACACTAGCATCAATACCGTTCGCGCGGGCCTCGGCTACAAGTTCTGATCCGGCCCCGCTGGTTGACAGAATTGTTCCCGCCTGCTGCTCTGCCGTCTCCCAAGAGACGGCGGGCATGAAAATCTACGGCGATATCAATTCGGGCAACTGCCTGAAGGTGAAATGGGTGTGCGATCGTCTGGCGCTGCCCTACATCTGGGTGGCGATCGATACGCTCAAGCAGGAAACCCGGACGCCGGAATTTCTCAAGCTCAACAGTGCCGGCCAGGTGCCTGCGGTCGCGTTCGACGACGGCCGCATGCTGGCGCAGTCCAATGCCATCATCCGCTATCTCGCCCGCGGCAGCGACCTCATTCCCGCCAATGCCTTCGCCGAGGCCAAGATGGACGAATGGCTGTTCTGGGAGCAGTACAGCCACGAGCCCTATATCGCGGTGTGCCGCTTCCAGATGCTCTATCTGGGCAAGCCGGCTTCCGATCTCGATCCCGACAAGGTCAGGCGTGGCCATGCGGCGCTGACGCGGATGGAGCATCAGCTTGCCGTCACGCCGTTTTTCGTCGGCGATGCGGTCTCGCTCGCGGATGTCTCGCTGTTGGCCTATACGCGCGTGGCGCATGAAGGCGGCTTCGATCTCGGCGACTATCCTTCCGTGCGCCGCTGGATCGGCGCGACCGAGAAAGTTCTCGGCCTGGCGCCGGCGCGCTGAAACCTGATCTGGAAAGAGCCATGGCTGTCATGTCGAAAGTCACCATCCGCCCCGTCCGTCGTGCGGACGTTGCCATCATCGTCGGCATGCTGGCGGACGATCCGCTCGGCGGTGCCCGCGAACGGATCGAAGACCCGCTGCCGCCATCTTATTTCAAGGCGTTCGAGACGCTGGAGCGCGATCCGAATATCCAGCTTGTGGTCGCCGAGGACGGCGACGGCGCCGTGGTCGGCTGCCTTCAATTGTGCATCCTGCCGGGGTTGAGCTCGCAGGGCGCCTCGCGCGGCCTGATCGAGGACGTCCGCGTCGCCAGCCATTGCCGCAGCCGCGGCATCGGCGAACAGCTGGTGCAATGGGCCGTGGCGGAAGCGCGCGGCAAAGGCTGCAAGCTGGTCGAACTGCTGACGCACCACACCCGCGTCGATGCGCAGCGGTTCTATGAGCGGCTCGGCTTTGCGCGCAGCCATGTCGGCATGACCGTCCGTTTTTGACGCGCTGACGTCGACTATCCGCAAAGTTGCGATGCGCCTCCGGCCCAGCCGGCGGCGGGCAGCCAAGCTGGTCACCGATGCCGCCGAATTGTTGCAGCGGCAACCGGCGCCATCCGTAGAGCAGGGCAGATCAATCGCCCGTGATCTCGGTGCAATTTCCGATTCGCAAGTTCCTTGACGATCGGGCACGTTTACCTTATGTACCGCGGCGGGACACCTCCCCCCAACGGGAGGCTTACTATCTGGAAGGATAGATCATGATTGTAGCGAAGCCCGCTTCGCGGCCCAATGTGCCGCATTTTTCTTCCGGCCCCTGCGCCAAGCGCCCCGGATGGAATCCCCAAAATCTCAAAGACGCAGCGCTCGGCCGTTCGCATCGCGCGAAGGTCGGCAAGGCCAAGCTCAAGCTCGCGATCGAAATGACGCGCGAAGTGCTTGAAGTGCCGGCCGGCTACAAGATCGGCATCGTGCCGGCGTCCGATACCGGCGCGGTCGAAATGGCGCTGTGGTCGCTGCTCGGCGCGCGTCCCGTCACCACCATCGCCTGGGAGTCGTTCGGCGAAGGCTGGGTCAGCGACATCGTCAAGGAATTGAAGCTCAAGGACGTCACCAAGCTGCATGCCGGCTATGGCGATATCCCCGATCTTTCCAAGGCCGATCCGGCGTCCGACATCGTCTTCACCTGGAACGGCACTACCTCGGGCGTGCGGGTGCCCAACGCCGACTGGATCAAGGCGGATCGCGAAGGCCTCACCATCTGCGACGCCACCTCGGCAGCGTTTGCGCAACCGCTCGATTGGCCCAAGCTCGATGTCGTCACGTTCTCCTGGCAGAAGGCGCTGGGCGGCGAAGCCGCGCACGGCATGCTGATCCTGTCGCCGCGGGCGGTGGAACGGCTCGAGACCTACAAGCCGGCATGGCCGTTGCCGAAGATCTTCCGCATGACCAAGGGCGGTAAGCTCAACGAAGGCATTTTCGAGGGTGAAACCATCAACACGCCGTCGATGCTGTGCGTCGAGGATTATCTCGATGCGCTGAACTGGGCGAAATCGATCGGCGGCCTCAAGGCCCTGATCGCGCGCGCCGATGCCAACACCAAGGCGCTGGCCGACTGGAAGGCGAAGACGCCGTGGATCGACTTCCTGGCCAGGGATGCATCGATCCGCTCCAACACTTCGGTGTGCCTGAAGATCGTCGATCCCGCGATCACCTCGCTGACCCCGGACGCGCAGGCCGACTTTTCGAAGAAGCTGGTCGCGCTGGTGGAGAAGGAAGGCGCCGGTTACGACTTCGCCTATTACCGCGATGCGCCTGCGGGCCTGCGGATCTGGTGCGGCGCCACCGTGGAAGCGTCCGACGTCGCGCTGCTGACGCAGTGGATCGACTGGGCATTCGCCGAGACCAAGGCGGCATTGCCGAAAGCGGCCTGACGTAAGGCAGCGTGAAGTTCGGCCGTGCGGATTTTCCCGCACGGCAACCCACAGGCCATCCCATGTTCGAGCCCGAGAACGATATCGAGCGCTTGCTGGTGCATGCATCGGCGGAGCCGGCTGAGCGGCCGCGCTTCGCGCGCGCGCTGATGGATGCGGAAGTCTTCGTGGTGCTGGTCCCCGAAGGCGGCCGGATCCCGCCGGGAGTCGATGGCAAGACCGTGATCCCCCAAGGCACCAAGCTGAGCATGCCGGGTGCGATGCGCGGTCAGGAAACGCTGATCCCGTTCTTCACGTCGCCGTCGCGGGCGAAGGCCTGGTTCGCCGGCGACCACGTCGTCGCGCCCGACCGCACGCGCGATCTGTTCGAGCGCCATCCGGGTGCGCCGTTCGTGCTCAATCCGAACTCGGATTACGGCAAGGATTTCACGCCGGCCGAAGTCACGCGGCTGCTGGCCGGCGAGTACGATTCCGGCCCGCAGACCGTGACGGCGTCGTCGCCGCAGCAGGTGCTGCTGGCGCATCCGAAGGAAATCCCGGCCGCGCTGATCGAGGCGCTCGCGCGCGAGTTCGATGCCCTGCCGTCGGTGCGCGGCGCCTGGCTGATGCTGGCGACGTATCCTGGCCAGTCGGAGCAAAGCTGGATACTCGGCGTCGATCACCAGGGGCCATGGCCGGATGTGCGCGAGGCGATCGGCCGCGTGTTGGCCGGCGACATTCTCGGCGGGCGCACGCTCGATGCCCTGCCGCTCGAAGGCAGTTCGCTCGCTGCCACCTTGCGTACCGGAATTCCCGTCACTGCCGCCAGGCGCGGCCCCCTCCATTAACTTTTCAGGTAGACCCAGATGTCCAAGCCCAAGGTTCTCATTTCCGACGCGCTCTCTCCCGCCGCCGTGCAGATCTTCAAGGATCGCGGCATCGATGTCGATTTCCAGCCCAATCTCGGCAAGGACAAGGACAAGCTCGCCGAGATCATCGGCAATTATGACGGGCTGGCGATCCGCTCGGCGACGAAGGCGACCGCCAAGATCATCGAGAAGGCGACCAGGCTGAAAGTGATCGGCCGCGCCGGCATCGGCGTCGACAATGTCGAAATTCCCGCCGCCACCGCCAAGGGCATCATCGTGATGAATACGCCGTTCGGCAATTCGATCACGACCGCCGAACACGCGATCACGCTGATGCTGGCGCTGGCACGCGAAATTCCGCAGGCCGACGCCTCGACCCAGGCCGGCAAGTGGGAGAAGAACCGCTTCATGGGCGTCGAGATCACTGCCAAGACTTTGGGCGTGATCGGCTGCGGCAATATCGGCGCGATCGTCGCCGACCGCGCACTCGGCCTGCGTATGAAGGTGATCGCGTTCGATCCGTTCCTGTCGCCGGAGCGCGCCAAGGACATCGGCGTCGAAAAGGTCGAACTCGACGAGCTGCTCAAGCGCGCCGACTTCATCACGCTGCACACGCCGCTGACCGAAAAGACCAGGAACATCATCGACGCGGCGGCCATTGCGAAAATGAAGAAGGGCGTGCGCATCATCAACTGCGCCCGCGGCGGCCTGGTCGACGAGCAGGCGCTGGTCGATGCGCTGAATTCCAAGCATGTCGCGGGCGCGGCCTTCGACGTGTTCGTCGAGGAGCCGGCCACCAAGAACGTGCTGTTCGGCCATCCCAACGTGATCTGCACGCCGCATCTCGGCGCTTCCACCACGGAAGCGCAGGAGAACGTCGCGTTGCAGGTCGCCGAGCAGATGTCGGATTACCTCCTGACCGGCGCGATCTCGAACGCGGTGAATTTTCCGTCGATCACGGCGGAAGAGGCGCCGAAGCTGAAGCCGTTCATCGAGCTCGCCGAGAAGCTCGGCTCGTTCGCGGGCCAGCTCACCGAGACCGGCATCGCCAAGGTGCAGATCACCTATGAAGGCCAGGTCGCTGAAATGAAGATCAAGGCGATCACCTCGGCGGTGCTGTCGGGGCTGCTGCGGCCGATGCTGGGCGAGATCAACGTGGTCTCGGCGCCGGTTGTCGCCAAGGAGCGCGGCATGGTGGTCGACGAAATCGTGCGCGCGGCGCACAGCGACTATGAAAGCCTGATTACGGTGACCGTCGCTACCGAGCGGCAGGAGCGTTCGGTCTCGGGCACCGTCTATCACGACGGCAAGCCACGGCTGGTCGACATCAAGGGCATCCGCATCGACGCCGAATTCGGCAAGTCGATGATCTACGTCACCAACGAGGACAAGCCGGGCTTTATCGGTGCTTTCGCGAGCCTGCTCGGCGACGCCAAACTCAACATCGCGACCTTCCATCTCGGCCGCACCAAGCAGGGCGCTGACGCCATTGCGCTGGTCGAGGTCGACGGCGCTGTGCCCGCTGACGTGCTTAGCAAGGTGCAGGCGCTGCCGCAGGTCAAGCAGGCCAAGGCGCTGGTATTCTAGTTCGCCTATTTTTCGTGCATCTCGATCGCTGACCCTTCCTTCACGGGAGGGTCAGCGCGTGTTTGCCTGCAATTTGCGCAAGGGGCACGTAATTCTACGTGCCGCAAGTTTTACTAAATTTTCGAGGAGCCAAGTTAAAGCTGCATGCGCGGGTTTTTCCATTTTTGATTCGATTCCCCAAAGGGGGCGGCATGCGGTCTCTTTCATTGCGTCTCACTCACAAGATCACGGCGATCGGCATCATCGGCCTGATGGGCGTCGTGCTGGTCGGCGGCATCCATCTCTACGGCGAGGATGCGGTGGCCGTGTACCGCAGCGCTGCGGAAAGCGCGCGAAGCGTCGCCGAACTGAACCGGCAGATCGAAGTGGAGCTGCTGGAAGGCCGCCGCGCCGAAAAGGATTTTCTGCTGCGCAATGACGCGAAGAAGGCGGACAGCCAGGTCGAGATCGGCAAGGCCGTTGCCGCCGATATCGACAGGCTGCACGACAAGGTCGTTGCGATCGGCAAACCCGATCTCGCCGGTCAGATCGAGGCGATGCAGGCGTCGCTGAAGAAGTATCAGGCGCATTTCACCGCAGTCGTCGAACAGAAGCGCGAGCTCGGCCTTGACGAAAAATCGGGCCTTGAAGGACGCCTGCGCAATTCGGTCCACGATATCGAAGCGCGGGTCGAGCAGCTGCAGGAGCAGTCGCTGCTGATCACCATGCTGACGATGCGGCGCCATGAGAAGGATTTCATGCTGCGGCGCGACGCCAGGTATGGCGACGACATGAAGAAGCGCAACGCCGAATTTATCGCAGGCCTCGAGCGCGCGAATATTCCGGAGGCCGCCAAGGCAGAGCTGAAGCAGAAGCTCGCCGACTATCAGCGCGACTTCCAGGCCTGGATGGGGCAGGCGCTGAATCTGGCGGCCGAACTCAAGGCGATGTCGGAGGCCTTTGCGGCGGTCGAGCCCGTGATCGAGGCGGTATCGAAATCGGTCACCGCGATCAGGGCCGAGGCCGAGCAGTCGGACCGGGCCGAACGAGAAAGCATCCAGCGTCTGATCGCCGTTGCCATTGCCGTGATTGCGGTTCTCGTGATGGGCGCCGGCCTGTTCATCGGCCGCTCGGTGTCGAAGCCGCTGAAAGCCATGACCACGGCCATGATCGAACTTGCCAACGGCAATTTCGCCGTCGTGCTTCCCGGCCTCGGCCGGCGCGACGAGATCGGCGAGATCGCGCAAGCCGTCGAGACGTTCAAGGTCAATGCCGAGCAAAAGGCGCGGGAGGAAGCCGAGGAAAAGAGCCGGCAGGAACGGCTGCTGGCCGAACAGCGCAAGGCCGACATGATCAGGATGGCGGACAGCTTCGAAGGCGCGGTCGGCGAGATCGTGGAGACGGTGTCATCGGCCTCGACGGAGCTGGAGGCTTCGGCCGGCGTGCTGACCTCGACCGCCGCCCGCTCGCAGGAGCTCACCACCATGGTGGAGGCCGCTTCCGAGGAAGCCGCCGCCAACGTCCAGTCGGTGGCGTCGGCCTCCGAAGAGCTGTCGGCCTCGGTTAACGAGATCAGCCGCCAGGTGCAGGAATCGGCGCGCATCGCCAATGAGGCCGTCGATCAGGCGCAGCAGACCAATCATCGGGTCGGCGAGTTGTCGCTGGCTGCGACGCGCATCGGCGACGTCGTCGAACTGATCAATGCGATCGCGGGGCAGACCAACTTGCTGGCACTCAATGCGACGATCGAGGCGGCGCGTGCTGGCGAGGCCGGTCGCGGGTTTGCGGTGGTGGCTTCCGAGGTCAAGGCGCTGGCCGCGCAGACCGCCAAGGCGACCGGCGATATCGGCCGCCAGATCGCCGACATCCAGTCCGCCACCGAACACTCCGTCAGCTCGATCAGGGGTATCAGCGGCACGATCGCAAAACTGTCGGAAATCTCGTCGACCATTGCGGCCGCCGTGGAAGAGCAGGGTGCTGCGACCCAGGAGATCTCCCGCAACGTGCAGCAGGCGGCGCTGGGAACGTCGCAGGTCAGTGCGCACATCACCGACGTCCGGCAGGGCGCCAGCGAGACCGGATCGGCTTCGACGCAGGTATTGTCGGCGGCCCAGTCGCTGTCGGGTGACAGCAACCGCCTCAAGCTCGAAGTCGGGAAATTCCTGAACTCGGTGCGTGCGGCCTGAGGCGATCGCGCCTTTCGAAACTACCACCGCGCGGCAGCCGCCACCGTCCGCTGCCGGTTGCCGCCGCGCCAACCGGTGATGCTGCAGCCAAACCTGCCGCGAAACCACCGCGCCAGCGCGCTCTGCGCCGAGAAGCCGAGCAGTTCGGCGATCTCCTTCAGCGGCCGGTTGCCGTCCTCGACCAGGCGCATCGCGATATCCGAACGCTCGGCATCCAGGATGGCCGAGAAGGTCGTGCTGCATTCCCTGAGGCGGCGGTGAATGGTGCGCCGGTCGCAGCCCAGATGTTCGGCGATGGTCTCGATCGTGCAGTTTCCGCCCGGCAGCAGCGCGCGCACCAGTTCGCGGACCTTGTCGTCCCAGGCTTCCGGGCGTGGGCCGATTTCCCTGATCCGGCTCTCGACATAGCTCGCCAGCATCGGCTGCGCGGTCGAGATCGCGCGGTTCATGTCGGTTGCATGACAGACGATGGCGTCGAATTCGGAATTGAACGTAACCTCGCAGCCGAAGAACTTGCGGTGATAGGTGCGGCGGCGCGGCGGTGCGTGCGCGAAATGAACTTCGAGCGGCCGCCATTGTTCGGGGAACAGCATGGCGATGATCCGGTGCACGCGGCCCAGCGCCAGTTCGGTCGACTGCCGCGTGGCGCGCTGATGGCCGCCGCGCAGGAACATCGCGATCGTGACCAGGTCGTCGCGCCGGTCGATTTCCAGCCGCATCGCTTCGTCCTGAATGTGGATGTAACGCGCCAGCGCTTCGATCGCCGCACCGACAGTGGCCTGTTCGCGAACCACGAGCGCTACCGGCCCAAGGGTGGAGAAGCCGCCGCGCTCGGCCAGCCGCAACCCGAACTCCTCGGCACCGGAGGCCTTGGCGGAATCTTCCAGCAGGCGGCGGACGCCGGCGACGGCAATGCGCAGGTCAGGATTTTCGAGGCAATGCAGCGGAAGCCGTGCCTGTTTCAGCATCGCCTTCGGGTCGATGCCCACGGATCGGGCAATTTCCGCATAATGCGTCAGGCTGGCGCTCCGGATCAGATCGGTCATGCTTTAGCCTTCAACGAATGTCCCGAAATGTAAAATATTTGTCCCCATCGGTCAAACGTCACGGCCCGATTGCGTATAAAGACGCGACCGTAATACGGAGACGCCGGCGCGCGTGAACGCCGGGCTCATCGGATCGCAGCACAGTTATATCGACCCATTTATTTCGATCACCTGCCGGCGATCACCCAACGCCATATCGACCAAAATCACTTTGCCGGGGTACTGCTATGCCGTGGAATGCGACGTCCAGGGGTGAGGTATTCGTCATCGACGATGACGCGAGGACGCGGGAAGCGCTGTCGAACGGCCTGCAGGAAAACGGCTACGACGTCATCAGCTTCGCGGATGGTGCCGCGCTATTGTCCTATGCGCGAACCCGTACGCCGGCATGCGTCTTCATCGAAGTCGACGCGGCCGACCGCTCGGGACTCGAGGTGCTGAAGAAACTCCGTTCGGAAAATTGTCTGGCGCCGATTTTCGTCACCTCGGCCAATGGCGGCATCCCGCTGGCGGTCGATGCGATCCGCAGCGGCGCGTTCGATTTCATCGTCAAGCCGGTCCGCATCAGCGAGGTTGTCGACCGGCTGGAGGAAGCCAGCGGTGCGTATTCCGAGAGGACATCGCCGGACAATGTTTCGAGACAATCGCTCTACATTCCCGGCTGCGCGCCGCTCACCGCCCGCGAGCGCGAGGTGCTGGCGCGGCTTGTGATCGGCGAGACCAACAAGGAAATCGCACGGTATCTCGGCCTGAGTGCACGGACGGTCGAAGGCTATCGGGCCGGCATCATGCGCAAGGTCGGCGCCCGTACCGCGGCCGAGCTGCTCCGCCGCGTGTTCGGCCAGAGCCGCCATCAGGAACGCCATCCCTGACAGGGCCGCAACGTTGCCGCGCGCTTTCGCCGCGGTCCCGCCGCCGGCGAGCCATATGGAAACCCCAATCGAACCGGTTGCTTCCCCGCCGCGTCTCATCACCAGGGGTGGTGGGCTTTTTGCGCGCTGCCGTCTTAACGACGGATCTAAGGAGGGAATCCATGCGATCGATTGCCAACAGTCTTGTCACGACCAGTCTCGTCGTCCTCGCCGGGCTCGCCGCCGCCCAAGCCCAGGCGGCCGACCTCGACGCCAGTTCGGCGGTCGACGCCGTCACCGTCTATCCCGACGGCGCCAGCGTCACGCGCGTCATCACGCTCGATCTTCCGGCCGGCGACAATTCGGCGGTGCTGAAGGATTTTCCGCTGACGCTGGATCCGTCCTCGCTGCGGGTCGAAGGCGAGGCGGGGACGAAACTCACCATCGGCGCGATCGACGCCCGGCCACCGCGCGCGGCACCCCCGATCTATCTGCCCGAACTCGACAAGCGGATCGAGGCGCTCAAGGACGAGCGCGCCAACCTGCAGGGCGCGGTCGATGCCGCTGGCGCCCGGCGCAAATTTGCCGAGCGTTTTGCCGAAAGCTCTCCGGCCGGCATCGGCGACAAGGGCGAGGCGCGCCCGATTTCGGAATGGCGCGCCGCCTTTGCCGCGGTCGCGGAGGAAGTAGCCTCCGCCGATACCGCGATCCGCGACGCCGAACGCAAGCAGCGCGAACTCGACCGGCAAATCGCGCAACTCGAACAGGACCGCGCGCAGAAGCCGCCGAGCAAGCTCGAAGTCCGGATCGATCTGGCGGCATCGGCCGCGACCAAAGCGACGCTGCGGGTGACCTATGCCGTCAGGAACGCCCGCTGGACGCCGCTGTACGATGCGAGGCTCGACACCGGCACGATGGACCGCAAGCCTGCGCTCGAACTGGTGCGCCGCGCCGAAATCACCCAAAACACCGGCGAGGACTGGTCCAATGTCGCGCTGTCGGTCTCGACGGTGCGTACCGCACGCGGCGGCAATGCGCCGGATCTGAACTCGCTGATCGTGCAGTATCCGCAATTGCAGCGCCCGATGCCGGCCGCGCCCGCCGCGAGCATCGGGGCGATGGACAGCGTGCGGCAATATGCCCGCGGCGGGCTCGCCAAGCTGGCGGAGCCGCCTCCCGAGCGCGCCGACGAGCAACAGGCCGTTGCCGACGTCGGCGGCTTCCAGGTGATGTTCAAAATTCCCGGCCGCGTCAGCCTTGGCGCCAGCGAAGGCGCCAAGAGCCTGCGCGTCTCGAGCGTGACGCTGGCGCCCGATCTGGCGGTACGCGCCGTGCCGGTGAAGGATCCGACCGCGTTCCTCGAAGCCAGCTTCAAGCAGAACGAGGACGCGCCGCTGCTGCCGGGCCGGGTCTCGATCTATCGCGACGACAGCTTTGTCGGCCGCGGCCAGATGGCCGCCGCCAGCAAGGACGAGACGGTGCGGCTCGGCTTCGGCGCCGACGACAAGATCAAGATCGAGCGCGCCGTCGTCGAACGCAACGAGGGCTCGGCCGGCCTGATCGTGACGACCTCGAAGACCGACGAACGTTCGTTCAAGACCACGGTGCGCAACGGCCACGACTTCCCGATCAAAATTGCGATCGAGGACCAGTTGCCGGTCAGCGAGAACGAGGAAATCCAGGTCGAAATGCTTCCCGCCACCACGCCGCCGACCGCGACCAATCTGCGCGACAAGCGCGGCGTGCTGGAATGGGCCTATGACGCCAAGCCCGGCGAGGTCAGGGATATCGCCTTCGCCTGGCGGGTGCGCTGGCCCAAGGACAAGGGCGTCGTGATCATTCCGTCGGGCTAGAGGCGGCGAAGATCACCTCGCCCCGCTTGCGGGGAGAGCGTAGGCCGCCTTCGGCGGCCGTTCTTAACAAGAACGCCGAAGCAAAGCTTCGGCTATCGCGAAGCGCCGGGTGAGGGGGACTCTCCGCGAGTCGAGTCCGCGGAGAGAGCCCCTCACCCTGACCCTCTCCCCGCAAGAGCGGGGAGAGGGAATAGCGCTACTTCGCCTTCAGGAGATCACCGACTTCCAGCAGCACGAATTCGTTGTCGTCGGCCTTGTTGGGATCGCGGCTCGACGAGAACGGCAGGTTGTTGTCGTTGCCGACGATGATGTGGGTCTCGTCGACGCGGTCGACGTTCTCGATGGTGAAGAACGGGAATGCCAGCACGCCGTCGTTGAGCGGCTTGCGCGCCTTCTTGTCGGGATCGCGGATCTTCAAGAGGTCGATGAAGCCGATCTTGCGGACCGGCTTGCCGACATTTCCGTCATTGAGCTCGATCTTGTAGACGCGCTTGAACTTGGCGACGTCAGGGAAGCAGTTTTCGCCGTGAACGCCCGGCGCGCAGGCCTTGTCGGCGGTGCCTTCACCATTGTCGCGCTCGATGACGAGGCCGCTTGTGGCGTCGATCATGTTGAAGTCGCCGATGGCGTTGCCGTTCTGCTCGAACACATATTGCCAGTAGCGGCCGGTGAATTTTTCCGCCGCGACGTCGAATTCGAGAATTCGCGAGGCTTCCTTGCCGTCGACCCGCTCCCAGTCCTTCTTCTCGGCGTCCCAGATCGGACCTTCGAGCAGGCCGTACAGGAACTTGCCGTCCTTGGAGGACGCAAAACCTTCATAGCCCTTGGAGCGGCGCAGATTGACGTTGGTATAGCTCGCGCCCGGGGCGCCCGGCGACTGCACGGCCCAGTGGTCCGGCGAGCGCACCGGCTTGCCGTCGGCCACGGTCTCGAACACGCCAAGCACCTTGCCGTTGCGGTCGGCCTTGATGACGTAAGGACCGAATTCGTCGCCGATCCAGAAGATATCGCCGATGACCTGAAAACCCTCGGTGTCGAAGTCGGCGCCGGTGAGATAGCGCTTGGCGGTATCCTCGTGCACGATGCGGAACGGCACCTTCTTGTCGGGGTCGTGCAGGAACACGGTTTCCTGGCGGTCGATCTTGCCGGTGGTCCAGTCGATCTTGTGGCGGTTGAGATACAGCATCGAATCCGCGGAGTTGTAGCGCGAGCCCATGCCGTTGTCGGTAATCACCCAGAACGAGCCGTCGGGCATCACCTTGATGCCGGAATGGCCCTGCAGCGGCTGGCCCTTGAACGGCAGCAACACGCCGGTCGGCCGTTCATAGGATTTACCCATCACGGTGCCGAGCGCATCGACGCGACGGCCGGTGGTGTATTTGCCCGAGGTCTTGAGATCGTCAGGTGCGTCGGCCGGTGCATCGATGAAGCTCTGCGCCGGCAGTACAGCATGGCCCTTCAGCGCGGCTGGAAATTCACCTTCGCTTTGCGCATAGGCGCCCGTGATCAGAAAGACGGAGGCGACGGAACAGAGCAATGACAAGCGCATGGCGGATCTCCTTTAGGTGGCGATGCGCAGTGTCTTGCGGAGAGGTCGTTACAGCCGGCCGACGGTTTTGTGAAAAGCGCGTGACGGCGTTGGATAAGTGTGCGGCCTTATGCCGTCACCGCACGGCAATCGGCCGCATGGTCTGCGGCTGAAAGCTATTCCTTCACCGCACCGGTCAGCGACGAGACGTAGTAGTCGACGAACAGCGAATAGAACACCGCGACCGGCAGCGAGCCGAGCAGCGAACCCGCCATCAGCGCGCCCCACTGATAGACATCGCCGGAGACCAGTTCGGTCAGGATCGCTACGGGGACGGTCTTGTTGGCGCTGCTCTGGATGAACGCCAGCGCGTAGATGAATTCGTTCCACGACAGCGTGAAGGAGAAGATGCCGGCCGAGATCAGGCCCGGCACCGCCAGCGGCAGCGTGATCCGCCACAGGATCTGCAGCCGCGTCGCGCCGTCGACCAGCGCGCATTCCTCGAGCTCATAGGGAATCGACTTGAAATAGCCGATCAGGAGCCAGGTGCAGAACGGCACCAGGAAGGTGGGGTATACCAGGATCAGCGCCAGCGGACTGTCGAACAGGCCGAACTGCACCACGACGGTAGCGAGCGGAATGAACAGGATCGACGGCGGCACCAGATAAGCGAGATAGATCCCGAGGCCGACATAGGGACTGCCGCGGAAGCGCAGCCGCTCGATCGCGTAGGCCGCGAGCGTGGAAGCGAACAACGACAGCGTCGTCGATCCGATCGCCACCAACATCGTGGTCTTCAGCCAGCGCGGATAGGCGGTGTTGAACAGCAAATGCCGGATGTGGTCGATGGTCGGCGAGGTGATCCAGAACGGGTTGTGTTCCTTGTAATTCAGCAGCTCCGCGTTCGGCTTGAACGAGGTGATCGCCATCCAGTAGAACGGAAACAGTAGGATCAGCACGAAGCAGGACAGCGGCAGGTAGATCATCATCACCCGCCGCGCCCGCGAATCCCACGCCATCGTGTCCGGCGTGGCGCTGGCGACGTTGGTGGATGGTTGTGCGACAGCGTCAGTCATTGCTCTCTCCCTGCTGCCATTTGCGGCGGGCAAGGCCGAAGTAACTGAACAAGGTAGCGAACACCAGGAACGGGATCATCGAGACCGCGATCGCCGCGCCTTCGCCGAGTTCGCCGCCGGCGATGCCGCGCTGGAACGCCAGCGTCGCCAGCAGATGCGTCGAGTTGACCGGTCCGCCGCGGGTGATGGCGTAGACCAGCTGGAAATCGGTGAAGGTGAAGATGATCGAGAACGTCATCACGATCGCCAGGATCGGCATCATCATCGGGAAGGTGATGTAGCGGAAACGCTGCCACGCCGAGGCGCCGTCCAGCATCGCCGCCTCATAAAGCGAGGGCGAAATGGTCTGCAGGCCCGCCAGCAGCGAGATCGCCACGAACGGGATGCCGCGCCAGATATTGGCCGCGATCAGCGAGAAGCGCGCCGGCCACGGCGTGCCGAGAAAGTCGATATTGGTGGTGCGGATATGCAGCACGTCGACCAGCAGATAGGAGATGATCGAGAATTGGGGATCGTAGATCCACCAGAACGCCAGCGCCGACAGCACGGTCGGGACGATCCAGGGCAGCAATATGATGGCACGGAGCAGGCTCTTGAACGGAAAATGGTTGTTCAGGAGCAGCGCCAGCCAGAAGCCGAGCGCGAATTTCCCGAAGGTCGCGATCGCGGTGTAGACCACGCTGTAGAACACCGCGTTCCACCACAGGGGATCGCTCAGCAGATACTGGAAGTTTTCGAAGCCGACGAACACGCCGCGGCGGCCGATGGTGGTGTCGGTGAAAGCGAGCCAGACGCCGAGGCCGAGCGGATAGGTCAGGAACACCGCGAGCAGGCCGATCGCCGGCGCCAGGCAGACCGTGATCAGGAACGGCTTGTAGTCGAACAGCCGCACCAGCCAGCCCGGCTGCTGCTGTACTGTTCGCCGCGATGGGAGTGTGGTCACGGACATCAGGTGTTCGTCCTTAGTAGCCAGTCATTCCGGGGCGCGCGTTAGCGCGAACCCGGAATCTCGAGATTCCGGGTCTGGTGCTCACGCACCATCCCGGAATGACGGTTCCTTTACGACCTGCGGAAATACCGCTTCGCCCGGCGCTCCGCTTCGGCGGCGGCGGCTTCCGGCGTCGCGGCGTCGGTGGCGACGGACGCGCACATCTGCACCAGTACGTAGTCGGCGTTGACGGCGCCGGTGGCGGTCGAGATCGGTCCGTTGTAGCCGTTGTAGTAGTTGCTCTTCATGGTGTCCTTGAAGATCGCGACCTTGGGATCGCCGGACCACACCGCGGCATCGGCGTAGGCCGCCAGCGGCTGCGCCCAGTAGCCGCTGTTGGCGTTGAGCCAGGGCTCGTACTGTTCCTTCTCCAGCATGAACTGCAGGAAGGCCTTTGCGGCGTTGGGATACGGGCTGTGCTTGAACACCATGGCGTTCAGCGTCAGCCCCGACATCGGCGAGACCTTGGCCAGTCCCTTGATCAGCAACTGGTGTTCGGTATCCTCGGCGATCGCAGCCGTCGCCGGATCTTTCTTCAGCGAGAAATACAGCGAGACGCCGTTCGCGGTCAGCGAGATTTCGCCGGACGAGTAGGCGCGGTTGTTGCTGACGTCGTTCCACGACGGCGTGCCGGCGATGAAGGTCGGGTAGAGTTCCTTGAGGTATTTCAGCGCGGCGATGGTTTCCTTGCTGTTGATGATGACGTTGCCTTCTTCATCGAGCAGGGCGGCGTTGTGCGACCACAGCAGCCAGCTTGCAAAGCCGTTGCCGTCGCCGACGGCATTGCCGAGCGCGAAGCCCGCGGGCTTGCCGGCTTTTTGCAGCTTCCTGCAGAGGTCGAGGAAGCCGGCATGGTCTTCCGGAACCCGGTCGAAGCCGACCGATTTGAGAATCGACTTGCGATAGACCAGCGGGCCGCCGCTGGCGCCGAACGGCAAGCCGATCCAGGAATTGCTCTTGGCCTTCTTGCCGTACTTCTGGGCGAGCGCCAGCCAGCCGCCGTAGCGCTTGCCGATATAATCGGCGACGTCGGTCAATTCGACCAGCTTGTCGACATAAATGTGCGGCGAGTCGCCGAAGCCGATGATGATGTCGGGGCCGGCGCCCGAGTTGGACGTCACCGCGGTCTGCTGGTTGATGTCTTCCCATCCGACGAAGTCGACCTTGACCTCGACGCCGGTCTTGGCGGTGAATTTCTCGGCGTTGGCGCGGAACACCTCTTCGTCGGCCGGGACGAACCGGACCGGCCGCAGCATGCGCAGCGTCGCGCCCTTTTCGATCGGGAGCGCCGGCGCCGGAACATCGGCGGCCTTGATTTCAGCGCGCGCCGACGTGCCGGTGGCCGCGAGGGCTGCGGCGGAAACGCCAAGCGCGAGCGCATCGCGACGGGTGATGTCGTTCTTCATGGTCTACTCCCTGTTTTTCTGGTTCCCGGCGTTGAATCGCCGGTGAACTGGTTCGGAAACGCTTTGGCTTAGCTGTTTGGCCCGCGATCCATGCTGACGGGTTGCCAGCGGCGGAGCGTGGTGTTCTGCAGTACCGACGGATTGACGCAGCTTACCGGCCACATTCCCTGCAGGACCAGTGACAATTCGTAGCCCACACGGCGCTTGCGCGCCTCGTCGAAACGTGCCGATGCCGAGGCGACATGGGCGGTCAGGGTGACGTTTTCCATGGATAGCATCGGGTTGTTGTGCGACGGCGGTTCCTTTTCCAGCACGTCGAGGGCGGCATGCGAGATCCAGCCCTCCTGCAGCGCCTTGATCAGCGCTTCCTCGTCCACGGTAGCGCCGCGGCCGGTGTTGATGAAGACCGCGCTCTTCTTCATTTGCCGAAAATGCTTCTCGCCGAGCATGTGGTGCACCTCGGGCCGGGCAGGGGCATGCATCGACAGGAAGTCGGACTGCGACAGCACTTCCGACAGGGTTGCCGGGATCACGCCATGGTCGGAAATCAGGGTCTCCTGGATGAAGGGATCGTAGGCGATCATCCGCAGGCCGAACGGGGCGGCGCGCTTGGCGACCGCGCGCGCCACCCGGCCGAACGAGATGAAGCCGAGCGTCTGGCCCATCAGCCGGGGAATCTTCAGGAGTGCGGGGCGGCCCTCGGCCCAGCGGCCGGTGCGCACCATCTTGTCCTGCTCGACCAGCCGACGGAAGCCTGACAGCAGCAGCATCATGGCGTGATCGGCCACCTCTTCGATGAAAGTATCGGGGATGTTGGTGACGGGGATGCCGCGGGCGGTGGCGGCCTTGACGTCGACGCTGTCGACGCCGACGCTGCCGAGCGTAATGACCTTGCAGTTTTCCAGGGCGTCGATCACCGTTTTGGTGATCGGCATGCCCTTGGCATAGATCGCGTCGGCGGTCTTGGCCGCCGCCATGAACTCGGCTTCATTGGCGGGCGCCTCGATGATTTCGGCGCCGATCGGATCGAGCGCCTCCTTTTCATAATCGTAATTGCTGCCGGCAACGGTGAAACTCGCGCCCTTCGGCGTCAAAATCCTGAACTTCGGCATTTCCTGTTCTCCCCGATTTGACTCTTCGGTGTTGGTTGTAGCGGCGACAAAGCGGCGCCGCCTTCATCTTTCACGCGGCCTTCTCACTCGGTCTTGGCCGTTTTCCGTCCCATTCCCGTTCGCGCCGAGGGGTCCTGCCTTTTGTTGCCTGGTCAGGACTTCTACGGAGGACGCTTAACAGAGTTCTAAAGGGTCTCACGATATCGTGCACTGAATCAATCCGCCAATCGCATCCCCGCGCACCCGTTACCGGAGATCCCCCTGTGAAGCTGACAAATATGAAGATCACCCCCAAACTCGGTATTTTGGTGGGTGTGACCCTGCTCGGCCTCTGCACCGCCGGCGCCCTCGCGGGCTATTTGATGCAGCGCGAGATGTTCAACGCGCGCCTCGACCAGACCAAAGCGATTGTCGATATGGGCCTCAATCTGGCCGCCGGCCTGAAGAAGCAGGTCGATGCCGGCGAAATGACCAAGGAGGCCGCGCTGAAGGAATTCGAAAAGCGCGCCAATTCCCTGACCTACGACAAGGGGGCGGGTTACCTGTTCGGCACCGCCTATAACGGCATCACGGTGCTGGCGCCGGATCCCAAGCAGGTCGGCACCAACCGCATGGACGTCGTGACCAACGGCCGCAAGTTGTCCGTGGAACTGATGGACGGCGTCAAGGCCAACGGCTCGATCCTGCTGTTCTATGAATACGTGAAGCCCGGCGAAGAAAAGCCGATCCGCAAGATGGGCTACGCCGTCAACGTTCCCGGCTTCGACATGTACCTCGGCACCGGCGCCTATCTCGACGATCTCGACGCCAAGATGAAGCCGATCGCCTGGCTGCTGGGGCTCGCCATTCTCGGGATCGGCGTGATTTCGGGCAGCATCGCCTGGATGATCGGCCGCAGCATCTCTAAGCCGCTCGGCGAACTCGGCGCGCGCATGCAGGCACTGGCCGACGGCAAGCTCGACGGCGCGATCCCCGGCCTCGGCCGCGGCGACGAAGTCGGCGCGATGGCGGCGACGGTACAGATCTTCAAGGACAATGCGGTCCGTATCCGCGGGCTCGAAGAGGCCGAGGCTGCGACCCAGGCCCGTGCCGTGGCCGATCGCCGCGCCGCGATGGAGAATATCGCTGGCGACTTTGAGCGCAGCGTCACCGGCATCGTCCGCTCGGTATCGACCGCGGCCGCCGGTATGCAGAGCACGGCGCAGTCGATGACGGCGACCGCGAGCGATGCCAGTTCGCGCGCGGCCACTGTCAGCGCCGCATCGGAAAGCTCGTCGAACAATGTCGGCACCGTTGCCGCCGCTGCCGAGGAACTATCCAGCTCGGTCGGCGAGATTTCCCGCCAGGTGGCGCGCTCCAGCGAGATCGCCAGCAAGGCGGTCGGCGATGCCGAACGCACCAACGCCACGGTCGGCGCCCTCTCGACCGGCGCCGAGAAGATCGGCGAAGTGGTGAAGCTGATCCACTCGATTGCCGCACAGACCAACCTGCTGGCGCTCAACGCCACCATCGAGGCCGCGCGCGCCGGCGAATCCGGCCGCGGTTTCGCAGTCGTCGCTTCCGAAGTGAAGGCGCTCGCCAACCAGACCGCCAAGGCAACCGAGGAAATCTCGGCGCAGGTCGCGGCGATGCAGGCCTCCACCAGCGAAGCCGTCATCTCGATCGGCGGCATCACCGAGACCATCGCGCAGATGAGCGAGATCACGGTAAGCATTTCGGCCGCGATCGATCAGCAGGGCGATGCCACCCGCGAGATCGCGCGCAACATCCAGTCGGTGGCGGCCGGATCGAGCGAGATCAACGCCAATATCGGCGGCGTCACCACGGCAGCCGCCGCCACCGGCAAGGCCGCATCCGAGGTGCTGTCGAACGCCCGCGAACTCGACAACCAGTCCGGCATGCTGCGCAGCGCGGTCGACGAATTTTTGGCCAAGGTCCGCGCGGCCTAAACGGTGTCGTAGGGTGGGTTAGGCGCAGCCGTAACCCACCGACGCGGCAAGAAAGACGTCATGCCCGGGCTTGTCCCGGGCATCCACGTTCTTAGGGATAGCGCAAAGAAGTAAGTCGTGGATGGCCGGGTCAAGCCCGGCCATGACGAGAGAGTGGGGCCTCACTGCTTCTCAATCCCCGCGGCCGTAATCAGCTTCTCCCACAGCACCAGCTGTTCCTTCAGGAATGCGTCGAACTCTTCCGGCGGGCCGGAGAAGGCTTCCATGCCGCGCTCGGCGAGCTGGCTTTTGATGTCCGGGCGCTCGACGATCTTGCGGATTTCCGCGTTCAGCCTGACGACGATGTCCTTTGGCATGTTGGCCGGGCCGAGATAGCCCTGCCACGACGTGATATCAAAACCCTTCACGGTGTTGTCCATGGTCGGAAGCTCCGGCAACAGCGCCGAGCGCTGCTTGGTGGTGACCGCAAGCGCCTTCAGCGCCTTGCCGTTGACGTGCGGCTGGCCGGTCGGAACGTCGACGAACATCATCGAGACCCGCCCCGCGATCACGTCGGTCAGCGCCGGCGGCGAGCTCTTGTAGGGAACGTGCAGGAGATCGACGCCGGCGAGGCGGGCAAAGGTTGCGCCCGAGACGATCGCCGACGAGCTGCCGCTGGCATAGGAGTACTTGCCCGGCTCCTTCTTCGCCAACGCGATCAGGTCGGCAACCGAATTGGCCGGGATTTCCGGATTGATCACCAGCATGAAGGGCAGGTCGCCGGTCCGCGCGATCGGGGTGAAATCCTTGACCGGGTCGTAGCTCATGGTCTTCAGCAGATACGGGTTGGCCGAATGCGTCGTGTTGGTGGTCACGAACAGCGTGTAGCCGTCGGGCGCCGAGCGGGCGACGTAGCTCGCCGCGATCGAGCCGTTGGCGCCGGCCTTGTTGTCGATCACCGTGTTGACGCCCAGCGCCACGCCGAGTTCCTTTCCGATCAGGCGGGTGGTGGTGTCGGTGCCGCTTCCGGCGGCGAATGGCAGCACCAGCGTGATGTTGCGGTTCGGATAGGGCGCCTGCGCGGAGGCCGCCGAAGTCAACGCCAGCGAAAGAGCGAGTGTGACGAGCCGGCATGGTTTCGACAATGCGATCATAGTACGTTTCCTCAAATGAATTTCTTGGCGGATTGGGGCGAAACTAGCCTGTCGGCTGCGAAAGCGGAAGCCGGTCAGGCGTTACGCCGCAGCCCGCAAACCTTAAGCCTTCGCCGAGGCCCGCCGCGACGCGATCACGACGCCGGCCAGCACCAGCGCGTAGCCGGCCAGGTGAAACAGCCGCAACTGCTCGCCGAGCAGCAGGATCGCCATCGCCGAGCCGAATACCGGCACCAGATGGAAGAACGGCGCCGCACGATTGGGCCCGATCAGCGCAATGCCGCGATTGAAGAACAGATAGGCCAGCGTCGACGGGAACACGATGACATAGGCCAGCGTCGCCATCGAAATCGAATCGAGTTTCAGCGTCACGCCGGTTGAAAATTCCCAGATCGAGAACGGCACCAGCATCATGGCGCCACAGCAGGTGGTGAACGAAATCAGCGACAGCGGATGCGTCACCGGCCGGCGCGGCATCAGCGCCGAGTACAGCCCGAACGCCACCAGCGAACTGCCGAACATCAGGTCGCCCCGGTTGAAGCTGATGCTGGCGAGCGCACTCCAGTCGCCGCGCAGGATGATGGTGAGCACGCCTGCCAGCGAGATCGCGATCCCTGAGAGTTGCGCGCCGGTCAGCCGCACGCCGAACAGGGCGAGCGACCACAGCGCCACGAACAGCGGGCCGGCGGACTGGATCAGCAGCGCGTTCAGCGCCTCGGTATATTGCATGGCCCAGTAGGAAATCGCGTTGTTGTAGGCAAAGCCGAGCGCCGACAGCAGCAGCATCAGCGGCAGATGCGCCCGCAGCATCGGCCAGTCGCGCTTCAGGTGCGGCCAGGCAAACGGCAGCAGGATCAGGAACGTGCCGATCCAGCGCAGACAGGACAGCGTCAGCGGCGGCACGTGGCCGGCGACGTGACGCGCCAGCACGATATTGCCGGCCCAGAACAGCGAGGTCAGGGTCAGCAGGATATAGGGCTGGTTGTTGAGCCACCGGACCGGATCGAGGGCGGAAGGCGCTGGTGCGGGCTGGGACATGATCTCGGATGAAGTTGCGCCGGAATCATATCACGCGACAAGTCCCGCGCCTGCAATGCTACAATGTGTTGGCTTTGTCTGATACCGCCGGAGCAGGTGATGGGTGTGAATTTGTTGAATGTCAGGGGTCTTGAGGCGATGGAGCTTCAGGCGCCGGTCGTGATGGTGAACCTGATGCGGTTTCGCGAGCGCTCGCTCGACGGCGACGGCTCGGGCTGGGATGCCTATCTGCGCTACAGCGCGCTGACGGTGCCGATGATCAAGGCGCGCGGCGGCACGCTGCTGTGGACCGGGGACGCCAAGGCGGTCGCGCTCGGCGTCGAGGCCGGCAACCAGTGGGATTATCTGGCGCTGGTGTATTATCCAACCGTGGCCGCCTTCATCGACATGATGACGTCGGCCGATTATGAGACCCGCTGCGACCCGCACCGCACCAACGGCTGCGCCGAGCATGTCATCATCGCGACCAAGGAAGCCTACAGCAAGTTCAAGGTGGGGTGAGACAGTCTGCTCCCTCGCCCCGCTCTTGCGGGGAGAGGGTTGGGGTGAGGGGCTCTCTCCGCGAATTCGATGCGCGTGAATAGACCTGTACCCCCTCACCCGGATTGCTTCGCAATCCGACCTCTCCCCGCAAGCGGGGCGAGGTTCAAGCAGGCCGCTTCAAAACCGCCTTACCAGATCCGGCGTGATCTCGCTGAGGCTGCGAATCCCCAGTAGCGCGAGGTCGCGGTCGATCTCGGCCTGCAGCAGCGTGATCGCACGCGCCACGCCGGCCTCGCCGCCGGCGATCGCCGCATAGAGGAACGGGCGTCCGATCCAGACGAAATGGGCGCCGAGCGCCAAAGCCTTGATGACGTCGGTGCCGCGGCGGATGCCGCCGTCGACCATGATGGTCATACCCTTGGCCTCGGCGGCGATCTCCGGCAGCGTGCGCAGGCCCGATAGGGTGTAGTCGAGCTGGCGGCCGCCATGGTTGGAGAGCATCAGGCCGTCGACGCCGCTCTCTCGCGCGATCCTGGCATCCGCGGGCGAGACCAGGCCCTTGACCACGAGCTTGCCCTTCCAGCGGCGGCGGATCAGTTCGACATGTTTCCAGGCGAGCTGGTCGCGATGGCCGATATTGCGCATCAGGTTCTTTGCCAGCACCGGCGGGCCGCGCTTCGCATCCATGTTCTCGAAATGCGGCATGCCGTGGTTCATCACGGTGCGCGCCCAGGTGCCGAACAGCCAATGCGGATGGGTCGCGACATCCCAGGCGACTTGCGGCGTGATCGCAAGCGGCACCTGAAAGCCGTTGCGGATGTTGTTCTCGCGATTCGGCGGCACCGGCACGTCGGCGGTGACGACGAAGGTGTCGTAGCCGGCCGCTGCCACCCGGTCGACCAGCGGCTCGATCCGTTCCGGCACGCCGGCCAGATAGGCCTGGTACCACGCGTCCTGATTGGCGCGGCGCACGTCCTCCAGCGTGATCAGCGACGAGGCGCTGAGAATCATCGGCACGTTGGCCGCGCGCGCCGCCTGCGCCAGCACGATGTCGCCGCGATAGGCGCACAGCGCCGAGGAGCCCATCGGCGGAATCCCGAACGGCGAGGCACAGCTCTTGCCGAACAACGTCGCGGTCTGGTCGCGGCCGGAAACGTCGTTGAGCACGCGCGGCACGAAACCGTATTCGTCGAGGGCTTTGCGGTTGTCGCGCACCGCGGCGTCGCTCTCGGCGCCGCCGGAAATGTAACCGTAGAGAAATTTCGGAATTCTCCGGCGCGCCGTCGCTTCGAAATCGTCCAGCGCCAGATACTTCTTCAAGCTCCGCGGCACGGTGTTTTCGGCGCGGGTGACGGTGGTGGGCGGCGGCGTTACGGTGGCGGATTTGTCGAGCACGGCGTTTCCCTGTTTTGATTATTATTGCGGCGTCAGCCTATCGTCTCGCCGGACTGGAGCCAAACTTGCTGCTGTTGATGGACTGGCTGAGCTCGCCGAGCATCTTTCGGGCATCGTTCAACGCCTTGTCGGATTTCTTGTCAAAGCTCTCGATCAGCTCGCGCATCGAGGCCACGGTCGGCAGCAGCTCGCCGCCATATTTGTCGCTGGCAAGGCCGCCGAGAAAATTCTGGGTTTTGATCAGCGCATTGTCGACGCTGCTGATGCCGGCGTCCGCCGTGTTGATGACATTGGTGATCCGCTCGCCGCTGCCGGACAGCGAGGCGGTAAACGTTTCGAAATTCAGCAGCGTGTCCTTGACCGCCGTCTCGTTGTCGGTGATCGCCTTGTCGACGTTGCGCAGCGCTCGGCGGATTTTCTCCTGCAGGCCGAGCGTACCTTCGGCATCGGCGGTCAGTTCCGGAATGCCGTCCTCCCCCTTGGGCGGCGGCGGCGCGCCGTCCGAGCCGCCGGTGAACGAGATCGCCGCAATTCCTGTGAGGCCCTGGAATTCGAGGCCGACCTGGGTGTCCTTGCGGACCGGCGTGGCGCCGTCGATCATGGTGAGGGCGACGACGCGGCGCGGATGGTCGAGCTTCAGCGACACCACCTCGCCGACCCGGATGCCGGCGAAATTGACGCTGCCCCCCTTGCGCAGGCCGGAAGCGGAACCCTCGAAAATCACCCGGAACGGCACCTGCTGGCGGATGCCGGCGATCTTGCGGTAGGTCAGGAAACCGCCCAGCGACCCGGCGATCAACGCCAGGGTCAGGGTGCCGATCATCAGGTTGCTGGCGCGCGCTCTCATTTCAATGCCTTGCAAAGCATTCCGGAACGATAGCGGATTTGATCCGGCAAGTCAGGCGCTTTGCTGCTTTCGCGACGCCACAAACACGCCGGTCAGCACCAGCGCAAAGCCGATGAGCTGGAAGGCCTGCGGATGTTCGCCGAGGAACACGATCGACATCACGGTGCCGAATACCGGCACCACATGAAAGAACGGCGCGGCGCGGTTGGCGCCGATCAACTGCACGCCGCGATTGAAGCAGAGATAGGCGAGGGTGGAGGGAAACACCACGACATAGACCAGCGTCAGCAGGTTGGCGGTGTTGAATTCCATCGGCGGGCGCGCGAACAGTTCCCAGATGAACAGCGGGATCAGGCAGGCCGCACCGGCGCCGAAGGTGAAGGCGACGAACGACAGCGCGTGGATATTCGGGCGCTTCAGCGACAGCACCGAATACAGCGCGAAGATCACCAGCGCGACGATGAAGATCAGGTCGCCCTTGTTGAAATCGATCTTGGACAGCGTGGTGAGGTCGCCATGCAGCAGGATCACCAGCACGCCGCACAGCGACAGCAGCACGCCGAACGCCTGCGCCAGCGTCAACCGCACGCCGAGCAGCAGCAGAGACCATATTGCGACCACCAAAGGTGCCGCCGATTGCAGCAGCAGCGTGTTGAGCGCCTGGGTATGCTCGAGCGCCCAGTATTGCAGGGTGTTGAAGGCGCCGATGCCGGTGATCGAGAGCACGATCATGATGCCGAGGCGGCCGCGGATCGCGGGCCAGTCGCGCGCCAGATGTTTCCAGGCAAACGGCAGGATGATCAGAAACGCGAACGTCCAGCGCAGGAAGGAAAGCGTGACCGGCGCGATATGCCCGGCCGCGAGCCGGCCGACGATGGCGTTGCCGGCCCAGCACATCGCGGTGACCGAGAGCAGCAGATAAGGCTGGTTGGCGAGCCAGTTGCCTGCCGGAGCGCTTGACGTCGGTTCGGAAGCGGACATTCGGTCCAACGCGGTTTCGAGCGAGGTGGAAACCGGTTCGCGCTTGAGAAAACGCGTCAAACAAGAGGGCCCGGTTCATGGCGCCGCGGCCCCGCCCGGCGCGGGTGGCCGGGCCGGAATGATCGCCCGGCTCAAGCCACAGACACGGATTTGACGGCTTCATCAATGGGGCAGATGCATCGCGACCATGCGCGGCTCGAAACGCCGGGCGCGGCGCGCGCCATGGCGCTTCGGGGTTGCCACGGAGGGGGCGAGTATGCAATCTAGAGGTGATTTTGGAAGGGTGTACCAACCCGATTTTTTGGGAGACAAGCGGGAGGCGCAGGCATTATGCGTAATACAGGCATTATGCGTAACAATTGAGTTGAGCTATCGAGTTCGCGTTTTGAATTGAAGAATTGAGTGTCCGTTCGACCGGTGGACCACGGATTTGGGACGATTGCGGATCTCGCAGTTCGTTTTTCGTGCGGTCGGATTTGGCAACGGATGGGACAAATTGTTGAAAAAACCGTTTTTGAAAGAACCATTGTCGGCCGAAGAGGCCGAAGCCGAAAAGCGTCACCGCTTCGCGGTTCGTGCCAGCTCCATTCTGGCGTTCATCGAATGCGACGACGATCTGCGCCCGAAACTGCGCGAGGCGATCGTCGAGGCGATGCTGTGGGCGCAGACGCAGCCTTAGTCTGAACTCAGAAATAGTCTCTCGTCATGGCCGGGCTTGTCCCGGCCATCCACGTCCTAGCTATATCGGCTAGTAAAAGACGTGGATGCCCGGGACAAGCCCGGGCATGACGGAAAGTGTGTGGCTATTTGTTAGGTCAAACTTACGCCGTCAGCGGCCGCGCGATCGCGCCCAAAACCTTGACGGCATCGTTGGGATCGAGCTCGACCTGCAATCCGCGCTGGCCGCCGTTGAGGAACACGGCGGCATGGCCAAGCGCCGCCGCCTCGATCGCGACCGGCACGCGCTTTTTCTGGCCGAACGGACTGATGCCGCCGACATGGTAGCCGGTCAGCCGTTCGGCATCGGCCGGGCGCATCATCCTGGCGGCCTTGGCCCCGAAGGCGCTGGCGAGCTTCTTCATGCTGACCTCGGCGTCCGACGGCACCACGGCGCAGACCGGCTTGCCGTCGACCTCGGCCATCAGCGTCTTCAGCATGCGGCCCGGCTCGACGCCAAGCGCTTCCGCCGCCTGCAGGGCGATGCTTTCGGCCTCCGGATCGTACTCGTAAGCGTGCAGGGTGAACCGCACGCCGGCCTTTTCCAGCGCCTGGGTTGCCCTCGTGATTTTGGACATCGGGCGGATTACTCCGTGTTCATCTCTTTGCCCCGGCGCCGCCACAAATTTTCCGGGGATATCAATGGGTTGGAGGCCCTCTAAGCACCCCCGAAAGCTGCCTTCTTGCTTGCGTCGGTTGCCCGCTTCCTTTATCCGGTTGGACTGCCTCGCATGCAAACGGCCCCCGGCCGTGATTTTGGCTGGGCAGCATGATCCCGGAAAAGTGGGTACCGGTTTTCCGCAAGGATTATGCTCGAACGAGAGATAAAGCACGATCCGGAAAGACGGGCACTCCTTCCGGAAATATCATGCTGGGATCAACCGAGTTGCAGGGAACACCTTAGAAATGGCCAATGTTGTCGTCGTCGGCGCCCAGTGGGGCGACGAGGGGAAGGGCAAGATCGTCGACTGGTTGTCGGAGCAGGCCGATATCGTCGTGCGCTTCCAGGGCGGTCACAATGCCGGCCATACGCTCGTCATCAACGGCGAGACCTATAAATTGGCGCTGCTGCCGTCCGGCGTGCTGCGGCCCTCGAAGCTTGCCGTCATCGGCAACGGCGTGGTGTTCGATCCGCAGGCCTTCCTGGACGAGGTCGCGAAACTCAGGGGCCAGGGCGTCGCCATCAGCCCCGACAATCTGCGTGTCGCCGAAAACGTCACGCTGATCCTGCCGCTGCATCGCGAACTCGATGCGCTCAGGGAGTCCGGCAACAAGGCCACCGCGATCGGCACCACCCAGCGCGGCATCGGCCCGGCCTATGAAGACAAGGTCGGCCGCCGCGCCATCCGCCTGATGGACCTCGCCGATCTCGACACGCTGCCGCACAAGATCGACCGCCTGCTGGCGCACCACAACGCGTTGCGCCGCGGCTTCAACCTGGACGAAATCGACGGCGCCGGCATCTTGAAGGAACTCACGGCTTTCGCGCCGAAACTGCTGCCCTATGCCGAGACGGTGTGGCGGCTGCTCGATATCAAGCGCCGCGAAGGCAAGCGCATCCTGTTCGAGGGCGCGCAGGGCGCGCTGCTGGATGTCGACCACGGCACCTACCCCTACGTCACCTCGTCCAACACGGTGGCCGCGCAGGCGGCGACCGGGACCGGCATGGGTCCGGGCGCGGTCGGCTATGTCCTCGGCATCTGCAAGGCCTATACGACCCGGGTCGGCCTCGGCCCGTTCCCGACCGAGCTCAACAACGAGATCGGCGAGGAGATCGGCCGCCGCGGCAAGGAATTCGGCGTCAACACCGGGCGCAAGCGGCGCTGCGGCTGGTTCGACGCCGTGCTGGTGCGCCAGACGGTGCGGACCTGCGGCATCACCGGCCTGGCGCTGACCAAGCTCGACATTCTCGACGGTTTCGATTCGATCGAGGTCTGCACCGGCTACATGCTGGACGGCAAGGAAATCGACCATCTGCCGGCCGGCGAGGGCGCCCAGGCCCGGGTGGTGCCGATCTACGAGACCATCGAGGGCTGGAAGGAACCGACCGCCAACGCCCGCTCCTGGGCGGAGTTGCCGGCCCAGGCCATTAAATATGTCCGGCGGGTCGAGGAACTGGTGGGCTGCCCAATCGCCTTGCTTTCCACCAGCCCCGAACGCGAGGATACTATTCTGGTGCAGAACCCGTTTGAGGCTTAACGGGATGTTACCGGCAAGGGTGCATGATTGAGTTGATATGGCTGATTATTACCCGCTGATCGCGCGTGCTATTGCCGGCCTGGACCCCAGCGCCCCCGGCGAGAGCCGCCGTGCCCTGTATGAACGGGCCCGCTCGGCGCTGATCGCGCAGTTGCGCAGCGTGCAGCCGCCCCTGAGCGAATCCGAGATCACCCGCGAACGGCTGTCGCTGGAAGAGGCTGTCCGCAAGGTCGAATCCGAGGCCGCCCAGCGCGCCCGCGACGCCACGCGGCCCGGCGGCCCCCCGCGCTCCTCGAGCGGCGATGCCTTCCGCCGTGCCAACGCCCGGCCGCCGGAATCCGGCCCGTCTTCGCTTGATTCGCCGGCCCTGCGCCCGCGTCCGCCGGCGCCGCCATCGCGCGACGCCCGCCCGCCGCTCGGCCAGGACGATCCGCAGCGCTCCGACCGCAATCTCCGCGCCGAAACGCCGCCGCCGCGCCCGCAGCCGCCGCAACTGCCGATGCAGGAGCCGGTGCTGCCGCCGACCCGCGAACGATCGGGCGCGCCGCGCCGCGGCCCCGACAATTCGGCGCCGCAGATGCCGCAGCCGCCCGGCATGCGCGGCTTCCGCGATATCGCCGCCGATGCCGACGATCTCGGCCGCGCCGCCGCGACCGCCAACCGCAACGCGCGCAAAACCTACGCCAACGTGCCGTCGCCCTCGCCGGAATTCGACCGGATCGAGCCCGGCATGGAAAACCGCGGCGCCGATCCCGAACAGCCCTATTCCTATGACGAGTCGCAGGAGGAGGCGGACCGCTACGCAACCCAGCCGCCGCAAATGCCGCCCCCGCAGCAGCGTTCGCGGATCGGGCTCGGCAGCGACCGCGAGCCGAAGAAGCGCACCCGCGCTCCGGCGGTGTTCCCGTTCAAGAGCGCGATCGCGATCGGCATCGTGCTGATCCTAGTCGGTGCCGGAATCCTGTGGGGCCGCTCGGTGCTGTCGGGCGTCAGCGGCCTGTTCAAATCACAGCCCACGATGGTGGAAGCGCCGAAGGATGCCTCGGCGCCGCAGTCGAAACCGAAGATTCCCGATCGCGTCGGCCAGCCCTCGTCGTCGGACACGGTGGCGCCGGTGGCGCAGCGCGTGGTGCTGTATGACGAGGATCCGGGCGATCCCAAGGGCAAGCAATATGTCGGCTCGGTGATCTGGCGCACCGAACAGATCAAGGCGACCGGCAACGCGAAGCCTGATATCGCCGTGCGCGCCGACATCGAGATTCCCGACCGCAAGTTCAAGATGACGATGTCGTTCCGCCGCAACACCGATAGCTCATTGCCGGCGAGCCACACCGCGGAACTGACGTTCATCCTGCCGCAGGATTTCACCGGCGGCGGCGTCGGCAACGTACCCGGCATCCTGATGAAGTCGAACGAGCAGGCGCGCGGCACGCCGCTGGCCGGCCTCGCGGTCAAGGTCACCGACGGCTTCTTCCTGGTCGGCCTGTCCAATGTCGATGCCGACCGCACCCGCAACCTGCAGCTCCTGAAGGAGCGCTCCTGGTTCGACGTGCCCCTGGTCTACGTCAACCAGCGCCGCGCCATCATCGCGATCGAAAAGGGCGCCCCCGGCGAGCGCGCGTTCAACGACGCGTTCGCGGCGTGGGGGGAGTAGGGGCTGCCCTCCGTACAAATGCTGACAAGCCGGGTTTGGCCGGCAACTTCCCATTAGGGAACTCTGCGTAAACTCCGCAATTATTGCCTGCTCGCATCGACGTTGCCCTCATTGAAGGGGCTCCTGGCCATGCCAGTGATCCGCGCGATGCCTTAACCGCAGTGGAACGCATGATGGCTGCCGTATCGCCGAACCTGCGCGCGGAATTGAACGGCGCCGAAAAGGGCGGACCCGAGCACGATGCCCAGATTTTCGGGCAGGTGACGGACCTGTTCCTGTCCAACGTCGATCACCTCAGCGAATCCCAGATCAATTCTGTCGATGGTGTCCTCGCTCCCCTGATCGGGCGCGTCGAGGCGACCATGCTGGTCGATCTCAGCGAAGACTTGTCCGCGATCGCACCGGCGCCACGCCGGACGATCCGTGCGCTTGCTTTTCACGACGATCCCCTGGTCGCCAGGCCGGTGCTGCGAAGGTCCAACTGCCTGTCGGAAGCGGACCTGCTTGAAATCGTCAACAGCGGTCGTCAGCAACATTTGCTGGCGATCTGCGACCGTAAAGCGCTCAGCGAGAAACTCACCGATGCGCTGATGCGGCTTGGCGACGTCAGCGTCTCCAATGCGCTGGCGCGGAACGCCGGCGCACGCTTCTCCGAATGCGGCTACGCGACGCTGGTCGGACGGGCGGAGCGCGACGAGAGCCTCGCCGAAAAGATCGGCCTGCGGCTGGACCTTCCCGCGAACCTGCTGCGGGAGTTGCTTGGCAAGGTTGCCGACGTGGTGCTGGCGCGGTTCCTCACGGCTCCGCGACCTGTTGTGAAGCCGAAAGCGGAAGGGTCGGTAGCTGCAGCCGTCGAACGGCCGCGCGTGACCCGGCCAAAGGTCGACTACACCGCGGTGCAAACCGAACTCGCCACGCTCAATCGCGCGGGCAAGCTCAGTGATGGAGCCGTGAACCGGTTCGCGGTGAGGGGCGAATACATCAATGTGGTGGCCGCGCTCGCATTGAAGGCCGACGTCAAGCCGGAAGCCATTGAACCCTTGCTCGATAGCGAACGGCTGTATGGTTTGATCGTGGCCTGCAAGGCTGCCCGGCTGACCTGGTCGACAACGACGATGATCGTTCGCAACCGGCCCGGCTGCCCGCCGCCGACCCAATGCGAGCTCGACCAGTGCGTTGCGATCCATGAATCCTTGCTGCTGTCGGTGGCGCAATGGACGGTCAGATGGGGCACCGATCGGCTGCTCGCTCAAGCGACGGCCGGCAAGAAACTGGGCTGACCGGATTGGTACGGCGGCGGCCGCTCCGCGGCCGTGGCCGTGAAAGTCGGCTGAGCGGCCCGGTTGATCACTCTCGCGAGCCGGAATTAGACCTGACAGTTTCACACGGTGTAACCGAAGCTGGTTGGCCCTTGACTCCGCCTTGACTGAATTCGAAATTGCACGCGCCGAGTTGCCGATCAGGAACCGGATCATGTCGGGTCAACGGAACAAGGTCGGCCTGATACACGGGTTCACGCAGAGGTCGCCATGAGACGCTATCTGATCTTCGCAGCCATCGGCCCGTTCATCGGCGGCTTCCTGCTGCTGCTCGCGACCACGGTGTCGTCGGGGTACTGGACCGAGACCAATTGGGGCGAGGTCGGAAAATTCCTGGCCGCGTTCGGCAAGACGCTGCCTTACAGCTATTTGTTCGGCGTCGTGCCGACGCTGATGATGGGCGCGATCGACGACATCCTGTTCCATGTGCCGCGCATCAAGCCCGCGCGACGGGTGGTGATCATGGCCTGCCTCGGATTCGCGCTCGCCGAATTGCTCTACGGCTCGCGCGGGCCCGATACCGGTGCGTTGCAGTTCGTCCTCTACGGCATGGTTGGCCTGGTGCCGGCGGCGATCTCGTCCTGGCTCGCGCGCAAATATGACGTCGAGCCGCAGCCGGCGCATTCGACTTAGAGCGCCGCCGTTTCGGCAACGGCTGATGGGATCGGTAGCAAGCCAATCGCCACTGCTTCCGCGCGAGTGCTGCAGCAGGCTCCGAACGATGCCGCCGGCGCGATGACCGTGCTCAACAATCTTTTGGCGAGGGTGCGCCCATCGAGGCGCCCAGCCCAGCCGGTCAGCGTCGCAGCAGGAATCGTTCGTCCCCGCTCGCGCGTCCGGAAGGTGGATGGAACTTAAGGGGTGCTCCTTTTTAGCAGTCATTCCATCAAGTTTCCTCGGATACAGTGTCGCGGCCGGGCTCACGCCCCAGTCCCCGGCCCGGAAGCAGGCGACCCTGCCCGCGAAGTGAGGTCGCTTTGTGCGGGACTTGCTGGAGCCAAAGATGATGCGTCGCTCCCCCTCCATCGTGCCGCATGGCGCCGACGGCGACACCTATGTGGTGCTAAACGATTTTGGCAAGCTCGGGCGCGCTTGGTGCGAAGCAGATGAGCAAAGCGCTGACCGGAAGACGCTGATCCAACGTCTCATGGAAGACCAGTATAGTCACCCCGTTCGCATTGTCGCCTTCAACACCGCCGAGGGCTGGTCGCGCGACGTCACGGTCGATATTGCCGACGAGCTGCGCCGACGCTTTGCTGAATTCGACGAGGTGCCGCGCTCGGTGCAGGAGTTCTTGGAAATCGTTGTCCGGCGCTGAGCCGTTCGCCAAAAAGGCCCTCGGCTCAAGGAGCAGAGCCGAGGGAGAGTGCCTCTTCCTTCGACCTGCCGATGATACGCAACATGTCGGCAGACGGCGAGATTGCCACCGAGCTTCCTGCCTTAAGCGGCAAGCCTTTTCGCCCGATGCATGACACCCGTAACCCTGACGTTTCCAAGCGGAAGAACCGGCTGCCCCAACAGCTTTCCCGTCTCCCTCGCAGCTGCTCGGCGTTCGCTTCGGTTCGTCAGGGTCGCTACGTCAGCTCTATTTGACGTCGCTGAGCGTTTTGTCGCTGCTATGAATGGCCAGCAGATTGATGTCTGCTTGCATCACCTTGTAGCCGCGCGCCTCCAGCCATCCCACGAGCTGCAAGGAGTCTGCCTTGATCTTCTCGATCAGCATAACCGGGAGACATTTTTCAATGGTTGCGCGTCCGCCTTCCAGCGCCTCCATTTCCATGCCCTCGATGTCGATCTTGATGAAGTCCACCCGCGGCAGATTGATCTCGTCGATCGTCAACTTCCGGACAATGACGGTGTTTTCTTCATAGTCGATAATCTGCCCGATGAACTCATTCCCGGCACGCTGACGCAGTTCCAGACTGCCAAAGCTGGAGGGGACGAGATAGTTGGGATTGGGGATTTTCAAGGTTCCGGGTTCGGACGACACCGCGGCGTGCAGCGCATAGGCGTTGAAGCAGTTGTTGATCGCGATATTGCCGGCCAGGGCATAGAAAATTCGTTCCTGCGCTTCGATCGCAAGCACGGATCCCCATCCGGTCATCGCGTTGGCCCACTCCACAGTGTGGACGCCGATATTGGCGCCGCAGTCAATCGCCACGACCCCGTCGCCATGATGATGACGCCGGCGGCCGAGCACTTTCAGCGCCATCTTGACCTCGCCGAGGTCGAATGTCCCGGTCTCAAGAATCTGGAAGCCGACGCCGTATCCTTGGGTGGCATCGACCATCCGATAGTCCAATCGGTTAACGATCATTGTCCCGTGATTGGAGGAAGCAAGAACGAAGGCCAGCTTGCGTGCCATCAGTGTCTCCCGAAAGGGCCCGGAATTGCGCTCGAATTTGACTCGGCGAATTACGACTCACTTGTGTGGAGCTTACTTTACTCGGCGGCTATCGGGCCGAGACCATAGTTTACAGGACCTTGTAAACGGGACGTCTCTTTGGGTCATTTTCGGAAGTCAGGCTGCAAGCTTGGCTGTCGGATCTCTCCCCGCCGGGAGTAAAGCCGAAGTCGCCGTCGGACACAGTATCACGTAACTGCGGGCCTAAATTCTGAACGAATGCCGCATCTGCGTCGCCAACTGCCCGGCGGCGCTAGTGTACTTGCCCGCTGCATAATACTGGTCGGCAAAATAAAGGACGGCGGCGATAATGGTCGAGGCGATCAAAAATCTCTTCATCCGTAGCACCTCTGGAAGCGAGGCTAGGCAACGCTTAGAACAGAGTAGACTTTTGCCTTGGAACGTAGTCGAGCACGTCGCCGTGCCGTTGCCTGATCAACCGGGAAAGAACTCTTATGGTCTGAAATAGAATTATAACGCTGATGATGTCGAATATCATGACAATAAGCCTCCGGTAAAAACGACCGCAGGCATTTCCGCTCTGCGGTCACGGGGTTATTGAAAATAAAAGCGTATCAAATAGCCGGTAGCCCCGGCTGGACCAAAACTAACGCAACTTCGAAATTGGCGCCAAATAGAATTTTCGGTTCCGATGCAGGAACAGAAAGCCTGTTACTTCGGTGCAACAGCCTGCCGCATGTCCTGACGTTGATACTGAGCGCTTGGCGGCGTCAGCAATGGCAGCGAAGACGAGGCCCGGAGTGCCCCCCAGCGTCCGGGCCTCGTAACTGCAACAGCCCATCCATTCGACATGTGCGAATGCTTGTCCCCCGCTGCGGCGAAGGATTTGTAGGTTGTGCGTGGTGGTCTGGCTAATCCGTATCACTACGGTGTGGATGCCCTCACAAGTATGAGTCGGCTCCGCGCGCAAGGATGATGTTGAGGGAGCGCGTGCGGCAAAACAACCCGACGGGCAAATCACCGAAAGTCTGTCCAGCCCCTCGCTTAAAAACATTTCCGTTGCCCCGTCGGGCAAATCAGACGTTTAACTCCGCCCGTCTCCCGCGATGAGAGGGGCGAGCGCGATCGTCACGAACGTGCGGTGGGATGCGGTGGACGCGATGGCGGTGAAGACGAACGCTGTTGTTGCGTACGGTGAAGTCGTTTGGGTCCGACGCCCCGGTGCTGGCGTCAAGTCGGCGGAAGCGAAAGCCGAAGCTGATGATGGTGGCAAGAAAGCCGGTCACCAAGACGATTACGTATAAGCCGTAAAGCCATTGCGCAGGGAAGGCCGGATGCCTCCGCCAAACCTGTATGCTTGCGTGCACACTCTTGTTGCAACTATCGCACGCAAGACCGCGGGTGCGGCGCGCACCCGGTCTTCCCTGCGCCCTCTCTATTTCGAGGGCAAGGTTGATTGCAAAACTTCGGGCAGAAAATGCCGCGAGATCGCGAAGTCGTATTCATTTCGTAGCCCGGATGAGCGCAGCGACATCCGGGACAACTCTCACACCGCCCCCGGATTTCGCTGCGCTCATCCGGGCTACGAGCTAGCCGTCATTGCGAGCGCAGCGACGCAATCCATCTCGCCACGTAAAGAAAGAATGGATTGCTTCCGCCTTCGCTCGCTGAGCTTCGGCGGACAAGTCGCTGCGCTCGCAATGACGCAAACAAAAACGGCGGACCTTTCGGTCCGCCGCAGATGATGCGAGTAAGTTTACGTGATGCAATTTTCAGGTCCCGTTGGCGCGGCAGCGGCCGTAAGGGCCGAGGTACCAGCCGCGCGGGCAGGCATGCGCGGCGGGGTTGGCGTAGTTCTGCCGGCAGCCGCCATAGGGGCCGCGATGCCAGCCGGCGCCGCATCCCCCGGCGACGGCGATGACGTCGCTGCTGGATGCCGGCGCAACGGGCGCCAGCGGCAGCGCGTTGGCGCTGCTGACGAGGGTGCCAAGGACGGTGCCAAGCACGAAGGCCGTCGCGATCAGTCTGTTCATGAAGCGTCTCCTGTTGGGTTGACCGAAATCGTCAGGCTTCAGCCGCCGGCGAAGGCCATGCCGGCGCGGACCTCGGCGATCGCCTGGTCGATCATGCCGAGCGCGCGTTCGCGGTGGCCGCCCTTGTTGGGGGTTGCGGCGGCAAGTTCTGCCCGCGCCGATTGCAGCAGTCCGACGGTCTCGGCCATGTGCGGCTGCGCGCCGATGGCATAGCCGATGCCCATGCTGGCGGCGATCGCGGTGCCGAGCAGCGCCTTACGCGCGAAAGATGTCGTCATCTCGTGGTCTCCTCTGGGTTTTTTCGCAGCCCATCCCCGTTGCGGGATGGCGGCCGCCGGCCTCGGACCGGGCCGCCATACGGTTAAGCCCGGCCGGTGCCGCCGTCTTGGACTGGCGGGCGCCGCGGCTTTGCCAATTTGGACTGGCGGGCGCCAACAGCGTTTTCAAGCGAAGCATGCCCCCGGACTTGATCCGGGGGTGGACCCCGGTTCGCGTCAAGAAAACGCGTCAAAAACAAAGGCCTTTGCCCCTTCATCCGGCGTTCATCCAGCGGCAGCCAGACTGGCGTCGCCTTACTGGAATCGCCTCACCAGCTGCCCCCGCTGATGCCCGTGCTGAAGAAGATGCTGTCGACCGACATGCTGCCGCAGGGCCTGAGCGAGCGGCAGCGCTTCATGCATTTCGCCGAGCTGTTCGAGCATTTTTCCAACACTGGCGAACTCGATCCGGCCGACGACGTGCCGTTTCGCGCGGCGATGAATTCGATCCACATCGGCACCACCATGCTCGGCCGCTGCGACGGCACCTTCACCACCGTGCGGCGCGACCGGCGCCAGGTGCTGGCGACCAACGACGACCGCTACTGCCTGGCGCGCAACACCGGCCATCGCGAGTCCCGCGTCACCCATCGCGGCCGCGAGTTCGTGATGCGGCCGGGCTCGATGGCGCTGCTCAAGCTCGACGAGCCGTTCTTCGCGGCCGATGGCGTCAACGAGAAGCGTTTCACCAACGTGCACCTGCCGATGGCGACGCTGAAGGCCATGGTGTCCGGCGTCGACGATCTGGTCGGCCGCGAACTCGAGCCCGGCGGCGCGCTGTCGCTGGCGATGGATTACAGCGATCTGCTGCTGCGCCATCCGGGCGCCGTCGACGAAGCCGGTTTTGCCATTGCGGGCCATCTGATGGATCTCGCAGCACTCGGTCTCGGCGCCCGCAGCGAACTGGCGACCGAAGCCCGCCGCGGCGGGCTGCGCGCGGTGCGGCTCAAGGCGGTGCTGATGATCCTGCAACGGCGCTTTACCGAGCCGGATTTTTCCGCGCAGAAACTCGCCGCCGCCGCCGGCCTGTCGGAGCGTTACGTCAACGAATTGCTGTATGAGGCCGGCGCCAGTTTTACCTCGCGGCTACTGGAACTGCGGCTGCGCCGCGCGGCGGAATGGCTGGCGCAGGCAAGCGAGCGGCGCATCAGCGACATCGCCTTCGATTGCGGCTTCAACGACCTGTCCTATTTCAACCGCTGCTTCCGCCGCCGCTTCGGGTTGACCCCGACCGCCGCGCGGGGCAGGTAGCAGGCCATGATTTGCGGCGGCGTGACGCAACTTGCGCCTCGCGTTCGCGTTACCATCTGATGACCATGTCAAACGACGATATCATCATGCCGAAACGGCCCCGCACCGAGCGGCCTGCTCAAGGGCCGTTCCGGGAGCGTGCGCCGAGGCGCGGCCCTGTCATTGACCAGGACGGCAACGAAATCCGCGACGCCGGGCCGCGCACGCAGTTCGAGCAGTTTCGCTTCGATTTCGGCCAGGCCGGCGCCAACCCGTTCACCAACCTGACCCGCGAGCAGCGGCTGGCGCGGCTCGACGCGCTTGCAAAGCTGCTCGACGTCGCCTTCATCCTGCCCGGCACCAATATCCGCTATGGCATCGACGGCCTGATCGGGCTGATCCCCATCGTCGGCGACCTCATCACGACCGCGATCTCGCTGTGGCTGGTGCGTGAGGCGCGCTCGCTGGGCGCGCCCTGGCACATCACGGCGCGGATGCTGGCCAATGTCGCGGTCGACGGCGTGGTCGGCATGGTGCCGCTGGCGGGCGATGCCTTCGACGTCATGTTCCGTGCCAATGTCCGCAACGTGCGAATGCTCAAGCGCTGGATGGACAGGCAGCCCCGTGCGTGAGGCGGAGGAATATCGCGCACAAAAAAAGCCCCCGGACGCGATCGTCCGAGGGCGTGTTGCTTGAAGCGAATTGTTTAGGCGGCGTCGGCGTCCGCAGGCGCGTCCGCACGGGGGCGGCGCTCGAGCGGGAAGGCTTCGCTCTCATAGAGCGTGCGGATGCCGCTCTGGTCGAAGCGCGCTTCCTCGACTTGCAGATAGGCGCCATTCAGCGAATCCGCCGGCAGCTCCTCGATCGCAAAGCGAACCGCTTCGGCCGCGGTGCCAAATCGCCGATAGGCGAAGCCCGCCCGCTTCTTCTTGCGGATCGCGGCGGGGAACAGTTCGGCGGCGGTATCGTAACTGAAGGGACGCATGGTCTCTGACCTCAATCTTTTTGGCTCTTGCGTGGAGCGAATGTGGATTGGATGACGGTGGGCCGCATCCCGGCGGCGCGCCGTGCTCGTCATTTCGACCCCCAATATAAGCCTGTTTGACAGAAATGCGACTCCTGAGGCGGCTCATCGGGGGTGATGATGAATCCACGCATGGCTGCGCCGGCTTCCGGATAAAGCCAGTAATTTCAAATGTTTATGCGAATTACAGCTTGCCGAGCAGCACCAGGACGAGCAGCACGACCAAAATCACCCCGACGAGCCCCATGCCGGAATGGCCCATGCCGTAGCCATAGCCGCCAAAACGGCCCGAGAAGCCGCCCAGCAGGAAAATAATCAGAATGATGATGAGTATCGTTCCAAGCGACATGGCGGTCTCCCCGAAAGGCCGCGGGCCGCGCGGAAAACGCCCCCGCGGCCCGGATCAAAGCACAATCCGGGCCGCGAGTCCTTGGTCGATCCGCCGAAGAGGGGTGTCGCCGTGCTTCCCCCAAAAGGGGAGAAGGAAGATTACCTTTTCGCCTCGTCCACCGGCAACACCTTGAGCGGGCTCGCATAGGGTTCGACGCGCAGCGATTCCGTGGCGATCAGGCCGATCTTGTGCAGCGGGGCCTGTTCGAGATCGCCGCTGGCGGATTTGTGCACGGCATATTGCCAGACGCTCATCGAGCCCTTCGCCACCAGCATCTTGGCGATACCACCGGCGTTTTTGCCGTCGAGCTGCGCCAGTTCGTCGTCGGACATGCCGATCACGATCTCGTCCTTCTGGGTGATGACCTTGAACAGCGAAACCTTGTCGGCGGCGAGGGCAGGCTGGATCACAACGCTCTCCATGATGAGGCCGGTCAGGCCGAGGCCGAGCAGCAGACATTTGGACATGTGCATCAGAACTTCCTTGTGGCTCGCGCGCGGGGCAAACGAAGGAAATGCAAAGAAAAACCCCGCGCGACCAGTTCTTGGTCGCACGGGGTGGGAAGTCAGTTCGATGCAAATAGCGTTTTCGAGCGAAGTGGGTACCGGTTCGCGTGCAGAAAACGCGTCAAAAATAGAGTTCGAACCTATTTAGGCTGCAGCTTCAATGCCGCCGAGTTGATGCAGTAGCGCAGGCCGGTCGGGCCGGGGCCGTCCTCGAAGACGTGGCCGAGATGGCCGTTGCACTTCGAGCACAGCACTTCGGTGCGGACCATGCCGTGGGTAACGTCGCGCTCCTCGTCGACATGGCTGTCGACGGCGGGTGCCGTAAAACTCGGCCAGCCGCAGCCGGAATCGAACTTGGCGTCGGACTCGAACAGCGTCTGGCCGCAGCCGGCGCAGGTATAGGTGCCCTTGCGGTGCTCGTGCTCATACTCGCCGGAGAACGGCCGCTCGGTCGCCTTCTCGCGCAGCACCGCATACTGCATCGGCGTCAGCTCGCGGCGCCATTCGGCTTCGCTCTTCTCGACTTTGGCTGCTGTCGTCTTGGTGTCGGACATGATGTCTCCTCAAGTTTGATCGTCATTGCGAGCGTAGCGAAGCAATCCATAGTGAGGTTGTCGCCGTGGATTGCTTCGTCGCTCTGCTCCTCGCAATGACGAGAAGCGTTGCGTCAGTTGGTGACCTTCGCGTTGCTCACCAGCGTCGGCTTCTCGATGTAGCTTTCCGCAAAGATCTTCTTCAGGTTCTCGACCTTCGGGATGTCGTTATAGGCAATATAGGGCTGGTTCGGGTGCAGCGTCAGGTAGTCCTGGTGATAGGCTTCCGCCGGATAGAACGCCTCCAGTGGGCCGATCTTGGTCACGATCGGCTTCTTGTACACCTTGGCGGTGTTGAGCTGGGCGACATAGGCCTCCGCGACCTTCTTCTGCTCGTCATTGGTGGTGAAGATCGCCGAGCGGTATTGCGTGCCGCTATCCGGGCCCTGGCGGTTCAGCTGGGTCGGATCGTGCGCGACCGAGAAGAAGATCTGCAGAATCTTGCCGTAGCTGATCTTCTTCGGGTCGAACTTGATCTCGACCGATTCCGCGTGTCCCGTCGTTCCGGTCGAAACCGTGCTGTAGTCGGCGGTGGCCTTGCTGCCGCCGGCATAGCCGGACACCGCATTGACCACGCCGGCGGTGTGCTGGAACACGCCCTGGACGCCCCAGAAACAGCCGCCGGCGATGACCGCGGTCTGGATTCCGCCGGCGCCTTGCGCGTCGGCAGTGGGGGCGGGAATGATCACGGCCTCTTCGGCGGCAAGCGAGGGCGCGATGGCGAACGCGGCAATGACCAGCGCACCGATGGCGGCGGCGCAGAGCGAAAGACGGCTGAAGCGGCGAGGGGACATGGTTTCCTCTTGGGCGGGCGGGTTGGGGGGCAGTTTAGAGCGGGAGCCGTGTTTCGCAATCGGCACGGTTCTCCCCGATGCCCCAAGATACGGCCGACGACAGGTTTTGTTACGACTCGTTTCACACGAGTTCGTGAATAAAATCGCGTGGCTGCAATGATTTAGAGCAAGGGTCAGGACAAGGTGGGAACCGCGCTCGACCCGGCCGTTCGTCCCTTCCAACAATGAACTCGCGGTCGCCTCCAGCGACCAATCTGCATCCGCCGGAGCGTTCGCGAATGTTGCGCGCCCTGTTCGTAGCGATCGTCGCGCTTGTCGGCATGGGCCCCGTGCTGGCGGCTGCGGATATTGATACCTGCCGGGACCCGGCCGCGGAATCCGAGGCCAGGCTTGTCGCCTGTTCGGCGGTGACGGTGGATGACACCATCACCGGGAAGCCGAGGGCGGCGGCCTATCAGGTCATCGGCGACTCCTTCATGAAGAAGCGCGATTACCACAGCGCGATCGATGCCTTCGGCAAGGCGCACGACACCGACCCCGATAACGTCGGATACGTCAATTCGCGCGGCATCGCCTACAGCAGCAAGGGCGACGACGAGCATGCGCTCGCCGACTACGACCTGTGTCTGCAGATGCGTCCGAATTTTGCGAGCGCCTACAACAACCGCGGCATCATCTTCCTGCGCAGGCTCGACTTCCCGCGCGCCCTCGATGAATTCAATGCCGCGATCAAATTTGGCCCGACCAGCCCGAACCGCTACACCCATCTTACCAACCGCGCGCGCGCCGAAACGCTGCTCAAGCAATACGACGCCGCACTCGCCGATTTTTCCGAAGCGCAGAAGCTCAACGCGGACGGACCGCAGGTTCCGTCGAACCGCTGCATTGCCTACACCGAGATGAAGCGGTTCGACGAGGCGCTCGCGGACTGCAACGTGGTGCTCGCGAAAATGCCGAAAAACGTCTATGTGCTGACCAGCCGGGCCAATGCCTATCTTGCCAAGGGTGACCTCGATGCCGCGCTGGCCGACTACAACGAGGCGATCAGGATCGCCCCGAACAACATACGGGCGCATGCCGGGCGCGGGCAATACTACGAGAAGAAGGGTGACGCCGCGGCCGCGCGCTACGATTACCGGTCCGCGAGCGCGACGCTGACGAAGGTTGACGATACCGACACCGCGATCGCGCGCCGTTTCGCGAAAGATCGGCTCGCGGCGCTGGTCGCGGCCGCGCCGCCTCCAGCATCGACTCCCAAGCCGGCTCAGGGAAAGGGCGCGGCGCCGGAGCCGCCATCGGGTCTCCGCAAGGTGGCGCTGATCATCGGCAATGGCGGCTACAAGAACGTGCGGCAGCTCGACAACCCGCCGCGCGACGCCAGGCTGATCGCCGACACGTTTCGCGGTATCGGCTTTGCGACCGTGACGCTTGCGCCCGACCTTACCCGCGACAATTTCTTTTCGGCCTTGCGCACGTTTGGCGCGGAGGCCGAAAAATTCGACTGGGCGGTGGTTTATTATGCCGGTCACGCCATGGAGATTGGCGGGGTGAATTATTTGATCCCGACCGATGCAAGGCTCGCGACCGACCACGACGCCGAGTCGCAGGCGGTGGCGCTGGAGCAGGTGATCGCCGCGGTCGCCGGCGCGCGCAAGCTCAAGCTCGTCTTGCTGGACGCCTGCCGCGACAATCCCTTTGAGAAAACCATGCGGCGCACCATAGCGCTGAAGCTGGTCAGCAAGGGCCTTTCCAACATCGAACCGGAAGCCGGGTTCATGGTGGTCTAGGCCGCCAAGCATGGTGAAACCGCGCTCGACGGTGAGGCCGCCAACAGCCCGTTCGCGACCGTCCTCGCGCGCGATATCAGGGAGCCCAAGGTTGAAGTGCGAAAACTGTTCGACATCGTCCGCGATGACGTCTGGAAGGCCACCAACCACGCGCAGCAGCCGTTCACCTACGGCTCGCCGCCCGGGCGCGAGGATTTTTACTTCGTGGCGGGGAAGTGATTATTCCTCATGGTGAGGAGGCGCGTTAGCGCCGTCTCCGGACGATGCTTCGCATCGCCGGGCGAACCATGAGGCCCGCGGCCCATCCTTCGAGACGCCGCTTCGCGGCTCCTCAGGATGAGGATGGCTTGTGGCGAGGGCGTCCTAAACCACCACGCTCAGCCGTTTCGCCGCACGCGTGATGCCGGTGTAAAGCCACCGGGCGCGGCTCTCCTGGAAGGCAAAGCTTTCGTCGAACAATACGACGTCATCCCACTGCGAGCCCTGTGACTTGTGCACGGTCAGCACGTAGCCATAGTCGAACTCGTCGTAGGGCTTGCGCTGCTCCCACGGGATGGTCTCGATGGCGCCGCCGAAGCAGTCGCCGCGCACCGAGACCTTGGTCACCTTGTGGCCGAAATCCTCATCCGGCGACAGCCGCATGGTGATGATCTTGGATTTCGACTGCGCCCGCGACTTCACCCGCCACAGCCCGCCGTTGAACAGGCCTTTCTTGCGGTTGTTGCGCAGGCACACCAGCTTGTCGCCCGCGACCGGCAACGGATCCTCGATGTTCTGCTTCTGCCGCACCCGCATGTTGTAGGCGCGGCGGGTGTTGTTGCGCCCGACCAGCACCTGGTCGGCTTGCATCACCCGGTCCGGATCGAGCTCGTTGCGCGAGACGACTTCGCTCTCGCCGTGGCGGCCGATCTCGAGCTCGCGGCCTTCGCGGATATCCATCGACATCCGTACGATCGGATCGTCCTGCGCCTGGCGATGCACCTCGGTCAGCATCGCGTCGGGTTCGTTCTCAGTGAAGAAGCCGCCGCCCTGGATCGGCGGCAATTGCGCGGGGTCGCCGAGCACCAGCAGCGGACAGTCGAACGACATCAGGTCGCGGCCCAGTTCCGCATCCACCATCGAACATTCGTCGATCACGATCAGTTTGGCCTTCGAGGCCGGCGCGTCGTCCCACAGCTCAAAACTCGGCTGCTCGACGCCGGATTCGCGCGCGCGGTAGATCAGCGAGTGGATCGTGGAGGCGTTGTCGCAGCCCTTGTTGCGCATCACCAGCGCCGCCTTGCCGGTGAAGGCGGCGAACTTCACCTCGCCGTCGACGCCGTCGGCTATGTGCCGCGCCAGCGTGGTCTTGCCGGTTCCGGCATAGCCGAACAGCCGGAACACCGGCGGCGTGCCGTTCCTGCCGGGCTTGGCCTTCATCCAGTCGGCAACGGCCTTGAGCGCGGAATCCTGATGCGGCGTGAACGTGGTCATGGGGTCCAGGTGGAGGGGAGAGCGGGCCGGTATCGGCCGCGACTCATCTACCCCAAGCTAACCATTCAGGCCACCAGCGCAAGACGGCTTCCGCGGTGCGGAATTGGCGTTTCGTGGCCGAGGCTAGACTTGTCGCCGATGGGGAATACACTGCCGCAAAACAACAAGCGGTTTCGGGAGAACGTCATGAAATTCGGTATCTTCTATGAGCTGCAACTGCCGCGCCCCTGGGAAGAGGGCGACGAACTGCGGCTCTACCAGAACGCCCTGACGCAGCTCGAGACCGCCGATCGGATCGGCTATGACCACGCCTGGGTGGTGGAACACCATTTCCTCGAGGAATATTCGCATTCGCCCTCGCCGGAATCCTTCCTCGCCGCCGCCAGCCAGCGCACCAAGAAGATCCGGCTCGGCCACGGCATCTTCCAGCTCACCACCAATCACCCGGCCCGTGTCGCCGAGCGGGTCGCGGTGCTGGACCTGCTGAGCAACGGCCGCTGCGAGTTCGGCATGGGCGAAAGCGCCTCCATCACCGAGCTGACGCCGTTCGGCCGCGACATGGAAACCAAGCGCGAGGTGTTCGAGGAGGCGGTGCAGGCGATCTTCCCGATGTTCACGAAAGTGGGCACCGAACATCATGGCAAGTATTTCGATATTCCCATGCGCAACGTGGTGCCGAAGCCGGTCCAGAAACCGCACCCGCCGCTGTGGATGGCATGTTCGCAGTTGCAGACCATCGAGCGCGCCGGCGAGAACGGTTTCGGCGCGCTCGGCTTCCAGTTCGTCAGCGCCGAGGCCGCGCATGCCTGGGTGCATGCGTATTATAATGCGATCACCAAGCGGCTGAAGAAGCTCGCCGACTACCAGATCAATCCGAACATGGCACTGGTGTCGTTCTTCATGTGTGCCAAGACCGACGAGGAGGCGCGGGCGCGCGCCGACGGCGCGACCTTCTTCCAGTTCGCGCTGCGCTTCTACGGCGCGTCGACGAACCGCCAGCGTCCGGCGCCCGGCACCGTCAACATGTGGGACGAATACAACAAGTGGAAGCGCGAAAATCCGGGAGCCCAGGAAGCGGCGCTGCGCGGCGGCCTGATCGGTTCGCCGGAAACCATCCGCAAGAAGCTGCGGCGGTTCCGCGCCTCGCATATCGACCAGGTGATCCTGCTCAACCAGGCCGGCAAGAACAGCCACGAGCATATCTGCGAGTCACTTGAACTGTTCGGCAAGGAAGTGATGCCGGAATTCCAGCACGATCCCGAGCATGAGGCCTGGAAAGCCGGCGTGATGAGCGGCGCGATCAAGCTCGAAGAGATCGATACCGACGCCTTCAAGGATCGCTACGGCAAGCTTGCCGTGAATGTGGCTCCCGCCGCGAAGGTCGCGGCGGGATAGCCTCGATCGATGTGGATGGTTGACGCGGCGCGCGGGTTACCCTCGCGCCGCGGTCGTTTGGCGGGATCGTCAGTTCAAGTTCGCAGCCGCCGTAAAACTGCGATCGACGGCCTTGCCGACGTCGAGTTTCCTGGACAGGATCCCGTAGCGCGTGGCGCGGTCTGAGGCCTCCTGAACTTCCCTGACGATCGTTTCATCGATCGCGATCGGGCTGGTGCGCTGGGCGGTGTAGGCGCCCAGCAACACGTCTTCCGGGAGCTTGGTCAATTCGGCGGTGCTTTTGGCGTATTCGGCCAGATGATCCAGCGACCACAGCCGCGCCTTGTTGAGTCGCTGCACCAGATCCTGCACCGCGGCGCGCTTGGTGGCGATGGCGCCATCCGAGGCGACGATGAAGGTGATGGTCGGCGTCAGGCCTTCGCCATTGGCGACAATTCGCGCGTTGTCCTTCAGAGTCGCATAGGACACGTAGGGTTCCCAGACGGCCCACCCGTCGATCGAGCCCGCGACCAGGGCGATCTTGGCATCCACCGGACCGAGTGGTGCGAAGATCGCATCCTCGATCTTGTTGCCGCCTTTCTCGAGTGTCGCATCGATCAGGAACTGGCCCCATCCGCCGCGCGTTCCGGCCAGTCGCTTGCCTTTCAAGTCGGCGGCACTCTTGATGGGCGAGTCCTGGCGGACCAGGATGGCCTGGGTCCGCGCATCGGCGCGGGCGCCGCCGATCGCCTTGATCGGCGCGCCTGCGGCATACACGGTCAGGAACGCGAGATCGCCGGTGTAGCCGACATCCAGCGCGCCGGCGTTGAGTGCTTCGAGAATCGGCGCAGCCGCCGGAAATTCCGACCACTCGATCTTGTACGGCAGGTCCTTCGCCAATCCCGCGATTTCGAGCAAGGAGCGATTGCCGCCTTTTTGATCGCCGACGCGCAGCGTGATGGTGTCGGCGGCCATCGCCGACGCCGTCATGGCGATTCCGACGGCGACGCCGAACAGCGCCGCGCCAAGGTTACGCATGCGCGAGCGGGATTTTGAGTCGGAGGGGTCTATATTCATGCCTGTCATCTTTCCGGTTTGATCGGCTGCGTTGCGTCGGCAATCAGCGATCTGAAAAACCTACGACCGGCCGGATATCAGTCAATGAAACGGCTGACTGAATATTTCAGCGCGCAAGCAATGATCGCATCGTTTTTTCAACGGCGGTGGAAGGTTGCCGAAGGCGTAGCGGGATCGTGTCGGCCGCGAGGCGTTTCGAGGGATAATTATCTCGCGCGGATTTCTGTAGCGCAGGCGCAGCAGGGACTGTGGATGGCGTATTCAGCCCGGTCGATCGACGTTGGTTCACGTCGGTAGTGCTGCCTAATCGAAGATTAATAAGTCGAGGCGGTGTCGACCTAAAAACAAATGCGCCGCGGCCAATCGTGTTCCGGCAATAAACCCATCGCCGAAATCGCACCCGGCAGTGCTGCCGTTGCTATTTTCTCCGTACACTCGACACGTCTTCCGTGCCGCACCATCATTCTCTCGTCGCATGATCGCGCATGTCGCGAACATGATCAGGAGAATGTGATGAAGCGCCGCGAATTCTTGAAACTATCGCTGGGAACTGCGGCGGTCGCCGCGGTGCCGCTGCACGCGCGGGCGGAAGCCGGCGTGAAGGGAATTCGTGTCGGCTACCAGAAGAACGGCGTGCTCGTTATCGCACGGCAGCAGGCGACCCTGGAAAAACATTTCAAGCCGCAAGGTATCGACGTGAAATGGGTCGAGTTCTCATCGGGGCCGCCGATGATGGAAGCGATGAATGTCGGCAGCATCGATTACGGCGCGGTCGGCGATTCGCCGCCCGTCTTTGCACAGGCGGCAGGCGCCGCCATCGTCTATGCGGCCGGCCAGCCTATCACCAACGGGCAGGGCATCCTGGTGCCGCAAAATTCGGCAATCAAGTCGATCGCGGATCTCAGGGGCAAGCGGATCGGATTCACCAAGGGGTCGAGCGCGCACAACATTACGGTACAGACGCTGGAAAAGGCAGGGTTGACCTACGCCGATATCACGCCGGTCTACCTGACGCCGCCGGATGCCGGGCCGGCCTTCGCCAATGGCAGCATCGATGCATGGGCGATCTGGGATCCCTATTTCGCGATCGGCGAAACCAAGCAGAACGGTCGCATTCTGGTCAATGCCTCCGAGATTACCAAGACCAATTCCTTCTATATCGCCAACCGCGATTTCGCGAAAAACCACGGATCTGTCCTGCAGCAGATCATCGATGTCACGACCTCGACGGCGAAATGGGCCGAGCAGCACCGCGACGAAGTGGCAAAATCTCTCAGCGCCGTCACCGGCATCGCGCTCGACATCCAGACCATCGCCGCCAATCGCTCAGCGTTCGCCGTCGGTCCGATCACCGAAGACATCATCGCAACCCAACAGGGCGTCGCCGATCGCTTCTTCAAGCTTGGCCTGATTCCAAGGCAGATCGCGATCCGCGACATCGTCTGGCGCAACACGCAGACCTGATGCGGCCAGCACCCATTTCGACATAACACGGAGAATGCCAACATGACGCGTCTCATTCGGCGCTGGATTGCCAGCGCCGTACTGTCGGTCAGCATTGTCGCAGCCGCGGTCAGTGCTTCCTACGGACTGGACAAGGTGGTCCGCATCGGCTTCCAGAAATACGGCAAGCTGGTGCTGCTGAAGGGCAAGGGCTCACTGGAGCAGAAGTTGGCGCCGCTCGGTTACAAGGTGGTGTGGACGGAATTTCCATCCGGCCCGCCGTTGCTGGAAGCGCTCAATGTCGGCGCGATCGATTTCGGCAATACCGGCGAAGCGCCGCCCATCTTCGCGCAGGCGGCCGGCGCGCCGATTCAATACGTGGCCTATGAGCCGCCGGCCCCGAAAGGTGAGGCGGTCCTCGTCCAGAAGGACAGCAAGCTGAATTCGATCGCAGATCTGAAGGGCAGGAAGGTTGCGCTCAACAAAGGCTCCAACGTTCACTACCTGCTGGTCAAGGCGCTCGAAAAGGCGGGTGTCAAATATTCCGAGATCGAACCGGTGTTCCTGGCTCCGGCCGATGCCCGCGCGGCGTTCGAGCGCGGTTCGGTCGATGCCTGGGTGATCTGGGATCCGTTCCAGGCGGCAGCGGAAGCCGCGACCGGCGCCCGGACGCTCGCCGATGGCACCGGCATCGTCTCGAACTATCAGTTCTATTTCTCGTCGAAGAAGTTTTTGGAAAGCGATCCGAAGATCGTCGATCTCGTGCTCGCACAGTTGAGCGAGGTCGATGACTGGGCGAAGAACGATATTCACGCGGTGGCCGAGCAGATCGCGCCGGCGGTCGGACTGCCGGTTGCCGTGGTCGAAGTCGCGTTGAAGCGCCAGTCCTACGGGATCAAGCCGATCACCGATGGCGTCATCGCCGGTCAGCAGCAAGTAGCCGACACGTTCTTCGCACTCGGGCTGTTGCCGAAAACCATCAAGATTTCTGACGTCGCACGGAGGCCGGGAACATGAGCCATCAAGCCAACGCCAATATCCTCTGGTTCCTGCCGACCCACGGCGACGGCCGTTATCTCGGCACCACGACCGGTGGCCGCGAGGTGAACTTCAACTACCTCCGCCAGATCGCGCAGGCCGCGGATCAGCTCGGCTATTATGGCGTGCTGCTGCCGACTGGGCGAAGCTGCGAGGATTCCTGGGTGGTCGCGTCCGCGGTCGCACCCTGGACCGAGCGCCTGCGCTATCTGGTGGCGGTGCGGCCGGGCCTGCAGTCCCCCAGCGTCGCGGCCCGCATGACCGCGACGCTGGACCAGGTCACCAACGGACGGCTGCTGGTCAATGTCGTCACCGGCGGCGATCCCGTCGAGAACAAGGGCGACGGTATCTTCCTCGGCCACGACGAGCGCTATGCCGTGACGCGCGAGTTCCTCAACGTCTATAGCAACCTGCTCGCGGGCAAGACCGTCAATGTCGAGGGCAAGCACATCCGCATCGAGGACGGCCGCCTGCTGTTCCCGCCGGTGCAGTCGCCGCGCCCACCGCTTTATTTCGGCGGATCGTCGGACGCCGGCATCGATGTCGCGGTCGATACCGTGGACAAATACCTGACATGGGGCGAGCCGCCGGCGCAGGTGGCCGAGAAGGTCGAACGTGTGAGGGCGGTCGCCGCCACACGCGGGCGCAAGCTGTCGTTCCGTATCCGGCTGCACGTCATCGTGCGCGAGACCAGCGCGGAAGCCTGGAAGGCCGCGGACGAACTGATCCAGCACGTCACCGACGAAACCGTGGCCTCGGCGCAAAAGATCTTCTCGCGCATGGACTCGGTCGGCCAGCAGCGCATGGCGCAACTGCACGGCGGCCGCCGCGACAAGCTCGAGATCAGCCCGAACCTCTGGGCCGGCGTCGGCCTGGTTCGCGGCGGAGCGGGAACCGCACTGGTCGGCGATCCCGCCACGGTGGCGGCGCGGATCAAGGAGTATCAGGACGTCGGCGTCGATACCTTTATCCTGTCGGGCTACCCGCATCTCGAGGAAGCCTACCGGTTCGCCGAACTGGTGTTCCCGCTGCTGTCGTTGACGCAGCCGAACAATGTGACGCCGATCCGCGTCAACACCGGTCCGTTCGGCGAGACCATCGGCAACGAATACCGTCCGCAGAAACAGGCGTCGCAATCATGAGTCTCATTGATAGTCTCCCGCGCGTTCGTGCACTGAAGCTGCCGCGGGCCGATGGCCTGATCCCCTGGATCGTGCCGCTCGGCATCCTCCTGGTCTGGCAACTCGCCTGCGTGACCGGCTTCGTGCCGGCGCGGGTGCTGCCGGCACCGAGCGACGTGGCGCTGGCGGGGTGGAAACTGCTGCTGTCCGGCGAACTCGCGCGCAACATCTGGGTCAGCTTCTGGCGTGCCAGCATCGGCTTCCTGATCGGTGGCGGCATCGGCTTTGCCTTTGGTCTGGCCAACGGCCTGTCGGAGCTCTCCAGCAAACTGACCGACACCACGCTGCAGATGGTGCGCAACATTCCGCATCTGGCGCTGATCCCGCTGGTCATCCTGTGGTTCGGTATCGATGAATCCGCAAAACTGTTCCTGGTCGCGCTTGGCGTGTTCTTTCCGATCTATCTCAACACGCTGCACGGCATCCGCACCGTCGATCCGCAATTGGTCGAAATGGGGCGGATCTACGGGATGACCGACGGTGAACTGTTCCGCCGGGTGATCTTTCCGGGCGCGCTGCCGTCGATCTTCGTCGGCCTGCGCTTCGCGCTCGGCATCATGTGGCTGACCTTGATCGTTGCCGAAACCATCGCGGCGTCGTCCGGTCTCGGTTACATGGCGATGCAGGCGCGCGAGTTCATGCTGATCGACGTCGTGGTGCTCTCGATCCTGATCTACGCCCTGCTCGGAAAGCTGGCCGACAGCGCCTCGCGCGCGCTGGAGCGGCTGACGCTGTCGTGGCATCCGGCCTTCCAGAAACACTGAGGACATCATGCAGCAAGCTGTTCGTTTCATTTCTCCCGATGCTGAGCTCGTCGAACCCTCGAACTTCGTCGAACAGGCGCGGGTCGTGCAGCGTGGTTCGGAAGCGCCGCCGCGCGGCCTGTCCCTGACCATTCGCAACCTCCGCAAATCGTTCGGCGACAACGAGGTGCTGCGCGGCATCGACCTGCACATTCCGGCGGGCCAGTTCGTCGCCATCGTCGGCCGCAGCGGTTGCGGCAAGAGCACGCTGCTGCGGCTGGTCGCCGGTCTCGACGCCGCCACCGCGGGCACCATCGCCTTTGGCGAGCAGGCGCGCGCCGAGGACATCCGCGTGATGTTTCAGGAGCCGCGGCTGTTGCCCTGGGCGCGGGTGCTTTCCAATGTCGAGGTGGGCCTCGGTCGCGAACGGAACTCCCCGGATGCGCAGGCGCGCGCCGAGAGTGCGCTGGTCGAGGTCGGTCTCGACGACAAGCGGGCGCAATGGCCGGCGGTGCTGTCCGGCGGGCAGAAGCAACGGGTGGCGCTGGCGCGGGCCCTGGTCAGCCGGCCGCGCGTTCTGGCGTTCGACGAACCACTCGGTGCGCTCGACGCGCTGACGCGCATTTCGATGCAGCGGCTGCTGGAGCGGGTCTGGCACGATCAGGGCTTCACCGCGATCCTGGTGACGCATGACGTGGCGGAAGCCGTCGCTCTGGCCGATCGCGTGCTGGTCATCGAGGACGGCCGAATCGCGCACGACATCAATGTCGACATCCCGCGTCCACGCCGTCGCGGCTCGGCCGAGCTGGCTGCGCTGGAGGGCTCGATCCTGAAGAACCTCCTGCAAGGTGATGATAGCTCCGACCTTTAAAGCTGCGACCTGTGAGGCTGCCATGAATTCCGTTGTTCGCCATATTGCGATCGCGCGCGAGGTTACTTCGACCGATTTTCGCGGCGCCATGCGTCAGTTGACCGGCGGGGTCAGCGTCCTCACCGCCGGGCGGGGCAAGGAAATTTCGGGAATGACGGTGACTTCGGTGTCGTCGCTGTCGATCGAGCCGGCGACTTTGATCGTCAGCATCAACCGGGAAGCCTCGTCCTGGCCGCTGGTGAAGCGCCACGGCGTTTTTGGCGTCAACATTCTGACGTCGGATCAGCTCGACGTCGCCGAGCGCTTTACCGGCAAGGGCGGGCTGAAGGGCGCCGCACGCTTCGCCGGCGCCGAATGGGTGACGCGGGTCTCCGGCGTGCCGTTGCTGGTCGACGCACTGGCGGCGATCGACTGTGAGGTCGAGGATATCATCGAGCGGCATTCCCACGCGATCGTCATCGGCCGCGTGCTCGACCTGCAACTCTCGGCGCGCACCGCGGCGCTGGCCTACTGGCAGGGCCAATATGTCGCAATCGACCGCGACGAGGACGCCGTGAGGTTGGCCGAGGTCAGCGTGCCGGGCCCGCGCGCGACGCGTTGAACGGCTGCGCCGCTGCTGAAGATGGCGGCTATGGCGCCGGGCGCGAGGGAGCGTTAGAAGGCTCGTGGCAAATCCTGCCGGAACCTTTACGCGGAACGAAGACCTGATGAAGCGGATTGCGGCCTGGGCTCTTTACGGCGTCGGTACGCTCGCGATCGCCTATCTCGCGCTCTATGCCTATGCGGCCTTCACCGGGCGCGATCTGCAGCCCGGCGATCCCATTCATATTTTCCGCAAGCCGGATGCGCCGAGTTATTCGTGATGCAGTTGTGTCCCGGACGCGGGGCAGCGTTTTACGCTGCTCCGCAGAGCCGGGACCCAGGTAGGCCGGAGTAACCTGAAAGAAGTTGGGCCCCGGCTCAGCAGCGCACCGCTGACATGCTGCGCTGCGTCCGGGGAACGGAGACCTCTACCCCGCCGCCGCAAAGCGCTGATAGTCGCCGGCGCCGGCCGGCGTGATCGGGATGCCGCCGTCGGCATATTCGTTCAGCTTGTTGCGCAGCGTACGGATCGAAATGCCGAGGATGTTGGCGGCATGGGTGCGATTGCCCAGGCAATGCTTCAGCGTCTCCAGGATCAGATCGCGTTCGACGTCGGCGACGGTGCGGCCGACGAGGGCGCGGGTGACCTGTTCGGCGGCAAAGGTGGCGTGTGCCACGGCGGGTGCGGTCTTGGCGAGGTCGAGACGGTCGCCGTCGGGCGTCAGGATGGCGTCGGCGCCGATCTCGTCACCCTGCGCCATCAGCACCGAGCGGTGCATGGTGTTTTCCAGCTCGCGAACGTTGCCCTGCCAGCGGTTCGCGCTCAGGACGCGGCGCGCGTCCGCCGAGATCGGGCGCATCGGGACGCCGTTGGCTTCGGCGTATTTCTTGGCGAAGTGCTGCGCCAGTTCGAGAATGTCCGCCGGGCGGTCGCGCAGCGGCGGGATCTTCAGATTTACGACGTTGAGGCGGAACAGCAGATCCTCGCGGAAAGAACCTTCGCGCACGGCGTCGGCGAGGTTGCGGTTCGAGGTCGCGATGATGCGGATGTCGACCGGAACCGGCTTGGTGCCGCCGACGCGGTCGATCACGCGCTCCTGGATCGCACGCAGGAGCTTTGATTGGAGCCGCACGTCCATTTCGGAGATTTCGTCGAGCAGCAGCGTGCCGCCGGTGGCTTCCTCGAACTTGCCGATGCGGCGCGCCACAGCACCCGTGAAGGCGCCCTTTTCGTGGCCGAACAGTTCGGACTCCAGGAGATGCTCGGGGATCGCGGCGCAGTTGATCGAGATGAACGGCTTCTTGGCACGGCTGGAGCGGGTGTGAACATAGCGCGCCAGCACTTCCTTGCCGGTGCCGGACTCGCCGGTGATCATGATAGAGGCGTCCGAGCCTGCGATCTGCTGCGCCAGCTTGATCACCTTGCCCATGGCTTCGTCGCGGTAGACGAGTTCGCGGGAATCGTTGGCGACGGCGGCCAGCACGGCTGCGATCAGTTCCGGATCGGGCGGCAGCGGGATGTATTCCTTGGCGCCGGCATGGATGGCGGCGACCGCGGCGCGGGCGTCGTTGGTGATGCCGCAGGCCACGATCGGCACGTGGATGTGCTCGGCTTCCAGCCGCATCACCAGGTCGCGGATGTCGAGGGCGACGTCGACCAGCAACAGATCTGCGCCCTTGCCGCTGCGCAGCACGGCCATGGCCTGCTCGATCGCCTCGGCGTGGGTCACCGAAGCGCCGTTGTCCATCGCGATCTTGGTGGCCGTCGTGAGCTGGCCCTTCAATGTGCCAACGATGAGAAGCCGCATGTTTATCTCCTGTTCGTCTATGCGCGCCTGTTACGCGCGTATCGCCAAAATTGTTAAGTGCGTTCTGCCTTGATGATTTCGGTCATGGTCACGCCGAGCTTGTCTTCCACCAGAACCACTTCGCCGCGCGCCACCAGGCGGTTGTTGACGTAGATGTCGATGGCTTCACCGACGCGGCGGTCGAGTTCGAGCACGGTGCCGGGTCCGAGCTTCAGGAGCTCGCCGACGTCCATCTTGGAACGGCCGAGCACCGCCGAGACCTGCACCGGCACGTCGAAGACGGCCTCGAGGTCGGCGGCGATCCGCGAGGCCTGTTCGTCTTCGTTGTAGGCCAGATCGTCGACCGGCGCCGCGTCCGCGGCGTTGAGGTCGGGAAGCGGTACCTGTGTGTCGGTGTCACTCATGTTTCAGTCCTCATGGCCTTCAACTTTCGGCCTGATGGCGGGACGCCATATAGCGCCCGACAAGTTCGCTGATTTTGGCTTCGATGGTGACGCGCTCCAGCACCACGCCACCGTCGGCCCATTCGATTCGGCAGTCACCGGTGGCGATACCGGGCTCGGCCAGGATGACGAGCCGGCCCTCGAAGCCGCACTGCGAGGCGAGCCGCTCGATCTTGTCGCGGGCGACCTCGTAGAGCTGATCGTTGATGCGCACGACCAAATGCGGCGTCGCCACCAGATGCGAGAAGCAGTCGCTCACCAGGGCGACGATCTCGGCGATCGGCTCGCGGGAAACCAGTTCGTCGCACAGCTTGCGCGCCACCGCGACCGCGACGTCGACGGCTTCGGTCTCCATCCGGGTCTCGATGCCGGAAAAGCGCGACGCGATGCCCTTGATGGCGATGCCGATTTCCTCGAGCGCCAGCGCCGCGCGGCGGTCGCTTTCCGCCTTGGCCTCGCGCTGGGCGGCGTCGTAGCCGGCGCGATAGGCGCGGGCTTCGGCGGCCGCGATCTTCTCCGCGATTTCGGCCGTCGTGGCGGCGCGCTCGCGCGCCTTGTCGGGCGTTCCGAAGTCCATGTCGAAGAGGAATTTTGCCGGTGCTGCCATCAGTACACCAGCTCGTCGTCGGCACGGTTCTTGGTCAGGGTGATCTCGCCCTTGGCGGCCATGTCCTTGGCGAGGTTGACGAGCAGCGCCTGCGCCTCGTCGACGTCGCGCAGCCGCACCGGTCCCATCGCGGCCATGTCGTCCATCAGCATCTTGCCGGCGCGCGTCGACATGTTGCCGAGGAAGAAGCTGCGGACTTCTTCGTTGGCGCTCTTCAGCGCGATGCCGAGCTTGTCCTTGTCGATATTGCGCATCAGCGTCTGCGCCGAGGCGGAGTCGAGCTTGATCAGGTCGTCGAAGGTGAACATCAGCGCCTTGATGCGTTCGGCGGATTCGCGGTTTTCCTCTTCCAGCGAGGTGATGAAGCGGGTTTCGGTCTGGCGGTCGAAATTATTGAAGATTTCGGCCATCACCTCGTGGGCATCGCGGCGGCGGGTCTGCGACAGGTTGGACATGAATTCGGTGCGCAGTGTCTGCTCGACGCGCTCGATCACTTCCTTCTGCACCGCTTCCATCTTCAGCATGCGCCCGACCACGTCGAGTGCGAGGTCCTCGGGCAGGATCGCGAGCACGCGGGCGGCGTGTTCCGGCTTCAGCTTCGAAAGCACCACGGCGATGGTCTGCGGGTATTCGTTCTTGAGATAGTTGGCGAGCACCTCTTCCTGGACGTTGGAGAGCTTCTCCCACATGTTGCGGCCGGCGGGGCCGCGAATTTCGTCCATGATGCCGCTGACGCGTTCGGAAGGCAGGTATTGCTGCAGCAGCCGTTCGGTGGCGTCGAAAGTTCCCATCAGCGCGCCGGATGCCGACATGCGGGAAACGAATTCGAGCATGAGATCCTCGACCACGTCAGCCTCGACGTTACCGAGCGTCGACATGTGGATCGACAATTCGCGAACCTCGTCGTCGTCGAGCAGCGACCAGACCTTGCCGCCATATTGCTCGCCCAGCGCCAGCATCAGGATAGCGGCACGCTTCGGGCCGCTCAGCGGCTTGCCCTTGGGCCGGGTGGCCTGACGGCTCGCCAGCGCCGAGATGACGGTGGTGATGTCGTTGGCGTTGGTGGTTTGCGGGACGGCCATGTCAGGTTACTCGGCGGGTTCGGTCAGCCATTGACGAACAATGGATGCGGTTTCGTTGGGATTGCGTTCAGCCAGTTCGCCGACCCGGTGCACGGCCTGGGCGTGGACCTGGCCCTGAACCTGGGCGACGTCGATCAGCGATACGGGAAGCAGCGCCTGGCCGGCCGCGCCTTCGGCGCTGCCGTCGGTCAGGGCCGGCGCGGCTTCGGTTTTCAACGCCGGGACGACTTCGGCGGCCAGGATGCGCTTGACCAGCGGCCGGATCACCATGAACAGCACCACGAGGCCGAGCAGCATCATGACGGCGAGCTCGATGACATACATGACGTCATCCTTGGTGAATTGCAGCATGCCGAGCAGGCCGGTCGGCTCCGCCACCGGAGGGACGGACGGCGCCTCGGCGAAGCGCAGGTTGACGACCTCGACCTGGTCGCCGCGCTTCTGGTCGAAGCCGATCGCCGAGCGCACCAGGGTGGCGATGCGGTCGAGCTGTTCCTTGCTGCGGTCCTGGTAGACCATCTCGCCTTTTTCGTTCTTGGTATAGGCGCCGTCGACCAGCACAGCGACCGAGATCTTGTTGACCCGTCCGACCTCGGTGACCTCGGTCTTGGTGGTGCGCGAAATCTCGTAGTTGTTGGTTTCTTCGCTCTTCTTGCTCTGGTCGCGGGCGACCGGCCCGCTATTGGCCTGGTTGCCGGGCAATTCGTTATTGACCGTCACCTGGCCGTTGTTCTCGGCGGTGGCGGAAGATTCCTCGCGGCTCTGGCTGGAGCGCAGCACCCGTCCCTCCGGATCGAACTTGTCCGAGGTCTGGGTGATCTTGTTGTAGTCGAAATCGGCGGTGAGCTGGACGCGGGCGCGGCCCTGGCCGACCACCGAGGAGACGATGCCCTCGACCTCGTTACGCATCCGCTTTTCGAAGGCGGAGCGGCGCTCGTCGCCGGCCGTGCTTTCATTGTCGCCGCCGGCGCCGTCGGCCAGCAGCCGGCCGCCCTCGTCGACGATCGAGACCCGCTGCGGCTTCAGCCCGTTGACGGCAGAGGCGACCACATGGCGGATGGCGCGGATTTGCGCCGGCTCGAGGCTGCCGCGCACCCGGACCACGATCGAAGCCGACGGCTCCGGGGTTTCGCGCGAAAACAGCGGCCGTTCCGGCAGTACCAGGTGGACGCGGGCGGCCTGGATGCGGTCGATGGCACGAATGGTGCGGGAAAGCTCGCCCTCCAGCGCGCGCAAATGATTGATGTTCTGGACGAAACTGGTGGTGCCGAGGGCGTCCGATTTATCGAAAATCTCGTAGCCGACGCCGCCGCCCTTAGGCAGGTTGCTTTCGGCCAGCTTCATCCGCAGCCGGGTGACCTTGTCCTTGGGCACCATGATCACGGCGCCCTCGTTGCGAAGTTCGAACGGGATCGCCTGGCGTTCCAGGTCCTTGATGATGCTGGAGGAGTCTTCGGAGGTGAGGTCGGTGAACAGGGTCGTCATCTGCGGCGTCGTGACGCGCATGATGACGAACGCAAAGAAGGCGATCAGCGCGGTTGTGACCGCGATCATGGCCATCAGCCGCGAGGCACCGAGACTTCGCAGGAAAGCAACGAGACTTTGCACCAACTGCCCCCAGGGATTCGGCCCAAGGGACCGACTGGGCAATTATTGCCTAGGTGATGGTTTCCATATGGTTAACGAAGGTTAAGAACGGCGACGAAAGTTCGGCATGAAAAAAACCGGCTTCACAAAGCGAAGCCGGTTTTCATCAAATCTTCCGGTTCAGAAGAGCTTATTGGCGGTATTGCTGGATCCGGGTGGTCCGCAAGCCGGCCAGGCCATGCTGATCGATGGAAAACTGCCAAGACAGGAACTCGTCCACCGTCAGCGTGTAGCGGCTGCAAGCCTCCTCAAGGGAGAGCAGGCCGCCGCGGACTGCGGCAACGACTTCGGCCTTGCGGCGGATGACCCACCGTTTGGTTCCGGGCGCGGGCAAGTCCGCAATTGTTAACGGACTGCCGTCAGGCCCGATGACGTATTTTACCCTCGGGCGATGGGGTTCTGTCATGGCGTACTCACAAACTCTCAACCACTGAACTCACGGTAACAACCTACGCCCCGCAACTTAAAATTTGCCTAAGCCCAAGCGTCCAATACGAATCTCCTTGAAATGGCCTGGAACGCACTTCGGCCCGGCAATGCCGGGCCGAGCTCGTCTGGGTGGTGTTGAGGGGGCGCTGCCCGCCTGACGGGCGGCCCGGCTAGCTGACGATGGCCTTGATCTGGTTGACCGTGTAGGTCTGCCCGTTGATCGTCAGCAAAGGCGGCGTCTGGGTGAGGTCGACCGAACTGACCGTGCCCTGCAGCCGGGTTGTAGCGCCGACGGTTTGGCCGTTGCTGTCGGTTGCGGTGGCGGTCAGCGTATATTTGCCGTCCGGCCACTGGGTGCCATCGGTGCCCTTGCCGTTCCAGACAAACGGCTGATTGTCGCCAGCCTGGACCGAGTAGGTGTTGCTGAAGACGGTCTGCCCGGTGCTGTTGGTGACCGTGAGATTCAAGTTGGCGGCCTTGGGAACGCTGACATCCCAGGTCGCCGAAGCGTTGGTCATCGTCGCCGTGCTGCCGTCGACCACCGCGGTCTTGCCGACAAAGCCCAGCGCTTGCGTCGATTGCGCGGTCTGCTGCAGCGTGACCAGCGAGGCCAGTTCGTCGTTGGTCTTGAGTTGCTGTTCGACGCCGGCGAACTGCACCAGCTGCTGGGTGAACTGGTTGGTGTCCAGCGGACTGAGCGGGTTCTGGTTCTGCAACTGCGTCGTCAGCAGTGTCAGAAACGTCTGGAAGTTGCCGGCGAGCGTTCCGCCGGTGGTCGAACTCAGCGTCGCGCCCGATGAAGATTTCGGTAGCGGCGTCGTTCCCGAGACCACCGGGGCGGCTACTGATGCTGCGCCTGTCGTTGCCATGTCGTTCTCCTCAAACCCTGATGTCGACGCCGCTGCTCGATCCGAGCATGCGGCCGTAGCTTCGTCCCGCGATTGCCGTCGCAGGCATGGTGTCGTCTTCGCCGATCACCAGCCGCTGCGCATTGCGGCCGGTGTCGTTGCCGCTGTTCTGGCCGGAAGAGGACTGGTCGCGCAGGCTGAATTGCAGCCCGCCGTCGCCGGTCTTGAAACCGGCGTCGTCCAGCGCGCGCTGCAGCTGGGGTGCGTCCTGCCGCAACATCGAAAGCGTTTCCGGCTTTTCGACCGTGAGATGCGACGTCACCTGGCCATTGCGGTCGACATCGATACGGACGTCGATGCGGCCAAGATCGGCGGGGTCGAGCCGGATTTCGAAACTGCTCTTGCCGCTCTTTGCCGACGCTGCGATCTCCATCGCAACGCCGCTCAGCGGCACCGCGTTGCTTGTCGCCGCCGTCGCGGTCAACTGTGCCGCCGTTGCCGGCGTGATGGCCGCGGACGGTTGCTGCGCCTGGATGACGCCGGCGCCGAGCACGCCGTTGCCCGACGTGTTGGCCAGCGTCTGCCCGGCATCGGCGGTGGCCGCATGTCCATGGGCGGCGGCGTTGGCGGCCGGAGCGGCATTGCCTGACGCGTCGGCCTTCACGGCATCGATGACGCCGGTCTCGGCTTTCGGCTTGGCTGCCGCCGTCTGCGATGTGCCGGCGGGAACGATAGTTGCTGCGTCGCCGGTCGTGGCGGCCGGCGCGTCGGAGGTGTTGTCCGCCGCCGTGGTCACGCCTTCCTTGACGACCTTGGTCGTCTTGATCGGCGTAGCGTCTTTCGGCGCGGCAGGCAGCTTGGCGGACGTGGATGCGGCGAGCGCAATGCCGGCGGTAGCGGTCGTTTCGGCCGTGGTGGCCTGCCCGGTGACGGCCACGCCGGCGGCGGTCGGTGTATCGGTCTTGGTGCTGTCGGCCTTGGTCGCGTTTGCTGCTGCAGCTGCTGTACCGGCGTCGGCAGTGCCGGGCGCCGTAGCGTTGACCACGGCAGCAGAAGCGGCGAGCCCAGCGGCGGCGATTGCGAGCGGCGCTGCCGCCTTGTCGGTGGCAGGTGTTGCGGGCGACGTGCCGGCGGGCGTTGCGGGTGCGGCAATGGTGACGGCAATGGCGTCCGCGGTCACCGCGGCCGTTGCATCCTGCTTCGCCGTCTGATCGGTGGTGGAGGCGTCACCATTGGCAGATTTCGCCGAAGCATCCTTGGCGTCATCGGCCTTGGTGTCGGAGGACTTCGACGCGTCTTTCGATTTGGCGCGGGGCGCGTCGGCCTTGGCGCTCGCGTCGGCGTTGACGGAGGTGCCGCGGTCGTTCGAGTCGTTGCGCGGCGAATTGTCCGACGCGGCGGCGGCGTCGCGCGACCGGTTGTCGGAGGGTCCTTGCGAATTGTCGGCGCGCCGCGGGGCGGGCGCCTGCGACGGGGCCTGAGAATTGTCTTGAGAATTCGCCTGGGCCCGGCTGTCGCTATGACTGGCATTGCTGTCGATCAGCGCCGCGAAACTGTCGTTTCCGGCCGGCGGGCTGGGATCCGGCCGGGCGGACCTCGCCGACGCGCTCTGCACCGACGCGTTTGCCAATACTTCTGACGTGACACCAACCACCGGCGAACCCTCGTGCTGAACCCTGGCTATCAGTCAGCAAGGACCGGGCCACCCATGTCCGATAAAAATATTGCAATAATTTCAATCACTTAAATAATATCAAGGAAAGCGCCGCGGCATCGTCATGGCCGCCTTTTCTGCCCGGCGGCAAGATTTGCCGTCTGGAGCCGCTCCAAATGCGGGTCCGGCTGATTGCCTCGCGGGAATACGGCCTATATTAAAGAGCGGCATCCGATCCGGCCTGTGATGGCCGAAAACTGCCATAAGGCCTTATATATAAAAGGTTTTCTAGCTACTGGCCGCGTGCGCCACGCTAATCCTCGCGATTGAAGCCGATGACCCCTGCCATGCCAAACAGTCTCGATCTCGAAGGCCGCCCGCAGGACACGCGGATCGTGGTCGCCATGTCGGGTGGCGTCGACTCCTCGGTGACGGCCGCGTTGCTGAAGTCCGAGGGCTATGACGTGGTCGGGATCACGCTGCAGCTCTACGACCACGGCGCCGCGACCCATCGCAAGGGCGCCTGCTGCGCCGGCCGCGACATCCACGATGCCCGCAACGTTGCCGAGCGCATCGGCATCCCGCATTACGTGCTCGACTACGAAAGCCGCTTCCGCGAATCCGTGATCGACAATTTTGCCGACAGCTACGCGCTCGGCGAGACCCCGGTGCCGTGCATCGAGTGCAACCGCTCGATCAAGTTTCGCGACCTGTTGGCGACCGCGCGCGAACTCGGCGCCCACGCGCTGGCGACCGGGCACTATGTCGCGTCGCGCCGGCTTGCCGACGGATCGCGGGCGATGGTTTGCGCCGCCGACAGCGATCGCGACCAGAGTTATTTCCTGTTCGCGACCACGCGTGAGCAACTCGATTATCTGCGCTTTCCGCTCGGCGACATGAGCAAGCCCGAGGTGCGCGAACTGGCGCGGCGCTTCGAACTTGAAATCGCCGACAAGCAGGACAGCCAGGACATCTGCTTCGTGCCGACCGGGCGCTACACCGACATCATCGGCCGGCTGAAGCCCGGCGCAATCGAGCCCGGCGACATCGTCGACCTCGGCGGCAACGTTATCGGCCGGCATCAGGGCATCGTTCATTTTACCGTCGGCCAGCGCAAGGGACTGGGCATCGCCTCTAGCGCGCCGCTCTATGTCGTCAAGCTCGATGCCTTAAGCCGCCGCGTCGTGGTGGGACCGCGCGAGGCGCTGCGGATGGATCGTATCAGGTTGCGCGACGTCAACTGGATCGGAGACGGTCCTTTGGACCGCGTCATCGGCGACGGCATCGAGATGTTCGTGCGCGTGCGTTCGACGCGCCCGCCGCAGCCGGCGTGGCTGCGCGCGGTCGACGACGGCTACGAAGTCGAACTGGTCGCCGGCGAAGAGGGCGTGTCGCCGGGCCAGGCCTGCGTGTTCTACGACGCGGCCGCAGGCCAGGCGCGCGTGCTCGGCGGCGGATTCATCAAGAGCGCGACGGCAAGGAATGCGGTGGCAAGGGCAGGGGCGCAGGAAACGGCGCCGCTGGCCGAGGCGATGCGCGGCTAAAAATTCGGGGCGTCAGGAAATGGCTGGGGACATCGACCGCGAGGGGGTCGAAAAGGCTTATGGGCGCTGGGCGCCGGTCTACGATCTCGTCTTCGGCAAGGTGTTCGACGCCGGCCGGCAGTCGACCATCGTGGAAGCCGACAAGATCGGCGGGCGCATTCTCGACGTCGGCGTCGGCACTGGATTGTCGCTGTCGGATTATTCGCGCAGCACCAGATTATGCGGCGTCGATATTTCCGAGCCGATGCTGCGCCGGGCGCTCAAGCGCGTGCGCGCGCAGGGTCTCAGCAACGTCGAAACGCTGGCGGTGATGGACGCCAAGAATCTCGCGTTCAGGGATTCGTTTTTCGATGCGGTGGTGGCGCAATATGTCATCACCGCGGTGCCGGATCCGGAACGCACACTGGATGATTTCATCCGCGTGCTGAAGCCCGGCGGCGAACTCATCCTGGTCAATCACATCGGCGCCGAAAGCGGGCCGCGCCGCCTGTTCGAGCTGGCGTTCGCGCCACTGGCGCGGCGGCTCGGCTGGCGCCCGGAATTTCCGTGGGCCCGCCTGACCGACTGGGCCGCCAGACATGGCGGGGTCAGCCTGACCGAGCGGCGGCCGATGCCGCCGATGGGGCATTTTTCGTTGATCCGGTTCCGCAAGATCTGACACCGCCCCGATTCGGCCGGGAACATCCGCGGCCGCACGCCGTTTTCCCTGCATGGGAATAAAACGCGCAATCTTTCTGTCGTGTATATTGATGGCGGCCTCCGGTGGGGCTTCCGCACAGGCCCCGCCTGGTCCGGTCACTCCCCCGGCCCAGACCGCGCCGCCATCACCACCGCCTGCCGTCAACTGCGCCCCGATGCAGCCGGGACAACATCCTGGCGAGGCGGCTCCGGAGGGGACGACCACCGGGAGAGCGTCCGAGCCGCTCGGTGACAGGCTGGCTCGTTCCGATGGCGTATTGTGCCCACCCGCCGGGATTGATCCCGAAATGCGCGCGCCGACGCCGGATGCCGGTAAAACCCCGGTGATTCCGCCGCCCGGGAGCCCCGGCGGCGACCCGACGATCCGGCCGAAATAGCCCGGTTTGCAGACACTTGGCGGCGCTGCGGGCTTTGCTTGACAGGCCCTTGAGCCACTCCTTATATGCCGCGCGTTCGCGACGACGGCATGGTGTGCCGTGAGGGTGAACCGTGGCGAGGTAGCTCAGCTGGTTAGAGCACGGGAATCATAATCCTGGGGTCGGGGGTTCGAGTCCCTCTCTCGCTACCAGAAAACCGCATTAAATCAACCGCTTGCTGTCACTCGCGCGGATCGCGGTCCAGCGGTATCAGATCCGTAGCGTCGCGCGGGCTTGAAGATGGTAGTTCAATCCTTCAAGCCACTCGCGTATTCGAATCCTTCGCCACGTCGACTTGAATGCCGATCCCCTCCTGATGGGCGTGCCTGCCTCAGTCGAACTGACTCCTAATCGGTGCATGGGTTCGAGTCTGGTGCCTCCACCAATCCCTTGCGAACTCAGAACGGACCGAACCGTCGTTTCTTGGGGGCAGGCCAGGGTCACACGAGAGAAAAATCCAATGTTGTCGGCGACCGGAACGATGTTTCGCCCTTTCTGCAAGCATTCGAATTCCTAGAAGGCGTCTTGTGAAGGAAGAAGCTTTAAGTCCGGTACCTCCAATGATTCGACTGGCAGCAACCTAATCTCAAGGACTCGCGCATCTGGAGCGGGAAGAGAGTGTCTACTAGTCGGGCGTATCGCCCAAGGTTATTGTTCTTCGACACTGCAACTGTCGAATTCAGCTTCACACCTGGGGCGTGCGATGCCGCTCTTCCCAAGCTGCATACGAGGGTTCGATTCCCTTCGCCCGCTCCAGCCCAAGAAACCGCGATAAAATGGACACTTCCGCAATTTTCGCAGGGCCGCATAGTCGTCCCGCAGAGAAATCCATACAACGGCTGTACAAATCTGCGCCGATCCAGGCGAGCCGTTGCGGCAGCTACGACATGTTGAGGGGCGTGGCTTCCAATGGGCCGTCGGTGCTTCGCAGTTTTCAGGACGTAGCTAAGGGTCTTCTGATTGGTGGGAGGCTTGCCAAACGAGGGTGAGAATCCCTCCCTCTCCGCCACTCGATCCGAAAAGCGTTGAAAACTCAGGCCTAACCGCGAAATAGGGCCTTCCGAGAACGACCGGTGGTACACAAAGGTGGCACCACGATGGGTTTTCGTATGATCGAGCCTTGGAAGAATCCGCGAAGCAAATTTCTCTGGTTCAGGAAGCGCGTGCCCGAGCGGTTCGTCGCCTTGATGGGCCGCCGCGAGGTCAAGTTCTCGCTCGGCATCAAGGATCCGGAGGAAGCGCAGCTGCGCTGCGTCGAAGAGAACCTCAAGATCGAGCGGATGTGGCAGGACCACGCCGCAGGCCGACCCCCGGGCCGCGAGCTGGACTACCGGCAGGTCGTCGCGCTCGCCGGCGAGTTCTACAAGGAGACCGTCGAGAAGCATCACAGAAATCCCGGGAAGGCCGCCGATTGGGAATCCTCTATTGCGCGCGATCGGACGCTCAGCCAGCTTCGGTCATTTCCGTTGACGCCCGCTCAGCACCGCCGCTTCCTGTTCGGCGAGCAAGTCCGGGCCTTCCTCGAAAGCAAGGATCTGACGCTTGCGCCCACATCGCCATCCTGCTTCTGCGGGCGTTTTACGACAATGCGATCCAGACCACCGGGCTCGTGAGGCAACGCCGAATGGCATACCGACGGCCTCCACGACCTCTGGAAGGAAAAGACCAGGAAGGACCCGCCCGGCAAGGTCAGGATGCTCGACATCCTGCGGTTCCTGAAGAACCACGGCCTCATCCAGGTGTCGCTGCCGCCGACTTTCCACGAGGGGATGGCCTTCACGGTCCGGCCTTCGATCAGCCTGGTGGCGGTGTCAGAGCCGCTGCAGGCGCTGAAGCGCTACGCGAGGGATGCGCTGCCCGAATCCGGCGAAGGCGGCGACAAAGCCGCCGGTGAGGAAAAGGTCGACGCATGAACGAGCCAGAACTCCGGGCACCGGAGATCGTCCGTCTCTCCCTGATCAACTTCTACCTGATCGAACGGGAGGACATCGAGCTTTCCGGCAACACCGTCTTCCTCGGACCGAACCGCAGCGGCAAGAGTTCGTGCATCGACGCGATCCAGACAGGACTGACGGGGGGCTCGGGCGATCTCGTGGTCTACAATGCCGCAGCGGTGCGGCAGAACCGGCCGGATGCCCACCGATCGCTGCAGGAATACTGCCTCGGCGTCGTCCGTCACGACGAGAACGAGAAGGCCAAGGTGGTGCGTAAGAACTGCATCACCTGGATCGGACTGTCGTTCCGCACCCGCGAGGGCGTCGAGGTCGCCGGCGTCGTGCACGTCGTGTCGCACGAGCACCGCGAAAGGCCCAACACGCGCTTCATGATCGTGACCGGAGGAGGCGTGACGACCGCCGATCTCGTGTTCCCGACCGACGAGGGCGAGATGGCGAAGGGTTTCGACCAGGCAGTGGACGGTCTGCGCGCGACCGGCAGGAAGGTGGAGGAATGCGACAGCGCCTCCGACTACTCCACCTACCTCCTCAACCTGCTCACCTACGGTTCATGGCACGCCGACGCCCACTCCTACTACAAGGCGGTGAAGCGCGCGCTGGTCTTCCAGCCGGTCGGCGACATCACGGCCTTCATGCGTGCCCATGTCCTCGAAACCGAATTCATCGACATCGGCCGGATGCGCGAGCGTCTGGCGTTCTACCGCGAGATCGTGCGCACCATCGAAAGCATCAACAAGCAGATCGCGTCGCTCGGAATCGTCGTCGATCACTATTCGAAAGCCGCCGAGGACGATCGCGAGGCCCGCGGTCGCGTGGCGGCGGCGACCGAGGCCGCCGTCGGCCAGCGTCAGTCCGAGATCGCCGCCCTCGAGGAGAAGCTGGCCGGGCTGCGGGCGCAGGCCGAGGGATCCGAAGAGGCCGAGACCGCGGCGAGCGACCGCAAGGACGAGGCCGGCCGGCGCGTCGAGGAGGCGCGCAACTCCCCCGGCGCCGCTGCGCTCGAGAACCGCATCCGCGACGCCGACCGCGATCTGGCCGGCAGCGAGTCGAAATTGCGCGAGGTCCGCAAGGAGCTCAAGCGCCGCGCGGAGGCCATCGACGCGATCCGCACCGCCGTGGGCTACATGAAGGACGCCGAGAGCCGCAACGTCCGCCGTGTCGCGGACGCCGGCGCCGACTTCCGCCGGGCGCAGGACGATGTCGAGATCGAATCCATGGCTTCCGACGCCGACGCGCTGCAGCGCGTCGTCGACGAGGTCGGAGCCAACGCGGTGCGGGAGCTCACACGCGCCCACAACGCCGCGGCGGCCCGCGAGGACCGGATATCGAAGGCGCGCGAGGATCTCTCGCGGAGGGCGCGGTCGGAGGCCGTCGATCAGGCCCAACTGCGGCCCGAGGCGGAAAATCTGCGCGACGTCCTGACCGAAGCGAAGATCGTCGCGACCCCGCTGTGCGAACTGATCGACATTAGGGAATCGGCCCTCGCAAACGCTCCGGACCGGCGCCAGCGGCTTCGAACGCTTCCTGCACCGCCAAGCGATTGCGATGACCCTCCGTCGTCAGGCTGGTGCGGCCCATCGGAACGAGGCGTGCGATCATTTTGAAGTTCGGCCTTCCGGCGAGCCCCGGAATCCCGTGACCGCCTGCGACGCGTGCGTGCAGCCATTCGATCAAGCGAGCGTGAAGACGATCCGACTCCTCGAATGCGCGGCCGTTGGCGTGAGCGTAGGGCACCAATGGGTATTTGCTGACGAAAGTCTGCAAGATTTTCCGATGGCGGCCGTCATGGTTGGAGATGGACCCTTTCGGAACGGAAGTTTCTCGGGCGATCAACGCTATGTACGGCTTCTCTGGGCGAGCGCGCGAAGCCGGCACTCCACCGTCTTCCCGCACGCGGCGATCGAGGTATTCCGTCAGTCTGGCTGCCTCGGCCGAATGGTTCCGGTCAGTCATCAAGATCCTCGCACCTATTGCAATGGTGGCATCGTAGCCGAAACGCGACTAGCGTACATGCAAATATTTGCATGGACTTAATTTGCGTTAACGCTCGAAACAGATATGGTTAATGAATGCATCGATTTGATCAGAAGCAGTGGTTGAAGACGGAACGGATCCGGGCGGGATTCTCATCCGCCAAGGCGGCGGCGCTCTTCTTCGGTTGGAAGGTGGGCACCTACATCAGCCACGAAACCGGGTCGCGAACCGCCGATCCGGACACTGCCGAGCGCTACCGGGAGGCGTTCCAATCGGTCGGTTATCGCGCGATTGCCCCGGACGATCGTAAGGCCCAAGCGAAAAGGCTGTTCACCGCGAGAACTTTCAGAGGCTACAGGTCGGGACAGGAGGCGATCACCCGTTTTGGATGGTATCGCAGCACATATTATAGTCACGAAAGCGGAGCGAACCAAATCGATGCTAAGCAGGCCGAGATCTATGCCGCGGCATACGACGTTTCGGCGATTTGGTTGCTTAACGGAACGCAGCCGTCTGGTCTCGGCATTGCGGTGGATAGAAAGTTTGCGCCTCCCGTGGCTGGCGTCGCACAGGGAATGAACTACACACCGCGCCCCGTTCCTTCGTCTCCATCGGCTTCTTCACTCACGATGCTCTCGCTCGACGGGCGGGAGGCGATCGTCGTGCGGGAAAGCTCGTGGTCCAAGGATTCGCTCGATCCCGAGACGCCGCCGCCTAGTGGGCCGATCTGGGCGTTCGATGCCGAACTGTTGAAGGCATTGTGGCGAGCCGATCGGGCCCAATTGCGAGTGTTGGTCGCGAATGATCCCCGCGCCGGAAAATTGGCGATCGGAGATCGGTTGCTAGTCGATCTGCAGGATCGTCGCTGGCGGCGCGGCGAAGTCTTCGTCGCCATCGATCGAAACGGCTGGTTGATGTTGACCGAATCCGCGCACGAAAGAATAATGGCTCGCGTTTTGATGCGGCTCGGGCGCCTGACATCTGCCTGAAGCAATCGACGCACGTTTCAAAGGACTTGCGGTTGGTCCAGCGGCTTTGCCAAGTTACTGAATCTGGATCTTCGCTTTTGCGGCTCTCTCCTCGGGACGATGTGGCCGGTTGCGGCGCCGCGCGTTACGTGCAGCCCAAGTGATGTTTGCCATGAGCCACGAAGTGGCGAGGCGCGTCGATCTAATGTCCGAGAATTGCGTTCTCAAGGCATGTGAAAGAACCAACCTTGCGGCCGGATTACCATCGAGAGCGCAGACTAAGACCGCAGTCATGCACAAGTCGAGATGGTCATGACGGGCGTCGTCCGACAAGACTTCAAGTGCAAGGTCGATCTTGGTCGGCGCATCCCCGCGCAGCGCCGCACGCCACCGGTTGCAGTTCAGCGGGCACCGTTTCTTTAGGGCCGCAAAGACCTCGGTTTTGATAGTCTGGTCGAAGTCGGTTTCGGCCAGGGTCCGCCAGAGAGCGACTGGGTCGTGCCCTTCGTTGAAGCGTCGACGAATATTGAGCATATCTCTCCCCGAGCGGTAAGTGATGGGGGGTCCGCAAACGCGAGTCGGCTGCCACGGTCCCTTACCGTCGAACGCGTTACGAAAGGCAAATTGAGTGGCTGCCTTTCTTCACGAAGCAAATAGCCGACAGATCGATACCAACTCGATCGAATCGATTGGCGTGGGTAGTCCGCCCGATCTAGCAGCGGTCCGAATAGCGGTCGAAGGCGTCGATGCGGCGCGCGTCGATTTCGACGTCGTCCCGCCGGTAGATTTCCCGCATCAGGAAGTCGCGCTCGGCTTCGAGCGCAGCCTCCGCGACGTCGGCAAACCAAGCACGGGTCCGGCCGTTCTCGCCGGGGTCCCAGCGGTAGCCGCGACGTTTCAAGGACTCGCGCAACTCGAACGGAGCTCCGACGGCGTGGATGCGCCAGCGCGGGGAGCGAGCAGACGTGAGCAGCGCGTCGAAAGCGAGACGGCCGCTGCGCGGAAGCGGACGCGACAAGACCTCAAGCGCGGCGCGACAGTCGTGCTCGGCGCGGTGGCCGTCGTGGAAGAATCCGCCGGCCGCGGCCAGGTCGGAAAGCCGCGTTCCGCCCGTGAAGCCCTCGTGCGCCCAGGGGACCTCGGCCCAGGAGCACGCCATGGCAGGCGCGCGAACGCTCCCGAGAACCGCTCGGCGAAGCGGCGGTCGAAATCTGCGTGATGCGCGACTATCAGGACCGTGCTTTCCACGAAAGCTTCGATCTCTGAAGGTTCGATCGCCGTACCCCCTACCATCGCGTCGGTGATGCCGGTAATCGCCGTCACCTCCGCCGGAATCGGCCGGCCCGGATCGCGGAAGCGGCAGAAGGCGTCGTGCACGGCGAAGATCCGGCCGTCGGCGGAGTAGTCGAACGGCACCATGGCGATCTCGATGATCTCGTCCGTCACGGGATCGAGACCCGTCGTCTCGAGATCGAGGAATACCGCACGGCGCGTCGGCGTTCCTTGCCTGGGGAGTCCAGGACACCACCGAATACGTTTTCGAGGCGCTCGGTCGCGACGACTCCGATCATGCCGGCTTCGACGACGTGCGTTCGGTCGGCATGGCACTGGCCGCCGCGAAGGGCGACGGCTTCGACGAATGGCTCGGCAGCGCGCTTACATGGCCACATATCCAGGAGCGCGACGCGCTCGATGACATGCTGCGCCGCGGCCTAGGCGAGCTCGGCGCATTGCACGCCAAGTACGGTGTCAAGTGATCGACCTTCACGCCCATATCGACCTCTACCCCGATCCGGTCGCGACGACGAAGGAATGTGTCGACCGCAACCTGTTCGTCCTGTCCGTGACCACCACGCCTTCCGCCTGGTCCGGTACCGCCGCGCTCGCCAAGGACGCCGCGCGCATTCGGACAGCGTTGGGCCTGCATCCTCAGATCGCGCAGGAGCGCCAGAGCGAGCTGCCGCTCTTCGAGGAATTGCTTCCCTGCACAAGGTACGTGGGTGAGATCGGGCTGGATGGCGGCCCCGAACTGAAGGGGACATGGGACGTCCAGCGACGGGTGTTCGACGAGATCCTACGCATGTGCAGCGCCGCCGGCGGCCGGGTCATGACGATCCACAGTCGACGGGCTGCAACGCAGGTCCTCGATAGCCTGGCCGCAAGAAGCGAAGCCGGGGCGGCCATCCTGCACTGGTTCTCCGGAACACGGCGAGAACTCCAGCGAGCCGTTGATCAAGGATGCTGGTTCAGCGTGGGGCCGGCGATGCTGGCTGGCGAAAAGGGGCGAGCGATGACCGCCATCATGCCACCCGATCGGATACTCACGGAATCGGACGGACCCTTCGCTCAGATCAACGGACGTCCCCTTTTCCCTTGGGACGTGGAGGCGGCAGAGAAGGCGCTCGCTAAGATCTGGAGTGTCTCCGACGAAGAAGCTCGACATCGTCTGCTGGAAAACCTTAGACGGCTGACCACCCATGTCGCGCCGGAAAAATCCGACGGTTTCTCGCATGATTCGAAGTCCTGACGGCTGGGAGTGGATATGAGCAAGAACATCGTGGTGTTCTCGGACGGCACCGGCCAGGACGGCGGCGCCCGCCCGGAGCAACGCATCAGCAACATCTACAAAATGTACCGCATCTCGCGCGACCACGCGGACACCGGCATCAGTCCATCGCAGCAGGTCGTGTTCTACGACGCCGGCCTCGGCACCGACGTCGGTGCGACGGCCCTCACCGCTCCGGTTCGCTTCGTGCAGAAGATGCTGGGGTCGGTCGCCGGCGACGGGATCAAGCGCAACATCGCCGACTGCTACGAATTCGTCGTCAATCACTACGAGGAGGGCGACCGCATCTTTCTGTTCGGCTTCAGCCGCGGCGCGTACACGGTTCGCAGCCTGGCGAACCTTCTGATGTTGTGCGGCGTGCCGACATCCGCGCGCCTTCCTTGAGGCGTTCTCGCGCTTCCAAGGGCTCATCAACGCGAGGTCCGGTCATCCTTTCACGAGCTTTGACGAAGGGCTTGCCGCTGTCTGGGAAGGCTATCAGTGGTCTTGAGAGCGGCGAGCGTCTCATTCACAAGAATTAATCTCGTTCGACCCCAGCCAGGAAATGGATGACTCATTGAGGCCACAGCGAACCAGTCTCAATTGGAGCGCTCAAACGCGATTGCAGCGCGTCCCCGTATAACGATAGTGCTCCGATGGCGAATGACCGCCCTTCTGCACGACTACGCAGCCCGGCGTTATGTCGTTTGTTTGGTGACCTCACCGTGCAGGGATTCCGAAACTTTGGCTTTGACATCAGAAAGTGCGGAGCGAAACGGCGCACTTTCAACAAAGACATCGCATGAATGATCAAGACTGTTTGGAAGAGATCGCTATTCTGGAAATAGTTAGAGGAGGATCACGAATGCCTATGCAGAGAAATCTTGGAACGCGAGCGCTCCTAACGATAGGCAGTCAAATGCCCGTTTTGGCACAGGCTGCGATCTAGGAACCGGGTGCCTACGCATTCTGTCACCTCGGTGGTGATGTACTGAATGCAGGCCCACCTAAACCTAGGTATGTCCTTCTCAACCAAATGTAACGTGCAGATCAAACCTCCGTGCAATGGTCCGGTCCATCTCTCTGTGATTAGGCTTGGGGCGTAACCGCCGATGTGGCGAGCGGCGAGACAACAGGAGGAGTTCACCGATGAGAATCATAGATGCAACCGCATTGTCAGGGGTTGCTCGCAAGACGGCTGAGTCAGCCTCCGACTTCGCCAGCGTCGTTCACAACCTGATCATGGACGTGCGCGACAGCTACCGGCCCGAGCTGCACTACATGCGTGGCCCGGGCCCGAAATGGCGCGCCAAGCATCAGCCCAGGTTAAGGTTCGAGTCCGAAGCCGTACGGCCGGGCGGACAGCGCGAACTGTCGCCAGTGTATGTGCGCCCTCGCGACTCGGGTAACCGCGCCCGATAGCCGGTGAAGGTTGCGGAATCATGCTCATAATGCGGATGTTCCTGTTTGCAGTCTCGCTCTCAGCCCGCATCACCGACCTAGCCTCTGTTCGCGCTCATTGGGCGGCAACGCGAGGTTGGATGCTGTTCGGCGCCGCCGCCCTTTACATTGCGTTGCCCGGCCTGATGCCTCTGCTGTGCGGTTCGGCGCATGCTCGCATCGGCCTCGAAGAACGCAAATTGCCGATGAAGTTTAGCTGGGTCGCTTGCCAGCCGAATTGCCGGGGCTGGATCAGCGCGATCGGCATCGTGACCGCCGATAGTCCAAGGGACTTCGATGAATTCGCACGCGGCCGACAGCTCGGTGGCGCGACCATCGTGCTGGACTCCAGCGGCGGTTCGGTCAACGACTCGATCGCGCTCGGACGGCGCTGGCGCAATCTCGGGGCACTGACCACCGTCGGCACCACGGTGCGGACTCAGACCGCACAGGGCGAACGCACGCACGTCAACCCGGAAGCCTATTGCGAGTCGATGTGCGTGTTCCTGCTGTTGTCCGGCAAGACCCGCTACGTGCCGCCGGCGGCGCATGTCCGCGTTCATCAGATCTGGATGGGCGACCGCGCCGACGACGCCAAGGCCGCGACCTACAGCGCGGATGATCTGATGATTGTGGAACGTGATATCGGGCGTCTCGCCAAATACACCTTCGACATGGGCGGCGCGGGTGATCTGTTATCGCTGTCGCTGAACGTGCCGCCGTGGGAAGATCTGCATGAACTGTCTCAGGAGGAATTGCGACTGACCAATCTTGTCACCACCGATATGGTTGCTGAGCCGGGCAGCCCGAACGCAGCGGTGGTCGAGCTGACGCAGAAACCGGTGCAGGATGGCTTCGTAAGCAGTGCGGTTGCGACCGAGACAAATCCCCAGCCGGCGAAATCAACCAAGACGGCTGAAGCTATCGGGCCGACGGGCGGCGTGAGGACGACGGCGACCCGGCCTGTGCAAGAGTAGCGGACACCAACGCTATGAGAAACTACTAAGGGCCTCCCAGATAAGCCAATAAAGGCGAAAAGGCATGTCCACCGCGATTTCCGAAACGGTCAAAAATCGACTCTAAGGGAACGTCTGGTTGTGGCGCGCAAAGCGGTCATTGCTGCATATGGCGCGCTTATGAACGGCAACAGCAATCAGTCTCGACTTCATATAGCCCCGGGCCCATCTTCTGCGCGTCGGCCGGCTCTTAAGCCTTATCAGCCGCAAAAATGGAAACTTAAGATACCTCGTGTCTGGCAGGCCTCACATGTTTGACCACGATTCAATTCCCGCGCGGAAATGGGCGTCAAATTTGCCCATCTCACATACAGTTGGGCATTCTATCCTCGCAGTTGATAACGAGACAACGGATGACGTTGCTGATATCTACAACCGGGCTGGTGACGATTATGTCTCTTATGCCGATGGCGATCCGTCGCAGCCATTTGCCTTTGACGGAATGCACGCTTACGCGGATCGCTGCGTCTGGGCCGTATTGGAGAAGAAACTAACCGACCTGCGGGCTTCCGGTGCAAGCTCGATCAGGCTCCTCGATGCGGGTTGCGGACCCGGTACATGGCTGCGCCGACTGGTCATACGCGCACATGCGCTCGGATTCAGCAGCATTACCGCGCGTGGATTCGACATCGCAGAAGCGCAAATACAATGGGCGCGGTTGGCCGCCGGAAATCCTTCCAGCCTTCCTGGAGTGAATCTCACGTTCGACGTCGCAGACCTTGCGGACCGGTTGCCGGAACTCGACGCCTCCGTCGATCTGACTCTTTGCCTGTACAGCGCGCTCAGCCATCTGCCCGTTGCATGCTTGCCGGAAATCTCCAAGGAGATGGCACGCGTCACGTCGGGATATTGCATAACGACGGTCCGTCCGATTGGTAGCACTCCGACGGCCTTTGTGGACTCGATCGAGAAAGTCTGCCGATTGAAACAAGATCACGTCCGGAACCGATGCGAGATCGACCTCAGCGATGGCCGACATATTGCATTTAGCTTTCACCAGTTTACAGCGGCCGAATTGCGAAACTATTTCGCGGGCTGTTTCGACATCGAGGATTTGCGCGGCATCGACCTCTTTCACAGTCGATTCATGCCGGATTCCCGGTGGAATCCCGTCTCTCCGCCAGGCGATGGCCAGCTTGCCGTTGAACTGGAGCGGCTTGAGGAGGCGCATGCCTCACGCCAGGAATTCATGGATCGCGCCACCCATCTCCTGCTCGTGGCGCGCAGCCGGCGGGCCGCTGCGCCTACCGCCTGCGTCGTTGCGTCAACTTAGCACCGGCGACTTTTGCCTAAAACCCACATTTGTAGCCAACCGATCGGCCTCGAACTCACGACGCGGCGAGGGCTCTTCGCAGGCGGGCGATCGCGCCGGGCAAACCGCGCACCTGCATGATCCGGCCCGTGACGTCGTACTCCTCGGAGAGCACGCGCGCGTTCTCGTACACATCGCTGAGCAGCCCCTGCTTCGCATACGGCAACACCAATTGGTCCTCCACCATTGCAGCCTCAAAAAACGCGACAATCGTCTCGCGAAGCGCGGCCACGTCCCCGGATGACTTCGCGGAGAGGAGGATTGCGTCGGGGTGCTCTGCGCGGAGGGCGGCACGATCCGCCTCGCTCACGTGATCGATCTTGTTGAGGAGCAGGCACGACGGGACGACGTCCGCGCCGATCTCGCGCAGCACGTTCCGGCTCACCTCCAGCTGCGATTCGTGCGTGGGATCGGACGCATCAACGACGAACAGGAGGAGCGACGCTTCGAGCGCTTCGGCGAGCGTGGATCGGAATGATGCAACGAGATCGTGCGGCAGTTTCTTAATGAACCCGACCGTGTCGGAAATGAGCACGCGCGGCTTTGCCGCGGGCTGCAGAGCGCGCACCGTCGTGTCAAGCGTCGCGAACAGCTTGTCCGCGACCAGTACCTCGCTACCCGTCAGCGCTCGCATGAGCGATGACTTGCCTGCGTTCGTGTACCCGACCAGTGCGACCCGGAGCTGATCGCGACGAGCGGAACGGCGCTCGTCGTTGTCCCGCTGGATATCCTCCAACTGCTCCTTCAGCTCCGCGAGGCGATCGCGGATCTTGCGTCGATCCAGTTCGAGATCGGACTCGCCCGCGCCGTAGCCCTGCTGCCGCTCGCCGCCCGCCGACGATTCCCGCAGGCGTGGCGCGATGTACTTCAACCGCGCCATCTCAACCTGCAACTTCGCCTCGCGGCTATGTGCATGACGATGGAAGATCTCCACGATCACTCCGGTTCGATCGAGTACTTGCGCGCCGGTCGCACGCTCGAGGTTGCGCGCCTGGCTCGGCGAGATGTCATGATCGACGATCACGAACTCCGGCTTAGGCGGCGCCTTCGGATCAGGCTCGATCTGCACGGCGTTCGACTTTTTCTCGTCGACGTCTTCAAAGCGCTCGCGCGCCTTTGACTTCCGGGGTAATGCCATCGAGCCGACGACGCCCGTCCCGCCGGTAATCGCCGCGAGTTCCTCAAGCCGCCCCTTGCCGAGCACCGTCCCGCCATCGATCTCGTCTCGCTTCTGCGACAATGTTCCGACGACCTCGTAACCGAGCGTCATCACCAGGCGGCCCAACTCTTCGATGCTCGCGGAATGGGCGACGTCGTCCACGCCCGGAAGCTGGACGCCGACGAGAATCGCGCGCGGAACGGGCGGTTTAGTTTCCATGACGCGGCTTTTGCCGATTCCTTGCTGAGTCTGGCTCATGCCTACCACGTTTTCGCGATGGCACGGGCGGTCAGGCCACTTGTGCGCCGGCAGAAGGATGACGTTAGGCTACGCGGCTTTGCGGACCGGTTTCAGTTCGCGTCGCCGTGCCGAAACGGCGCAGCCGCAGTCGTGGACGGTTCCCCCCTCAATGACGAAGCCGCGTCGTTCCAGCGAGAGCCGAAGGGCGTCGTTGGCCGTGGCCTTTTGGGGGTCAACCCAGACCACCAGCACAGCGGAGGGGCTCAGGAAGTCCACCAGCCAGTCAAGCGCGATCTCGAGGGATTTGAACGTGCGCCGCCGCCAATCCACCAGCGCTACGTCGTATTGCCCGGCCGGATGGCCGCAGTTTGCCGTGGCTGCCGTGCGAGCATAGCCGCGGCGATGCAGCTCCAACATCAGCTCGACGGCCTTGGACCCCGCTACGACGATTCGGTGCTGCTTGGAGCAACCTGCAAGCGCAATCATCGGTTCAACGATGCGGTCGCCTACGGGAGTGGCACGAGAGGGAGTCATGACGTCACCATTCTGATCTAGTTACCGGAGCTGCGCGGAATTAGACGGTGGTGTCGGCCAGGCATCTCGCGCAAGCCGAGCCTGTTTGTCGAACGTTGAGTGATCGCTGTCGCGAAGTCCGCTCGCTTTTGAAAAGCAGACACGGATGACGGCGTTTGCAAGATACGAAAGACGCCATAAAAAATCGAGATGGACGAAAAGGCTGCGATATAGTCATCGCATGACTGAACGCTAGGGCCCGTGAAGCACCCAAAATCCAGGTTGACAGTGGTCGATAAAAACAGAGGTCGCCAACTGAAACAGGCTACCCTTCACGCGGAATTTTAATGAGATCGGCGGACTGCGAACCTACATCAGAATCGTGCCGGTCCCCCCGCCGGCACTTTTAAGCTTCGGCCCCAGCTTCCACGCCCAAGCTGGAGCCGATTCGTTGCTGCCGACGAGGGCAGTCCAACCAAGGTAATCGTCCCGAACCGTTCAAGGTCGTGCGATCAATCGTTGTATTTCGGTCCGCCATGTTAAGGGTGCGCATTGGGCTCCAGCGTCTGTGGCGCCATCGGCAAATCGATAGCGTTGAAAGCGCGTAGCGCGTGATGGTCTGAGCGGCCGGTCGCTGCGCGCCAATATTGTGCTTTCGGTGCGGCCGTGCCCGCAAGCGCCTGTCCTGAGGTCGTAGCCAGCATCATGATCGATGCGGCTAAAGCGAGATTTTTCGTCGTCATGGCTCTATTTCCTGTTCTGTCATAACCCCCGCGCCCGCAGGGGGAGATGCCGCACGGGGGATATGAATTCGAGCCTGATGGGGTGCCTCGTTAATACAGAAATGATATATTCCCGGGGATCGACGTAGTGGTTGGTTGGATTGTTGGGCACCGTGCCCCGCAAGAAAGAGATATCGCTGCCTCGCCTGCACGGTCGAAGCATCTCAACGTCAACTCGGAGGGCAGGCGCCTGTGCGCCGGGATTGTTCGTCCAATGATAGATTGGAGCGACGGTTTTAGAATGTTTTCCGAAGACTCAATTCGCTGAATGACGGTTATGGAACGGACGGCGCCCTTGCGCGTCTTGGGATAATGAGCCGCTTACAACCACCCCACGCGGCGGAATCGCCAGAACAGCCCTACGCATGCGGTCAGGATCACGCCCATCACAGCGAAGTAACCGTACTCCCATTGCAGTTCCGGCATGTTTTTGAAATTCATGCCGTAGATGCCGGCGATTGCCGTTGGGACAGCGATGATAGCAAGCCATGAGGCGAGCTTCTTGGAGACCGCGGTCTCCTGAACCTGTCCGACCAGAAGACTCGCCTCGAAAGCAAAGGCGAGCACCTCGCGAAGCGAGTCGATCTGCTCCTGAACCGTGCGTACATGGTCGGTGACATCGCGGAACAGCGGCTGCATGGTGGGCCGAACCATCGGCAGATTGTCGTGTTCAAGCCTGCGGCAGACCTCCACCAGTGGTCCGACAGCGTTTCGCAGACGCAACAGATCGCGTCGCAATAGATAAAGCCGCTCGATCTGCGCCCGGGTCATCGCGCTCGCCAGCACCTGCGCCTCCATCGCTTCGACTTCATCCTGGATGATTTCCAGTACAGGCGAGTAGTTATCGACGATGAAATCGAGGATGGCGTAGAGGATATAGTCCTCACCGCGGGCCAGCGCCCGCGGGCAGCTTTCGCAGCGTTCCCGGACCGGCGTATAGGACGTCGAGGCACCGTGACGGACCGAGACAAGATATCCCTCGCCAACGAACAGATGGGTTTCGCCGAATGCGATGCTGTCGCCGTCGAGCTGCGCGGTGCGCGCCACGATGAACAGCGCGTCGCCGTATTGCTCGATCTTCGGCCGCTGGTGGGCGTGGTCCGCATCTTCGATGGCGAGATCGTGCAACTGGAATTGCTGCTGCACGCTGCTGAGCAGCGCCATGTCCGGCTCGTGCAGCCCGATCCAGACCACATGGCCGGGTTGGCTGCGCCAGCTTGCGGCTTCCTCGATGGCGATGTTGGCGACACGCCGGCCATCGACATAGACACCGGCCGCAACGACGCCTTCCGAAGTGATAGGCTCGGTCGTCAAGACGGCTTGCGAAGCTACGTTCATGGTTTCCGTCCCTCAATGCTCGCGGTGGAACCTTGCTCCGGATCAAATGTTTTCGAAAAAGGCTAGCACTGAAAAAGTCCTCGTCAAATGCATGTCTCGTTCTCATCCCAATGAACGACGCATCCTTCCGGGCTCCAATGGTCAAACGAACGACTCGGCCAAAGCCAGATACAGTGCAAACAGAAAACCGGCGACCGTCGGCAGCACCACCAACGAACCGCCTTCTTCGAGGGCGACCGGAATCATACCGTGGGCGACCAGCGCCAGCGCGGCGCCGCCCGCCAGCGCCTGGGCAAATATGGCCGTCAGCGCGTCGCTGCTGCCGATGAACGCCTTGCCGGCCGCTGCCGCGACTATTCCGGCGGGATGCCGCCGAGAAACATCCCCAGCATGAGCGTCAGGGACAGATTGCCGAAGGCGGTAAATTTCGCCCCGATCACGAGGCAGCCGGGTATGGTGTCCAGAATATTTCCGAACACAATCGCCATCCCGGCGCCGTGACCGGCCTCGGTCAGCATCTTTCCGGTCTCATGCCGATTGAGATGATCGAGGCTTCGGCTGGCGACTTTTGCCCATAGCACGGCATCGGTTCCACCTGCGCTGAGATTGCTGATCGCCCGCTGGTGGCTGATGTGCTTTGCGACCTCGGCCAATTGAGGATCGGCTGCAACGAGCTGGTCGAAATCGTCCTTGCCGATTTTCATCAACTCGGTGTCCTCGGCGGCGCGGATGGTTGCGGTGCGCGGGCCTCCGCTCAATAGAGACATTTCTCCAAACGCATGGCCCACGCCGACTTGTGCGATCGCATCGCTGCTGGTTCCAGCACCCTGCGATCTCAGAACATCCACCTTCCCTCGCGCGACGATGTAAAGGGCATCACCGGGGTCTCCGGCGTTGAACAGAATTTCACCGGCTTTCAGGTGACAATCGGCGATACACGGCAGGATTTGCTCGATTTGCTGGGCCGGCAAGTGCCGCATCAGATCGCAGGTCGCCAGCAGTTTGATCCGCTCGCTCGCGTCGGCCTTCTTGCGCGCCAGGGCATATTCACGAAATTGGGTGACGTAGCGTACGGCCGCTCCCTTCTGTTCAAGAAACAGCGATGCCGAATAGTAGATGATGGCGCCGGCAGCAAATCCCGCGCTGACGAATACCCAGGCGGCGCAGGCGTTGTAGCCCTGATGGTGAAGGGCCAGCGCACCTTCGTAGGCAAGTTCGATCGCCAGCGCGGAGATCAGCGAGCCCGCCGCAAATGCCAGCAGGCAGGCAAGCGGACGTTTCGAGAATGGAGCGTAGAGACCGATAGCGGCCCCGAGCAGGGCAGAGGAGGTCGTCCCCAATCCGAGCAGGGATGCCATGGCGAGGTCGTAGGGAGAAATCATCGGTTACCAGCCGCCTCGGGTTCAAAATGAGGTCAGGTCGTCTCGAACTATTTGGTCTTGCAATCAGTGGAACACCAACGTCAGGCGGTCCTTGGATTATTGTCGCGATGTTCCGGCCGATTCGGAATGGGCGGTCCGACTCAATCGCCAGCGCGGCGTCCATTGCGGACAAGCCTCATAAGGCGGGACCGTCATGGTACCGTCCGATTTCGCGCAGCTATAGTGACAGATCTTGTTCAGACCCGCGACGTGTTCGGCCGATTTCCTGCAAACGATGGGCATTCGGGTCGGCTTGGTGTCGGAAGACGTCTCTTCCGCGATGGCGGGTACGGATAGTGTAAAAACAACCAGTGCCAGAGCGATCCTCATTTCTCTCCCTCGGTCGGGTCAGTTTCAGCTTTCGCCGGAGCTAACGTGTTGGTCGAGCTATCTGCGCCAAGTCCAGCCTCCATCGTTTCATCGTCTTGTCGAACGAGACATCAGAAGTTGCTGAAGGTCGACCAACAGATGTTTCAAGAGCGCCAGACGCCCGACAATCGGATTGCCGCTGTTTTCGAGGTCGAGCTCGATCCGCTCGGATTGGTAGACCGTCGCGCAACCTGTCGGCCGGCTATGTGCTCTTGCGAACGAACGGGCGGAGTTCTCAAACAGGAAAAGTCCGCCGATCCTTCCCTTGGCGTCACGGGCAACCCAGAAGCCATCCCTGTTGCGGCCGATGAAGAATGTCGGGATCGCCTTGTTCACGATCCCGGAATCGAGCGCCTGAAATGGCGTGGCGGCGATCGCGGGCGTATCCCTTGGCGAGATACCGGGCTGTTCGCTCTGCGGCTCGATCGCGTTGGTCAAACTGTTTGGCATTGCCCCTGCGTTGGGTCCGCGCCGGTGATCGGCATAACGGGCATGGCGCCCATCTGCCCCGATCCCATGAATTGAGTCCCCACGCATGATGTGCCTGCGACGTCATAGGAATGCGAGCCGGAATGGCCTCGGATCGCATAGGAAAAATATAGGAATCCGGGGAGAGGTATTTGCGCAGCCGTCTTCCCGGCGGGCATTTATGCCGCGCTTATGAGCGAGGGCCGGAGGGCATCTCGATTTCCTATGCTGTCCCGCTCATCTTCGAACCAACAGTTCGGCACGAACTGCCGGGAGATCGAAGATGGCCCACATACTGACCCGCGATGGCAAAGAATCTGACCTCGCCTACGACGATGCCTATCGGTTGTTTCTCATCACCCGAACGGAGCCGCAGGTCGACTACCGGTTCGCCTGGACGCAGCTAAAACGCGACCGTGCGCGTGCCCGCGGCGCGTTCAGAGGCGTCAAGGGCTTCTTCAGGAATATGATCGAGGCGATTGCCAAATCGAAAATGCGCCGGATCGAGCGCGAACTCGAGTTTCGCGGTGTTCACTACGATCGCCGGAACAACGACTGGGTGTCGGACAAATCCGGTCAGGGCAGCGTTCGCAGGACCAAATAACTGCCTCGGCCGGCCCCAGTTCTCAACACCAGTGTTCGCCCAGAGGTTCGCATGCGACAGATCCCGCTTCAGACATCGGTCCTCGCTTCGCATCTCCGCCACGCGATCGGCGTCGTGGTGACCTTTCTCGGCCCATCCTGGGACGGCCAAGACAAAAAGTACCGACCGGAAGAGCACTACATGCGTGGCCCCGGTCCGAAATGGCGCGAAAAGCATTCGCTGCATCGGGGGTCCACCCGCGGCGTGTGAAACCAGGATGTGTACTGGTTCATTGGCTGAGGGTGGCGCGCTCTCCCGGCGTGAGGACGCGCGGTACGGAGAGTGGGGCGCCCGTATGTTCGTCGAAGAACGGGTTCGGCCGACCGAGCCCGCGCCACCACCAGCGGAGAAGCGTTGAGACGCGGACGGGGAGCAGGCTGAGCGAGAGCGGCGCAGGCGCGTTCGGCGGGAGTGGTCCGACGGCGGAACGCTCGAAGATTCGGCAACGCGGCGCACCGAGCGTCTCGTCTCGGGAACGACCATCTGCATCGTGATCCATGAAAGAATGAATGATGCCGACGACAGGGAATCGCGGTCCGGCCGTGTTGCCGATCGGGGTCTGGCAACAATCCGTGTACCAGCGGAAGACCTTATTGGAGAACCTCAGGCAGCGTACGGCGTCAGTGCCCGCCGTCAGTTTCACGCGGCCGGTCGGCATTTGAAAGATGTCTGTTCCGCCTGCTGTGTCGAGCACGTCGGGACGGCCAAGGAAGCGCGCGAACGCCTGGCAATCCCCGCAGTAGCAGACGATGCGAAAGCCGGTGGACGGTGCAATTTCGTTCGCGATGCCGCGCGCGCGGCCGCACCGGCAGCGAAGTGGGAGATCCCTGGGGGTCAGCGTCATAAAACCTAACGCGGTATGAGGTTTGCTCCTTGTCAACGGAGGATCCGGGCAAATTAGGGCGCCTGCGAACTATCGTGGATGCGACGCGGACTGGATCAGGCAGCTTGCCGGCCAGCAAGGAACATGGGCCAATATTCTGCCGAAACAAAATCGAAAAAGCTCTCTACTTTAGGCCGGTTCGACTCCGCTGAATTTCGCACCGACAGGCCAGATCCTCGTCGCCGATCTCCGCGATCGCTCTCGCAACCTCGGCTTTCGCTGAATCGGCCAACTCGACGATCGGCAGGCGGGTATGCGGCGACATGAAACCGAGCAGGCACAGGGCATACTTTACGGCGGCCGGGTTCTCCCGAGCGAGTGCGGCTGTTAGCGGGGCAAGCCTGCTTTGCAAATATCGCGCGGACTGTAGCTGCCCTTGCCCGCAGTTCGAAAAAATAGCGCTGCATAGTGCCGGCGCGACATTCGATATCGTCGAGATGCTGCCGTCGCCACCATTGACGATGAAGGCCAACGCGGTCGCGTCGTCTCCGGACAGCAACCGAAATCCTGGCGGCAGGCGCGGCTGCAGGCGCATGGCGCGCGTGATATCGCCGGTCGCGTCTCGCAAGCCAATGAACGGCCTCGCCTCCGCGAGCCGCACCAGGGTGTCGTCGGACATCTCGCGGATGGTTCGGGAGGGGATATCGTGGAGGATAATAGGCAGGGCAGTGGCGCCGGCAATCGCCTGAAAATGGGCGCAGATGCCGGCCTGCATTGGCTTGTTGTAATAGGGCACGACCGACAACACCGCGTCGGCGCCGGCCCGCTCGGCGCGCCGGGTCAGCTCAATGGCCTGGCTGGTGGAGTTCGATCCGGCGCCGGCGATGACGCGGACTCGCCGATGCGACACCTCAACGGCAGTCCGGACCAGCTTGTCTTGCTCAACCGGCGTCAGCGTTGACGCTTCGCCGGTTGTTTCGCCGACGACAATCGCCGAGACATCGGCGTCGATTTGACGATCGCAAAGCGTCGCGAATGCCGCCAGATCGAGTTCGCCGTTGTCGTCAAACGGGGTTGGAAGATCGGGGGTGTAACCCGCAAGCCAGCTGTACGGCAGTAGAAGGGGTGTCATTGGTATTCACGCTGCATTTTCCAGTTGCCCAAAACTCTGCCGGTATCCGGCGAGCACAAGACCTTGCTGACATCTGGCGCCTGCCTCGATTCGAAAGCCCATCTGCCCCAGCCTGGCGCGTATCTTCAGGCTGGCGCCGGGTTCTCGTGAGTCGATCAGCACGGCAATTGCCGCGCTGAGGCTGAGAAACGGCGATATCCGGGTGAGTGCTGATTCGATGGCCTGAACCGGGTCTTGTCCTGCAATCAGACCGATCGTGTGTTGTCCCCTCGGCAAGCGGCATGTCTCGGGCGTCGCGACGCGGAGGAAACCGCGCTGCCGCAGGGCAAGGTAGAACTCCAGTCCGTCGCTGCCGACAACGATGGCGCGGTGCAGACTGGACAAGCGGGTGAGTCCGATCATGGCGTCGACGACTTGGTCGCGGTTCGAGCCGGCATGAGGCTGAGCCATCGGGCCCTCCTGGGAGATCGTCCTTGAAGGAGTCACGCGACGTGCCGCGAGCCTGCGGCCGGGAGGGCGAGCTTGCCGGCCATGTCGAGTTCGATGAGCGGCAATTCGATGATGGTCTCGGGGTGATGGCCATTCTCGAACAGGGCATATTTGACGGCTTGCGCCCGATTGACGAACAGGCCGCCATAGAGACCGTTCTGTTCCTGGGCGACCCAGTTGCCGCGGCAGTTCCTGCCGATGAAGACGATGGTGGATGCGGTGCTGCACGATGGAGGTTCGACGAGCTTCACGTTAGTAATCCTTCCGAATGAAGAGCCAAAGCGCTCCCGACGCGACCGACCGTTCCGTCGCTGAGGTTCGTTCCATTTGCGAATGTTCGGATGGTTTTGGTCGGCGGGAGGCAACTTGACTCATGCGCCAAATATCTTCCCGACCGGATATGAATTCGAGGGCGGCCCGGCCGTGATCTCATAAAGGCGGCATAGGTTTGCGTGCGAGCCTTGGGCGAACGAGGTAGATCCTCGCAAAAAGAGCCCCGGGCGATGCCGGGGCTCAGAGGTTCTCCTGGGGATAGGAGGGGAGAAGTCAGTATTTCGCGACCCCCGGTGATTCCCAGTGGAATTTGTAGTTAATGCCGACCAACGCAGTCTGGGCCCGCTGATTCACGTTGACGACCTCGCCAGGCGGCAACAAGCCGGGAGCGGCGGTAAAGTGCGTAGCGGTGTCGTCAAGGAACCACATGTAGTTGTATTCCGCGAATATCGACCAGCTTGGGGCAAACATGTATTCAAAGCCCACGCCGACGGTCATTCCGGGCACCGTAAAGCTCGACGATTCTGACAGGCCGCCGCCAGGCAGGAAGGCCTGATTCCGCTGGTTCAACCATGCGACGCCGCCCTTCACATAGCCGAGGAGCGCCGGGGTCCACAGCCAGCCGGCCCGTCCGGTACCGGTGATGATGGAGCGAAGGTTGTTCGTCTCGGTGAAAGCCGGGAAGTCCGTCAATGCATGTTGGCCGTTGATGCGGGCATAGTCGAACATGCCCTGCACGCCGAGCACCAGGTTGCCGGTCTGGAAGTCACAGCCGATCTGGCCGCCACCGATAAAGCCGCTGTCGTTTTCACGGCCATAATTTGCGAATGCCGGGCCGATCGTGTCTTGGGAAACCCGGGTGGTATCGATCCGGGTCCAGCCGCCGCCGACATTGCCGCCGATGTAACACCCGGTCCATGGCGTGGCGATGATCGGCGCGACGACCGGTCGAGCTTTGACTGCCATATCCGCGGCCGAGGCGCCGCCGGTTGCACCGAGAGCCAACACGATACTCGCAGCGAATGCCCATTTCATTTGTCGACGCATCTAAACCCCCTGCGTGGCCGAGCCACCAACGATTCATGATCCTGAAAATAATTTTAGATCGAATGTGAAACGTGTGCGACTGCGAACTGCACTGCGCCGCTTGTTCAAATGCACTTTTCAGACGCGCGTTGCGCGTCTGCGGCATCAAAAAGAGTTCAAAAAAATATAGAAAAAATATCGTCACCCTCAAGCAGCTGTTGAGGAGCTCGGGGTGTGGCTGTTGTGTGATTCCCCGATCGACTTGCACACGATTTGCAAGGCTCACGATCGGCGTATCGCGTTCAGCTATGAGCTAGGGTGATGAGGATGCTCGATACGACGCGCGAATTGGCAGACGAAACTTTGATCAGCGATCTCGAACTTACGACTCGAATTAGGAACGCCCTCGCCGCAGCAGGTGTGAAAACTGTCGGCGAGGTGAGGGAAATGTTCGATAAAGCCCTGCTTAGTTTGCCGGATTTTGGACAGTACTCGCTGTCCTGCCTGCGCGGAAAATTAAGCCAGCCGTCGACCCGTCGATAGTGCCGTCCTGGTAGAATTGGATTCGGCCGTTCGATCCGCTCGCTGTCCTTAGACCCGATCGCGCGTTCGCCAGACGAACAAGATGAAGGCAATGGTCAAGCCCACCACGATGAGCATCCAGTTCTGAACTTCGAATCCCAGGACAGTGAAATGCTCGATAAGAAACTGCGCCACTCCGGATCCCCAAATTTTGGGCAACATAGGGGTTTTGGCGGCGAAAATATATTATTTTTATATTAGCAATCGCATTGGAGGAGGTGCGCACAGCATTCGGCTGCGATGAAACGCCGCGGTTCCGTCCTGCGATGAGCACGCAACATTGTTAGGCAGCGCGGGCCGGAAACTGTCTCCGGCTCACGACCGAATCATTCGCGCGATTGAAGCGCGGGGCTCAGCGATAGCAGCTTCTCGAACTCGGACGGCTCGTAGCGCACCCCGTCTGGTCCGATGATAACGACCTGCCAGCCTTCCTCGACAAAGGCCAGGCCCTTGGCGATCGCGACGACAACACTCAATCGTATTGTCGTTGTAACGTCTTCGCCCCTTGAGGCGTGCACAATGAAGGTCACCGCCGCACCTCATTTGTGCAATGCCCGATGACGCCTTCTAGCAATTTCCGTTCCAGCATCGGCATTGGAAATCGTTCGCGAAATCGGGTCCAGCGACAATCCGTTGAGGAACTCTTCCAGGGCAACCTTTCCGGCCAGCATGGCGCTGCGATAGGTGCTGAAGCCGCATTCCCCCAGCCTGACGCCCATGGGCCGCCGCTTGCGGCGTATTTCCCAGCACCAACCCCGTTCGGTTTCTGCCGGAAGAACGGCAACATAGAATGATCGGCGTGGCGATGGGCGGAGCATGATCAATCCAGCCGCTATCGATCTTCGATCTCGATCGGCCGAGCGCGCTGTTCGGGTATTCCAGAGGTAGTTTCGCGAATGAAGCCCATCGTTGCGTCCGCCAGGAGCCGTAGAGTCGTTACTCCGCCGAGCTGGTTTCGAGCCGAGGTTGAAGGCGGTAGCCGACGCCGGATTCGGTCACGAGCAGGCAAGGGTCATTGGGATCGGTTTCGATTTTCTGCCGGAGTTTGCGAACCAGTATCCGGAGATACTGGATATTTTCTCGCTGGTTGCCGCTCCATATTTCCTTGAGCAACTGGTCGTGGGTGACGACCAGGCCGATATGCGTCGCCAGAATATGAAGTAGACGGTATTCCTTTCGCGTCAACCGGATCTGGCTCTTGTTGAGCAGGACGGTTCGACTCACGAGGTCGATTGACAGAGGGCCGGCCACGACGACGGGGTTTTCGGTCGCGGTCTTGAAATATCGCCGCAAGGCAGCTTCACTGCGCGCGAGCAGTTCGGCCATCCCGAACGGCTTGACCACATAGTCGTCGGCGCCCGCCTGCAGCAGCCGGACCTTTTCATCCTCATTCGATACGACCGAGAGAATGATGACGGGCACGTTCGACCACGATCGAAGCCGCTCGAGAACCTCCGTCCCGTGCAGATCGGGCAACGCCAGATCGAGAATAATGAGATCCGGCGAATTGAACGTTGCTGTCTTCAATCCGTCCGCGGCGTTCTCTGCTTCGAGCACGTAGAAGCCATGAATTTCGAAGCCGGCGCGAAGAAACCGCCTGATTTTCGGTTCGTCCTCGATCAGGAGAACGACATTGCTGGGCTTATTCATCGGTGAGCGCCGCCAGTTCGGAAGACTCCACCGGCGTGTCGGGCAGGGTGATCGAAGCGGTGGTTCCCAGTCCCTGTCCCCGGCTGGATATGTCGATGGCTCCGCCATTCGCTCTGATGAAGGTTGATGCGATCCAAAAGCCCAGACCGGAGCCCGGGACCGTTGCCTGATGACGCGGGCTTCGGAAAGACCTGCGGCCAAGCTGCTGCTGCTCGTCGGATGTTATCCCGACACCTTGATCGGAGATCGACAAGACCGCGCGTCCTTGTTCATGTCGCGCGCGGATCGAGATCGTCGAGCCGGAGGGAGAATATTTCGCTGCGTTTTCCAGCAGCTGGCCGCACGCTTCCTCGATCAGGCCCGAATCGACGTTGACCAGCGGTAGATCGTCGGTGAATTCGGTCTCGATCCTGTGGGCCGCCAGGCGTTTGGCCCTCCGCCTGATGGCGGCGTTGACGATGTCTCTTGGATCGGCCCATTCAAGAGTCGGGCTGACGCCGCCTGCTGTCACCCGGGTTGCGTTCAGAAGGTTATGAATGAAGCCGTGGAGCTCTGCCGCTTCGTCGGATATCGCCTCGACCAACGAGCGGATCCGATCGTTTCCCCGAACGATGGCCATCGCATCAAGCACGCTGGCCGAGCCCCGAATGGCTGCAAGCGGCGTGCACAATTCGTGAGCCAGCGTACCGTGAAATGCGTCCCTCAATAGTTGCGCCTGCAGGTGGAGCCGGGCGTCCTCGATCGCTTTCTCGATATCGAGACGTTGAAAGGTCATAGACACGTCTTCAAGTACGGCTCGGGCGCGCTGCGTCTTGACCTCGATCGCTCTGCGAGATCCGCCGCCGATGTTGACGGCAACGAGGCCGTGAACGGCATTTTCCGAAAATACCGACTCGAGCAACCACATATGTTGTGTCGGTTCGTCAACGACGGCGGCGGAGGCCATTCCGAGGGCCGGGGTCATGGACGCGACCCTTTGTTGCACCAACTTCGGGACCGAACCGGATTCGGGCGATTCAAATCGATCGTCCGCCCCGGCCGGGAAAAACGCGGCCTGTTGTCCCAGTGTGCGGGAAAGATGTTTCTGAATCGCGGAGACCAGGTCCGATACGGTGAAGCAGGCCGCAAGGAGTCGCGAGAATTCGTAAAGATGCTGAATTTGGCTTTCTCGCCGGCGCAGCGTTTCCGTCTCGCGCCGCAGCCGTGATGCGAGATTGCTACTGACCAGAGCTACGACGAGAAACAGCAACAGATCGATGGCCTCTTGCGGGTCGTCGATGTGGAGGCTGTAGAGCGGCAGAATGAAGAAGAAATCCGCCGCGATCGTGGCGGCAACCGACGCCAGGGTCGCCGGCCAGATGCCCCACTGGGTAGCCGCGATAATGACGGGTATCAGATAGGCGATCGGGACGAGGCTGCGCGCAAGAGTTCGCTCAAACGGGAGCAGTGCGGCGGTGACAAGGCCGACCCACACCAAGGACATCAGCAGAGGCAAAATGCTCGCCAGCAAAACGTGATGCGGCGTCAGCTCTTCCTCAAGCGGCAAAGTCGCTTCGATCCTGCGTCCAACGCGATTCACTCCGTCAGGGGCGCGTCGTTGAGCCATGGGCAGATTAAAGTTCAATGAGTTCGCCTTCGTGGAGATACAGGCATCGAATGATCATGCAAAGGACACGCCAACGCCTCCGCAAGATCGTGCCCAGGCAATAATGACCGACGCAGAAATTCCAGCTCGCAGGACCCATCGCAAACCGCGATGCCCGCGAAACGTTGTTCAGCGTCTCAATTCAATGTTGCCCCGATGCCACCAACTACCCAGCAGGTGCAGCATTCGCCAAATTCGCGTAGTAAATCTATGTCACTCGCGCGGCCAAGAAATATAAAAGTAATATACATCCACGCCGGGCGCGTCATCGTTCGCGGCCGAACGCTGTCGTCAGCAGGAGGCAATATCCGAACCTGTGCGGATGGTTGCCTTCGAGCGCAGTGATGAAGTTAAGGCCTGCGTCCGTATACGGAGCAGGCGTGGGAGATCTCAGGCGGGTGACGTTGCGGCGGCATGAGGCGACCTTCCGTCCCGTGCCTGGTTGATCGCGCTGACGTAGTTGAGCGCCTGCTTTTCGTCGGCGAGTTCCGGCTTTGACGCACGATACAGTTCAACCTCAGCGGTCCGATGGCCGGTAGGAGGCGTAAGGGCCGCGATGGCGGCGAAGCTGATATATTTTGGGGGATACAAATAGAATTCCATCAGCGGCATATGCGGGCCGCGCGCACTGCGCTTGAGAATCGCGTGGGCCATTAATCCGGCGTCCGGATGGATTGCGCTCCAGCCGGAGAAGTTGCTGGCCAATATCTCCAGCGACAACAGTGTCGTCGCAATCCGCCCGAAGCCTTCGTTGGACTTCTTTGCACTTCTGGTCGTCGAGGCCTTTCTCAACAGCTGCCGCAATTCCCGATTCGTTTCGATGAGCGGGCCCAGCCGGCACTTCCACAGCGTGTCCGGCAAGCAGGCGTAGCCGTGAATCTCATGGTAACTCTCGATCAGGCTTCTGCACTGCGTCAGCAGGTCCTTCGGCAGAAAACTGAAGTCGAAATTCTCGGTATCGCCGAAGAGTGCGGCCTGTACCCTATCGTTTGTCACGACTTCCATCGTCTCGCCTCGCGATGAGCGAACAGATTTGCTCAGTGCGTCAGCATAACGAGTCGCGACATATATCTTCGCCGCACAATTGCGGTCACTTTCATAGAAAAAAAATAGCCATCGCACGCATGATCTCTGTCAGTGCGGGTGAGACGATCGTGTTCGTCTGGCAAGGCGGACGAAAATGTAGCGAAAAGGACACATCGCGACGCAAACTATTGCGGTGCATCGCGGGCTTTTGCCGAAACGTCACGTATTTCGCCGGCAGTTTGAGCAACGCGATGGGTAATTGATGATTACGCATGCAATCGACGTCAAAGAAGCCATTTGGGCTATCTTATTTTTATTTAATCGCGCGGAAAGCCGTATCGATTTTTTGCAGCCCCCAAACGAAAGATCGTTGCGAAGGTTAACAGTGCGTCGCGAAAGCGAGATGCGTCTGTAACCGCAACGTGGGGCAAGATTATGAAAAGAATTCTTTTGGCAGGAGTCTCGTTGGCAGCGGTCGGTCTGAGCAACGTGGCCCAGGCGGCAGATCCGGCGAAGGGGCCATGCCCGTACGGCGGCGATCCCTACAAGAACTATAACTGCCTTGATGCCTATCTCGGCAGCGACTTCTTCAGCCGCTTCATCAACTACTATCGGCTCGAGTGGGGACACGATGCCGCGCCTGCCGACCCGAAGGCGCCGCCGTCACGCCGCGCCGACTGGCCGGGAACGCCGCAAACCATTCCGCCGTATCCGTTCACCGAATGGCCCTACGGCGGATCGACCGCGCTCGGCGTCACGCGTCCGAGTTCGGTCGACAGTCCGCTGATGGTGGCGCTCGGTAACACGGCCGCAGGCTCGTGGATGAACGATAACCACATCCAGGTTTACGGCTGGGTCAATGCCGGTGGCAACCTGAGCAGCAACACCGTGCGCGGCGGCAATGTGCCGGCCGCCTATGACTACAATCCGAACACGGTCCAGCTCGATCAGGCGGTGCTCTATATCGAGCGCCTTCCGGATACGGTTCAGAAGGATCACATCGACTGGGGCTTCCGTCTCGCACCGATCTACGGCGAGAACTATCGCTATACGACGGCCTTTGGCTTGTGGAGCAATCAGCTCCTGAACCAGAACAAGAACTACGGCTACGACATGCCGATGGCCTATGGCGAAGTCTTCATTCCGCAGATCGCGGAAGGCCTGTTGCTGCGCTTCGGCCGCTACATCTCGATCCCCGACATCGAGGCTCAGCTCGCGCCCAACAACTACATGTACACGCACTCGATGACCTACACCTTCGACAACTACACCAACACCGGGATTCAGGCGACGCTCGCGGCAAACAAGAACTGGATGTTCCAGTTGGGCGTCTCGGTCGGCAGCGATACCATGCCCTGGAACTACAAGGCAACGATCGCAAATCCGGCCCCGAACCCGCTATTCCCCGGCGCCACCATGCCGAAGGATCCGGGTGCCGTACCGAGCGTCACCGCCGGTGTGCGCTGGACCAGCGACAGCGGAAACGACAGCATCTACGTGGTCGGTGACGCGCTCAACAGCGGCACCTGGGGCTACAACAACCTGCAATGGTACGGCTTGACCGCCTATCACAAGTTCAACGATCAGTGGCACATCTCGTTCGAGACATACAATCTGCACCAGAACAACGTGCTCAATGCCAACAACCCGGCCGCAGTTGCAGCGTTTGCCGCGGGCGGTACGCCGTTCTCGCCTCAGTACTTGCCGTTCAACGCTCCGGGTCTTGCGTTCTGCAACAGCACGACCGTGTTTTCTTGTACGGCGTCGGTGCAAACCTATGTGGCTTATTTGAGCTACAAGGCGTCGGCGCTCGACAACATCTCCTATCGTGTTGAGTACTACGACGACAAACAGGGCCAGCGCACCGGCACCAAGACGGCCTATTTCGAAACCGGTATCGGCTGGCAGCACTGGTTCTCGCCGCAGATCGAAATCCGGCCCGAGGTCACGTATTACCGGTCGCTGAATGCCAACGCATTCAATGGCAATGCAAACCTCGGCATCCCGGCCAGCAAGAACTTCGCCCTCGTCGGTGCGGCGGACATCATCATTCACTTCTGATGCGCTGGAAAGTCACGGCGGCTTCTGCCGCCGTGACGTCCGATCAGAACAATTCGACAGGGGATAACAATGAAGCGAATTCTTTTCACCACGGTCTCGCTCGGTGTGCTGGGCCTGATGTCGCCGGCGCTCGGTGCCGACCTCTCGCCTTACATCAAGGCTCCGGCAGCGGCTTCGCCGATATATGACTGGTCCGGCTTCTATGTCGGCGTGTTCGGCGGCGGCGGCTACGGCAATCACAATCTCAACAATACGCTGGGCCCCGCCGGCTTCGCAAACTTCACCATTAACTATTCGTCGACAGGCGGCATCGCCGGCGGCGAGGCGGGCTACAACGTGCAGAGCGGCAACATCGTGCTCGGCGTCGAGGGCGATGGGTTCTGGTCCGGCATCAAGGGCAGCGATATCTCCCAGTTCAACGCAGGTACGCTTCCGATCGGTTCGATGGATGCGACCAACCTTCGCAGTGGTGCGACGGTTCGTGCACGAGGCGGCATCGCCGTCGATCGCTTGCTGCTGTTCTTCACCGGCGGCTGGGCCTACGGCAATTTCCTGCATACCAACACCGATCCGGTCCTCGGAATCGATCAGTTCAGTACCCACCGGAGCGGCCTGGCTGCGGGCGGCGGCATCGCCTATGCGCTGACCGACAATCTGATCGGCAAGTTCGAATATCGCTATTACGATTTCGGCAGGTACGTGCGCGCAGCCCCGCTCAACGGACAGCTGCCCTATACCGTGGACAATACCTACTCGGTGGTGACGGTCGGTCTGGACTACAAATTCGGGGGGCCCGTCGTCGCGAAATATTGATAGCTCGCGTGAGCTACGGGCGTGGCCGTAAGGCCACGCCCAACAGTAGAGGGGGCAGCAATGACAGGTTCGGAGTTGAGGCGACGGATCGGACTCGTGCTGACCGTCGCGGCGTTATGCAGCGTCGCGGCGGGATGCGCCGTCGATGTCGGTACGACGAAGCCCGAACGCGCCGATGGCAGCGGCGCGATGCGATATTACGGAGGGCCGAAATCTCCGATGTGGTCAGGCCAATAGGTGCGCGCTCGTCTTCTTCGGAGCCCGACATGACCGATGCGATCATCCGTACCGCGCAAGTCAGTCTAGCCATCCTGGCCGCAGCGCTCCTGATGACGGTGGGGATCGGTAGCGAAGCATCCGCGAAAGCTGGCAGGCGGCATTGGCATGCGCGCGGCGCGGCATCCGGAAGCCACGGACAGATGTCAGGCAAACGGGTTCAGCTTGGCTTGCTGCGGCCAGTTCGATTTGGCCCGATGCGCTACTACGGCGGTCCGAAATCTCCGATGTGGCGCGGTCCGGTCGAAAACTAGAAACCGGAAGTTGGCCGGCATGTACCGCCAACGCGAGCGAGGTTGTGTAATTCAATGTGCGCGTTTCCAATATGAGCACGATTGCGAATTGGAACTTGCGACGGCCAGCCATCGCCCTTGCGACGATGGCGTTGGTCGGCGGAGTTGTCGTTGGCGCCGTGCGGATGTTTGTGCCGCACGCAAAGTCGACGGAGGCGGCGCACTCCGCAAAAGTCGAGCTGCCTCGTTACGTTCCCACCGCGGCGGAGTGGGCAAGCCTGACGATCGAACCGGTATCGGAGCTGGCGTTTCGTGCCGAACGAATCACGGAAGGCAAGATCGCCGTCAACGAGGAAAGTTCGACGCCGATCTTCTCACCCTATGCCGGCCGCGTGACGAAACTCCTGGTGAAGCCGAGCGACGCGGTCGAGCGCGGCCAGCCGCTGTTCGTCATCGAAGCCACCGATACGGTCCAGGGGTTGAATGATTTCATTGCATCGCTGGGCGCCCTGAACACGGCGCGGTCCAAGCTCAATCTGGCGCAGATCGTCGAAAAGCGGGCCAATGATCTCTACGCCGGCAAGGCGGTGCCGCTGAAGGACTGGCAGCAGTCGCAGGCCGATCTGACGACCGCGCAGAACGATCTGCGCTCGGCCGAAACGGCACTGGAGGCTGCGCATAACCGGTTGCGAATCCTCGGCCGCTCGGAAGAGCAGATCTCGGCATTTCAGCAGACCCGGCAGATGAGCGCCGACACGCCGATCTACTCGCCGATCAGCGGTACGGTGATCCAGCGCAAGGTCGGGCCGGGTCAATTCATCAACAGCGGCGCCATCGATCCCGTCTTCATCGTTGGCGACCTCTCGACGGTGTGGCTGACGGCGTTTGTCCGGGAATCGGAGGCGGCAGGCGTTGCCGTCGGCCAGGACGTCAGTTTCTCATTGCTCGCCCTGCCGGGCCGCACGTTCAAGGCGCGCATCGACTATGTCTCCGCCGCTATCGATCCGGCGACGCGCCGACTGCTGGTCCGCGCGACCATCGACAACAAGGACGGTCTGTTCAAGCCGGAGATGTTCGCCAACGTCACGATCTATGCCGGCGGGGATCACCCTTCGGTCGGTGTGCCGAAGCAGGCGCTGATTTACGAAGGCGACCGTGTGCGCTTGTGGGTGACGCACGACGACAAGTCGATCGAGCTTCGCCAGATTCAGACCGGTCTGATCAACGGCAATCTGGTCGAGGTGCGGGCCAACCTGCAACCCGGAGAGAAGGTCGTCACCAGGGGCAGCCTGTTCATCGATCGGGCGGCTTCCGGCAGCTAGTTCGACACAATTGTTCTCTCGCGAAAACCGGATCGAATGGATCGTCTCGTAGCTCTTGCTGTTAACCGCCAGTTTCTGATGGTCGGGCTGTTCGCTGCCGTGATCATCGGCGGGCTTGTGGCGTTCCAGCAGTTGAACATCGAGGCGTATCCGGACCCGACACCCCCGATGGTCGATATCGTGACCCAGAGCCCAGGGCTCTCGGCTGAGGAGATCGAGCGGTACATCACGATTCCGCTGGAGACCCAGGTCGCCGGCATCAAGAACATGAAGGTGATCCGGACGATTTCGCTGTATGGGCTGTCCGACGTCAAATTGCAGTTCTCGTTTGATTACACCTATGACCAGGCGCTGCAGCAGGTGTTGAACCGGTTGTCGCAACTGGGGCCGCTCTTGAACAACGCCCAGCCGCAGATTTCGCCCCTGAGCCCGATCGGCGAGATTTACCGGTATCGGCTGGTGGGGCCGCCAAACTACTCCGTTTTGGATCTCAAGACGGTACAGGACTGGATTTTGCAGCGGCGCTTCCGCGTCGTGCCTGGGGTTATCGACGTCACCGGCTGGGGCGGCAAGACAAAGACGTATGAGCTGCAGGTCGATTTCAACAAGCTGGTGGCGAACGGGTTGACCTTGCCACAACTGCTTCAGGCGGTGGGAAATGCGAACGTCAATGTCGGCGGCAACACCGTCAATATTGGTGCGCAGTCCGCGGTCGTGCGTGGCGTCGGGTTGATCCGTTCCATCGACAGCCTCGCCAACACCATGGTCACGTCGAACAATGGTACGCCGGTTCTGGTCAGGGACGTCGCCAGCGTCAGCGTGGGCGAGCAGCCGCGGCTCGGAATTGCCGGCGAAAACCAGGACGACGATATCGTCCAGGGCATCGTCCTGATGCGCCGTGGCGAGCAGAGTTCGCCGACGATCGCCCGCGTCGAGGCGCTGGTTGCGAGTATCAACAACTCCACCATCCTTCCACCCGGGGTCAGGATCGAGCGGATTTACGATCGAAAGGATCTGATCGAGACCACGACGCACACCGTGCTGGAGAACATGGTGGTCGGTATCGCGCTGATCGTGTTCCTGCAATGGCTGTTTCTCGGCGATCTGCGCAGCGCTCTCATCGTTGGCGCGACGATTCCGTTTGCACTGTTTTTCGCGGTCGGCATTCTGGTGTTGCGCGGCGAGTCGGCCAATCTGCTGTCCGTCGGCGCGATCGATTTCGGCTTAATTGTCGATGCGACCGTCATCATGGTCGAGGCGATATTTCGGCGCCTGTCGCATACCACCAAGTTGTCGGAAAGCGAGCAGGCCGCAATTTCGGCGCATACCGTCCGGGACATGAAGCAGCACGCGATCCTGAGCGCTGCGGTCGATGTGTCGCGGTCGATCTTTTTTGCCGCGGCCATCATCATTGCGGCGTTCCTGCCGCTGTTCACCTTGAGTGGCGTTGAGGGCAACATTTTCGGCCCGATGGCACGAACCTATGCCTATGCGCTGGCGGGCGGTCTGCTCGCAACGTTTACTGTCACGCCGGCGCTGAGCGCGATCATTCTTCCGGCGCATGTCGAGGAGACCGAAACCCTGATCATGCGGTTTCTGCATCGCATCTATATGCCGGTGCTGGCGCGCTCGCTCGCCCACCGCCGGATCGTGCTGGCGGGCGGGGCGGCGCTGGTCGTGATGACCGTCGTCGCCGTGCGGCTGCTGGGGCTCGAATTCCTGCCGAAGCTTGAGGAGGGCAATCTCTGGATCCGGGCGACGTTGCCATCGACGATCTCGCTGCAGGAAGGCAATTCCTACGTCAACGAGATGCGCAAACTGATTGCCGAGTTGCCGGAAGTGGATGCAGTGGTTTCGCAACACGGCCGACCCGATGACGGCACCGATGCGGCCGGTTTCTTTAACGCGGAGTTCTTCGCACCACTCAAGCCGATGAAGCAATGGCCTGACGGAGAGGACAAGGACGCGCTGACGAGCAAACTGCTGGGCCGCTTGCAGGACCGCTTCCCCGGCGTCGAGTTCAATTTCTCGCAATATCTTCAGGACAATGTTTCGGAAGCGGTGTCCGGCGTGAAGGGCGAGAACTCGATCAAGCTCTATGGCAACGACCTGCAGGCGCTTACCGATACCGCCAACAAGATCAAGTCCGTCCTCGCTACCGTGCAGGGGGTGACCGATCTCGCGGTCTTTACTTCGCTTGGCCAGCCCACGATTCAGATCGACATCGACCGCGCCCGGGCGGCCCGATACGGGCTGTCGCCTGGAGATATCAACACGACGATCAAGACCGCGATCGGCGGTGACAGCGCGGGCGACCTCTACGAGCCCGGTAGCGATCGGCATTTCCCGATCATCGTGCGCCTGGCGCCGGAGTACCGCAGAAGCGCAGAAGCCATCCAGAATTTGCGGATCGGGGCGCAGGGGCCGAACGGCATCACGCAGGTTCCGCTGAGCGAAGTGGCGTCGATCAAGCTGGTATCGGGTGCCGCGTACATCTATCGCGAACAACAGGAGCGCTACCTCCCGATCAAATTCTCCGTGCGCGAGCGCGACCTTGGCAGCGCCATCAGGGAAGCCCAGGAGAAGGTCGAAGCCCAGGTCCAGCTGCCGGCGGGCTCGCGCATCGAATGGGTTGGCGAGTTCGGCAATCTGCAGGACGCCATCAAGCGGCTGTCGATCGTGGTGCCGATCAGCCTGGCGCTGATCGCATTGTTGATCTGGTTCAATTTCGGATCCGTCGTCGACACGCTTCTGACCATGAGCGTAATCCCGATGGCGGTATTCGGCGGCATCCTCGGGCTGCTGCTGACCGGAATTCCGTTCAGCGTTTCCGCCGCCATCGGGTTCATCGCGCTGTTCGGTATCTCGGTGATGGACGGCATCATCATCATCTCGCAATACAACCAGCTGATCGACGAGGGCATGGAGCGGGGCAGGGCGATCCTGCGCACCGGCGAGTTGCAGTTGCGTCCGGTGCTGATGACATGCGTGGTCGCGGGCATCGGCCTGCTGCCGGCGGCGGTCTCGTCGGGGATCGGATCGCAGGTTCAGAAGCCGCTGGCGGTCGTGGTCGTGGCCGGCATGATGCTGGCGCCTGTCGTCATCCTCATCACGTTGCCGGCGCTGATTTCGATGTTCTCGCGTCGAACACGGCCGGGCCTGGCCGGTGAAGGCCATCTGGCGCCCGCGGAATGATGGTCGAGGTGAGTGGTGAGTGAGGTCGCGTCCGAATGCGGATCGGTTTTGCAGAGGCGGGGGCTCCGGTTCACCGGGCCGCTGCTTTGCCTTATTGCGCTCGCGTACGGGGCTGCGGTCGCTTCCTGCGCCGCGGAAGGCTTGCCGGACGCCCTGGTGAAGGCCTACCAGTCCAATCCGCAGCTCAATGCGGATCGGGCCCGGCAACGCGGCACCGACGAAAATGTGCCGCAGGCGCTCGCGGGCTATCGGCCGCAGATCGTGGCGAGCCTGAGCGCCGGGCTGCAGGCGGTTCGCAACCTGCTGCCTGACAATACAGTGCAGAGCGACACGCTGCGTCCCTGGACGATCGGCGTCACGGTTTCACAAGTCTTGTTTAATGGCTTCAAGACCGCCAATAGCGTTCGCGTTGCGGAATTTCAGGTGCAGTCCGGTCGCGAGGCGTTGCGGAACACCGGGCAGGGCGTGCTGTTGGATGCCGTAACGGCCTACATGAACGTGCTCGCCAACCAGGCGCTGGTCGAGGCGCAGCGTACCAACGTCGCTGTCCTGCGCGAGATCCAGGCCACGACCAAGCGTCGTCTGGATGCCGGCGACGTCACGCCCACCGATACGGCGCAAGCGGAAGCGCGATTGAGCCGAGGGCTTGCCGACCTCAACGCGGCGGAAGTCGTGTTCGCGATCAGCAAGGCAACCTACACCCAGGTCATCGGGGAATCCCCGTCTCAACTGATTCCGGCCGCGCCGGTCGATCGACTGTCGCCGATTGCACTTGCGGGCGCCACCGAAACCGCGACCCACGAGCATCCCGCCGTTCTTGGCGCCGGCTACGATGTCGACATTGCTCAGACCACGATCAAAGTCGCGGAGAGCAGCCTTCTGCCGACCGTGGCGGTTCAGGCGAACGCCAGCCGGACCAAGCAGTCGGATTCGACGCTCAGCACGTTCGGCACCGATCAAGCCTCGATCCTGGGCCAGATCAACGTGCCGATCTATGACGGCGGTACCGCGGCTTCGCAGACCCGGCAGGCCAAGGAACTGGCTTCGCAGAGCCGTTTGGTGCTGGAGCAGGTCAGAAACCAGACGAATACGGCGGTGGTCAGCGCCTGGGTATCCAACGAGGGAACCAAGATCGCCCTCACGGCGGTGCAATCCGAAGTGCGCGCGGCCGATATCGCGCTGCAGGGAGTCCGCCGTGAGGCGGCAGGCGGACAACGCACGACGATCGACGTCCTCAACGCGCAGCAGGATCTGACTGCAGCCCGGTCCAGGCTAATTCTGGCGCAGCGCGACCGGGTGATCGCTTCCTATACGCTGCTCAGCGCGGTCGGTCGGCTTGACGTCCACACCCTCAATCTCAACACGCCGGATTATTTGCCGGAAGTTCATTACCACCAGGTGCGGGATGCGTGGCACGGCGTTCGTACGCCGTCCGGGCAATGATGCATCGCAAACGGGGAGAAGCCCATGGCCGGCAGAAGGAAAGCGATCAGAACTCTCGCTGCGGCCGCGGCTGTCGTTTCGTCGTTCACTCTCCCGGCCTATCCCCAGGGCTTCACCAGCCCCAAAAAGAGCGCGAACCATGGCGGCCCGCTCGTTGAAAAGAAGCCGGAGGTGGATGAAAAGGCCTACAAGGCCGCGCTGGATCGCATACCTGTCCCACACCGGAAATACGATCCGTGGGGCATCGCTCGACCGGCTGAACCAGGAAAGAGCACGAAAAAATCAGACTAGGAACGAACTGCGACAGATGAGGAGGCGTTGTCCTGGCAAGCCCCAGCTGTCGGAGGCGGAGTGGCATTTGCGGGCGGCCTCATATTCCGGAGAATACCATGAGTGAGCACATCATTGTCGAGGATGAGGACTCTACCCGCACGATAACGATGCGTCGTCCGGAAAAGAAGAACACGCTCACCCAAGAGATGTATCTTGCGATGAGCGATGCGATCGACGGCGCCCAATCCAATCCCACAATCCGTTGCCTCATCCTGACCGGCCGCTCGGGGGTATTCACGGCAGGAAATGACATCAGCGATTTTCTGCAGGCTGCGACCGAAAAACACGATGTGGCGCGGCCGAGGAATGCCGTGATCTTCCTGCAGTCGCTTGTCAACAACAGGAAGCCGATCATCGCCGCGGTCGATGGCATTGCGATTGGCATCGGCACCACCATGGTATTCCATTGCGATTACGTCGTCGCCAGCACGACAGCATCGTTCTCGTCGCCCTTTATCCAGTACGGTCTGGTTCCGGACGGAGCCACCAGCCTATTGGTGCCGCGAATGGTGGGCCATCAGCGCGCTTTCGCCATGCTGGTGATGGGCCGGCCGATGACCGCCGAAGACGCCCGCGAGGCGGGTCTCGTCAACATGATCGTTTCGCCCGGCCATGCCGTCGTCGAGGCCCGGAAAGTGGCGCGCGAGATATGCGCGCTGCCGGCGGACGCGGTCGCAATTTCCCGCCAACTGTTGAAACTGCCGACCGAGGATTTGGTCCGCCGGATCGGTCAGGAAGATCATTTCTTCGGCGAGCGGATGCGCTCACCGGAAGCCATCGCCGCGTTTCAGAACTTCTTCTTGCGCAAGAAGAGATGACCGCGGGCGCGGCGAAAGACGTGGCTGTCACCGCAATGCAGCATGCCGTGGCCCGTCACCCTTGATACGCTTTTGCCGTCTTATTCGGCGCCTCTCCGGTTTGCTGATCTTTCGTGCATCGCAAGTTTGATTCTTGCGCTCCCTGGAAAAGCGGATCAACTCTATCTTCAGGGACAACAAGACGGCGGACAGAGTCGTCGCCAGGAAACGTCGAAAGCGAAAACCAGAGCCTGTTCCGTTTGTGTTGTCTCAAACCAAATGGAGGCTGGAATGCATAAAGCAACCATCACGGTATCGCTCGCGGTACTTGCCGCAGCTCTGCTGGCATCCACCCGTGCCGAGGCGGGCGCTTCAGCCAGCGCGCCTTCGAAATACGGTCACCCCAGCCAGGTCGCTTCTGTTTCTCACATGCGGACCGTTCGCCAGGCGCGTAGCCCCGAAATCGGGATTACCGAATACTCCTCGTCCGCGAGGACCGCATCGCCCGGGCGCGCCTATCGTTAGTTCGCCCCGGTTCTGCGGGGGCTGGTCTGTGCATTCGTAGACCGCAGCAATGAATCAGTCGCCGCGGGCGCCAGATCTGCGGCCTGGTCCGCCGCGCCCGTCGGCCTGACGCGGGGAATTGGCGTCGGTCACCCATGTTCGCGCTGTCGCTAAAACGTCGGGCAGGAGTGCATTGACGTCGTCTCTGGTCATACCCGGTCGGATACGCGGGTCGTACAGGACGTTGAGGAGATACTGGTCGTAGACATCGAAGAAACCCATCTGGACGTCGTCATTGAACATGGTCCAGGGAACCGAGCGGTCGTCATTGATGGCGCCGAGTGCTTGCAGCATTTCCTCGTAGGCGCAGTCATAGAAGGTGAATTCGCCTGCATCGATCGGGAGGATCACCTCGGCCCGGCGGATCCGGTAGCGCTCGTCCTTGCCGATACCGGAAAGGCATTGCGGATTCAGGGATTGTTGAATTTGCGCAGCCTTGCCGATTCCGTAACGCGCGCGAATGGTCCGGTTGAAGTCGCGATCGGGGACAAGTGTGACGACGAAATTTGCGGACTGGCGGTTGTTCGTGACGGCCACGTCGAGGTGGTTCACGCGGGCCCGAATGTCCTGGACGATGGTTGATATCTCCCGACGGCGGTCGGGCAGTCCCTTGCTGACCACGAAGATTCGGACCGGTTCATCGAACTTGCGCACGCGTTCGGCCGGTGCGCCGAGCTGCAACTCTGCGTTCAAGGCGATTTTGAAAAAGCCGTCCTTGATCTCGTCATTGGTAAATTCGGTACGCTCGGAAGCCCGCCGACGGCTGATGTCCGGATTTTCTGCATTCGCGGGACCGCTACCGATTCCGGCAATTGTCATCGCGATCGCGGCGAGGGCGATTGCGATGCGGTTCACGGCAGCGGAGTTTTCCATTTTTCAGTGAAACCTGTCGCGCGGACGGTCCGCCGGGCCCTGTGGACCTTTCGGCGCATTCGCCGCTCTGATTTCATCGCCAGTGACGCGGCAGTCGCCGTTGCTGTCGAAGCGCAGGATGAACGCACTCGGCTTGTCGACAAACTCCTTGCGCGTGATCTTGCCATCCTGGTTTTCATCGAAATAACCGAAGTCTGCGTCTGCCAATGCTGCGTCAGCCTTCTGGACGGTGGCGAACTCGGACGGGTCAAGGTTTCCGTCGCGGTTTCGGTCTGCCGACGTGAAAAGCCGGTCAGCAAGGCTCTTCCATTCCTGGCAGGTGTAGACGCCGTCGCGATTGGCGTCCCAGGCCGGCGGGCCATTCTTGAGCATACCGTCCTGCTCCGGCCGCGGGGTGGATTGAGCGAGGGCGGGAGGGCCGCCCGTCAGAAGCAGTCCGACCACAACAGCAACCCCAGACACCATTTTTCGACGCGACAAGACCCGCTCCTGTTTCCGGGCCCGCAGGGAGGGTCCTTCAAAACGGATTGAGCTGGATCATTTGACGAGGGCGCCATAGGAAATCGATAGCAATTGGCGGTACTCTTAATAGCAACAAAATAGCCGCCCGGAGCGGGGCACGCTGCTTAATGCCTCTCGAAGTTCGAGCTCCGTACCTCCGTGGATGCTGGCATCTTGGTTGCGCGTCCTATTCCACACCATCAGGTGTCCCGCCGCGCGCAGCTTGCACACGACATCGTCGCCGAAACTACAACCGTAACATTGCTGGTCCGCAATTTGAACCTGCGAATCTGATCCGACCGGAATCTGGCGAGAAGCGCCGGACGCTTCATAAGTTCACGGAGGGCGGGCTCAAGCAGTTAGCGCAATGCGTGGTTATGGAGCGACCGCTCATGGCGCAAAGCGGCCGTCGGCGCTCGATCGCGCGTGTACTCAACGCAACTATTTCCCGTTCGAATTAGAACGTCGCGGAGATCGTTAGTCTCTAGACTTGGTACGTCATGCGACATAACCACCGTCTATCGTCTGGCTGGAGCCGGTAATGAATCCGGCCTCGGGGCTTGCGAGATAGGCCACGAGTCCCGCAATCTCTTCAGGCTTGCCCAAGCGTCCGAGGGGCACCAGTGGCTTCACCATCTCGGCGTAAGCAGCTGTCATGTCTGTTTCGGTGGGTCCGGGCTGGACGTTATTGACGGTAATCCCGCGCGGCGCGAGGTCGATAGCGATGCCCCGCACCAGCGAGGCAACAGCGCCCTTTGTCATCGAGTAAACGCTTGCTCCCGGGAATACAGTTCGAACAGCCGTATTGCTGCCGATTGTGATAATCCGTCCGCCTTCCCTGAGATGGGGGCACGATGCCTGGATCGCGACGAAGACGCCACGCACATTCGTCGCGATCATACGATCGAAGTCGGCAAGATCATACTTGTCCACCGTGCCGCGTATTAAGATCCCGGCATTGACCACCAGAATGTCCAGATGGCCAAAGCGTGCGATCGTCTGTGCCACCGCATCCACGACGGCTTTTGGATCGGCACTGTCGGCTTTGATCGCGATCACGGGCTGGCCATGCGCTACCGCCGCGCGGGCGGTTTCGGCCGCCTTCTCCGCCGAGTTGGCGTAGGTCAGCGCAACCGACGCGCCGTTCGCAGCAAGTCGCCTCACGATCGCCGCACCAATGCCCCGAGAGCCCCCAACAACAAGGGCGACCTTATCGATTAGCGTAGGTTCGTTATACATATGCTCTCTCCGTTATTGACTAATAAGTCCAAAATTGTCCAGGCCGATGCTCGCAGCACTGCCGCGAAACTACTGATTTCTCAAACTTGCGATCGCAAAGGCGGCCGTGTCGCGCAGAGATTGAAGAGAAGCTCCTGCCTTTGCTGCGACCTGGAGTCCGAACATCGTTGTTTCCACGAAGCGCGCGGCACGCTCGATATCGACATTCGCTCCGATCTCGTTTGCCGCTTGCGCGTGCCGTAGCCGCTCGGTCAGAGCCTTGTGCTGCGCGCCACCGCTCTTGGCGCGCAGTGCTGCCAGGTCGGTGTCGGTGTTTCCGAATTCGCAGATGGAGCCGACACACATGCAGCCCCTCTCGCGCGTGGATTTATCTGAAGCAATGATGCCGATAACAAGCGCTTCAACGCCGGCCAGCGGCGAAGCGGTCGATCGCAGTCGCCTGATGTTCTCGGCAACGCTCTCTCGCTGATATCGCTCAAGCGCTTCCAGATAAAGGCGGTGTTTGTCGCCAAACGTGTCGTACATGCTCTGCCGGCCGATATTCATTGCACGCAGCAGATCGTCCGTAGAAGTTGCAGCATAGCCCTTCCGCCAGAAAACGGACATCGCCCGTTGCACGGCTGCATCGCGGTCAAATTCCCTTGGCCTTGCCATGGCCGTGGTTAGCTAATTTGGACTGATCTGTCAATAACGGCGCATCCGGCAACGGAAGCATTCTTGTTGAATGGCTGGTGTTGGCGGCCATTGAGCTCTATTCAAAGCGGATCAGTTTGGCTCTCGTTCGCTGGAGCTACCCAAAACTGGCTCACGAAGGACCGGACCGAAAAGGCAATCCACTAGGTAAGTGAGGACATCGCCGCCAGCGAGTCCATGTAGTCGCGCCAACCTACAATCTTCCGATCTTCAATCGTGACAACCGAGATGAAGCGGTTTTCATAGAGCTTGCCGGAGCCGACCGCGTTGCCCTGAACTTCACACTCGAGGATGACGACGCCGGGAGTCTGGGAAATGTTCACCACGAGCGCGTCTGCGCCATGCAACGCCATACCCTCTCCGTAACCCGCATACAGAGCCATAAGGGCTTCACGGCCTACGACCTTTGTTGGGTAGCCCGGAAATCGATACCGAAACTCGAACACCGCATCGGGAGCGATCGTGTCGAAGTAGTGATCACCGTCGATAAGGCCTGCCAGGCCCTGCCTAACGATGTCAAAGAAAGGATCGAGCGCGGAAAACGCAGCATAGGCAGGGTCACGCATCTCTCTACTCCCGTGTTCGGAGCCCCGACCTTAACCGCACGTGCTGTCAGCTCCTGTCAGCATCCTCCACGGTGCAATTCTGGCCGAGGCACGCAGGTACCTGGGTCGGCAATCCATCTCCAGAGACATTCGGAACGTCTGCCAGCTGGCATGGGCGCAGCGACGACACATAGACCTCCGGTGGCGTCTCTGCGCGAGCATCAAGTGTCAGATTCTAACCACTAGCTCAAACTTCCTCATGATGGACTGGAACGGTCCGCCGGGATAGGCAGGAGACAGAAGGTGCAAGTCCTTCACGGAAGGAGTAGCGATCCACACCGGCCCCGAGTCATGCGCGGGTCGTCGCGAGGCGACGCGTGAAGCGTTGACAGGGGAACGCATAGGCCAGCCATTGAGCGGCGAAATTCCAATCATTCGGAGTGCCGATGCCCTCGTTCCGGCAGAAGGCAATATGGTCGGGCACGCGATCGCGAGTGCCCGATCGGCTCCGCGCCCTCTGAGACCCTGGCATGTGCGCACATCTTCTGCGCGGGAACCGGGATATCTCCGCATTGCCCTGGGCTGCCGAGCCTGGGGCCGCACGGGGAAGGCCGGAGGCCGAAGCCCGTGATGCACGATGCGGAGAAGTCGGACCTCGCCCAGAGTACCGAGGAAGTCGGCGAACAACGCGGCCTGTGCCGCGGCGGAGCCGATGGAGGGAAGGGGTGGGGCAAGGAGAAGCTGACGGCGCCCTCCGATTAGAAGTTCAATGAGCCGGCGCTGGTTTGCCGGCTCAACTGTCAACAAACTGATCAGGGTTATCACGGAGCTTGTCGTGGAATCCGCGAGAGGCGAACTACGACCGGATATCGATCCGGGCCTTTAGCCCGCTGATCAGCAGGTCGATTCCAGCTTCGAAGCGATCGTCGAGATCGTTGTCGAACATAAGCGGCCAGAAGCCGACATAGCGCTCCAAGATCGAGGCCTGTCGAAGCCGCCTAGAAGGCGTCCTCGAATCCTTTGGAGGTCAGGAGCTTCAACTCAGAGCGGAGCTTCGCTGCGCGCGCGGATCCGAACGCCTTTTCAAAGCGGCCTTGCGCCTTTCGCCACAGCTGCATGGCTTCCTTAAATTTCGCTACGCCTGCGCCCGTGAGAACCACTCGCTTGACCCGGCGGTCTTTTGCGTCGCCCCGAAGCAAGACAAGGCCATCCCGGATCAGCGGCCCCAGGGAATGGCGCATGGCGGATAAATCCATCAGCAGACTCTTGGCGAACTCCGCCATGGTCGGATTGCCGAGATCATAAATTTGCGTGAGCAAGCTGAACTGGGTTGCCTTCAGGCCGCTTGGTTCCAGCACGGCGTCGTAGAGCTTTCCCAGACGTCGGGCGGCTTTGCGAAGCGAAGCGTTGTTGCAGTAGCTCAGCATTTCCGCTCCTGCAGTGGTCTTGGGCGCGCGGGGCTTAATGTCGTTTTTCACGACCGATCTCCGTAGTCACAATATGACAATATGAATATAGCGCTCCGGGAACGGCGTGGAAGTAGTGGCATATGCCAGCAGCCCTCACCTGCGCCAGCGGTCCTCGCGGCGCGATCACGCCTTTTCACCTTTCGATGATGTCCCTGAAGCCGACTTGCATCAGTGGCATATACCACCAATAATAAGTGGCATATGCTACTATTACGAAATCAGCAATAGGAGACCTCAAGTGTCTGATGGAAAAGGAACGGCCGTGGTGACCGGAGCGACGGGCGGTGTGGGCGCGCTTTACGCCGCCGGGTTGGCCGAACGGGGATACGATCTTCTCCTCGCCGGCCGTCAACAGAAAACGCTCGATCCGGTTGCCAAGGCGGTCAAGCAAAAAGCAGATGTCAAAGTGGACACCCTGGTCGCCAACCTCGCCGAGGCGAAGGATCTGGCGCGCGTCGAGGCGCGGATCTCGAGCGATCCAGCGATCACCGCCCTCGTCAACAACGCTGGCGTCGCAAGCTTCGGCCCGTTCGCCACGCTGAGTTCTGCAGCGTTGGATGAGACGACCGCAGTCAATATTACCGCGTTGACTCGTCTGACCCACGCAGTGCTCCCCGGCTTCGTGGCGCGCGGCGCCGGTTCCATCATCAATATCGCATCCGTGCTGGCCTTCCATCCGTGGCCGGAGTTCGGCGTCTACAATGCTTCCAAAGCCTACGTCGTGAGCTTTTCGCAAGCCTTGCAAGGCGAGGTCGCAGGCAAAGGCGTCCTTGTGCAGGTGGTCATTCCGCCGGCGGTCGACACCGATTTCTGGAACAAGGCCGGACTGCCTGTCAGCAATCTTCCGGCCGGCGCGGTGATGAAGCCGCAACAGCTGGTGGATGCGGCGCTGAAGGGCCTGGATCGGGGCGAGTCCTGGGTTTTCCCCTCGCTGCCTGAACAGGCCGTCTGGGATGACCACCAGAAGACGCGCCAGGCGCTCGTCGGCAGCCTAATGAATGGCACGCTGGCGGCGCGATACGCCGCTTGACCGAAAGGTGGACCCCGCCTCCCGGCGGGACGTTTCAGCGAATGCCGCAGATTCCAGCCGCGCGGCGGCCGCTATCTGGATCAACCAGCACTGATGATGCTCAAACGCGCCGGCCGAAGCCGGCATTGAAGCGAAGCGAGGTTAACATGACCAATTACATCAATTCGGCAATCGCTGCGATACTGCGGCAGGTTGCACGCTCCATGCGCTATCCTTCGGTCAGGGCTGTACTCCTCCTTGTCGTCATGACGGTCGCATCGGGCGGACACGCATCCGCTGCCGCGAACGAAGCCGAGGCACGGGCTTTCTTTACAAAATTCGTGGCTGCGCAGAATGCGCATAACGCGGGCGATGTGAAATCCATGCTCTGGAAGTCGCCCAGCATGCTCTGGTTTTCGCGCGGCGTCGAAACCAGAGGACGCGATGCGGTCGCCGCTCGTTTCAGGGAATATTACGAAGGCACATGGCATCTCGAACCCGACATGTCACAATTTCACGTAGCCACGATTTCGGACGACGTCATGCAGATTCTTGTCCCCATCGTTTTCACGCGCGGCCTTCCAGGCAAACCACCCCAAGACAACACGTTTCTAATCAGCCAAACGTTCGTTCGCGATGCAAATGGCTGGTATATCGCTTCCATCCTGCCGATCGCAAACACCCAACTGAAATAGTCGTGAAGAGCCCCTCAAAACCGGCTGCAATCGCAGCGTCGCGTAACATTCGCCTGCCTGTAAGCGAATACGTTGATGAGCACGACGCTCACACGGAAATCTAACTTCGGAGTTTGATCGATGAGGATGTTATCACGAATAATCGCGACGGCAGCCGTTTGCATGCTCACAGGAATCCTCGGTGGAACGGGAGCGCGCGCGCAAACGGCTGCGCCTGTCAAGGCACGCAACATCGTGCTTGTCCACGGTGCGTGGGCGGATGGCTCGAGTTGGAGCGAGGTCATCGCACGCCTTCAGGCGGCCGGCATGCATGTCACGGCAGTCCAAAATCCCCTCACGTCGCTTGCCGAGGCCGTCGCTGAAACCCGGCGCGCGTTGGCGCTGCAGGATGGTCCAACCGTGCTGGTCGGACATTCCTGGAGCGGCACCCTCGTCAGCGAAGCGGGGATCGATCCGAACGTTACCGCGCTCGTCTATATCGCCGCGCGCGCACCCGACGCCGGGGAAGATTTCGTCGCCCTTTCCGGAAAGTTTCCCACCATGCCCGCGCGGGCCGGCGTTCAGGATCACGACGGTTACACCAAGCTCTCCGAGGATGCCTTCCTCAAATATTTCGCCAACGGTGTCGAGCACAGGAAGGCAGAAGTTCTTTATGCCGAACAACAACCCACCGCCGCCGCGCTTTTCGGCGAAAGGACGACGGTCGCTGCCTGGCACTCCAAACCCACCTTCTATGCGGTGTCGAAGAACGATCAGACGATATCGCCTGACCTAGAACGCTTCCTGGCGACACGCATGAAAGCGACTACCGTGGAGCTGGATGCTGGCCACCTTTCCCTCGTCTCTAACTCAAAGCAGGTCGCCGACTTGATTCTGGCCGCGGCTGGTCAGAAAAAATAGGGAAAGTTGGGCCGTCGTTTTGAACCTTCCAGATCGTTGGCAGGTCCAAATGCAGATCTCGAGGGATTGGCCGCTTCTGTGAAGGTTTGCGGATGGCGGCCCATGAAGGTGGCGCGGTGGTCACGGGGGCCGGCGTACGCAAACCTCCAGGGGAGGAAACCGCGGGAGGCGTGGCGAGGTGGTGCGTCAGGCGCTATGGGGATTTAGCTGCTGCCGGTCTTTTGCCGAGGTGGGTTGGGAGCTTTCTCGGCAGGCGATCGCGGGCGCTACGAAGCGGGTCGGCCGGTTGCAAGGAGCAGAATCGGAGTTGCGCGGCGGTGATGGAATGAGACGGCGACTATCGTGAGCAGCGCGACGGCGAGCATGGTCATTGCCGACCGATAGCCGGCGCAGCGGAACTGCAGCACTGGGATGTTGCATCGAACGTGATCTGATCATGATGTGTCGATTCTGATCGTGGCAGGGGCTGCGGCGGGACGGGTGCGCGGTGAGCATCCGCGCTGGAACCTCTCGATGATAATCATGCGACCGCCGCAGCACGGGCACGGCTGCGATAGCGGCTTGGGTTCCTCAGTCTCGGCGCGCCTTGTATCCGCGGCCTCGGGCTGTGCCGTTGATGGGTCGAGCAATCGGCGCGCTCGGACGATGTTACCGGCGCGCGTGCCGCTGGCGAGCAGGCCGTAGTGGCGGATGCGGTGGAAGCCGTGCGGCAGGACGTGGGTCAGGAATCTGCGGATGAACTCGGCGGTACCGAGTGTCATGACCTTCTGGCGATCACGACCTTCGGTGCGATAGTCCTTCCATCGGAAGGTGACGCCGTTGCGGTCGCAGGCAATCAATCTGCTGTTGGCGATGGCGACACGGTGGGTATAGCGCGACAGATAGGCCAAAACGGCCTGTGGCCCGCCGAACGGGCGCTTGGCATAGACCACCCATTCGACACGGCGCAATGGGGCGAGATACGCGACGAACGCCTGTGCGTCAGCGAGGGCGGCGTGGCCGCCGAAGAACTTCAGGTGGCCGGCTTTGTGGGCCGCGATCAGCTTCTCCAGGAACAGTCGGCGGAACAGGCGAGAGAGCACGCGCACCGGCAGGAAAAAGCCGGGCCGGCACGCCACCCAGCGCTCGCCGTCGAATGAGATTCCGCCGCCCGGCACGATCATGTGCACGTGCGGATGATGGGTCATGGCGGAGCCCCAGGTATGGAGGACCGAGGTGATGCCGACGCGGGCGCCGAGGTGCTTGGGGTCGGCTGCGATGGTGATCAGGGTCTCGGCGGATGCCTTGAACAGCAAATCATAAATGACAGCCTTGTTCTGGTAGGCGATGTCGGCGACGGCCGCCGGCAGTGTGAACACGACATGATAGTACGGCACCGGCAGCAGGTCGGTCTCGCGCGCCGCCAGCCAGTCCTTTGCTGCCGCGCCCTGGCACTTCGGGCAGTGCCGGTTGCGGCAACTATTGTACGAGATCTGGCTGTGCGCGCACTGCTCGCAGCGCGCGACATGGCCACCGAGGGCCGCCGTGCGGCAGTTCTCGATCGCCGACATCACCTTGAGTTGGCCGAGGCTGACATGGCCGGCATTGGCCCGGCGCCATGCCGGGCCGTGGCCGCGGAAGATATCCGCGACCTCCAGCGATGGACGCGACACGCGCCGCGCTTCAGGCGGGCGGTTCGGCGCCCTCCCTGAGCTTGGCTGTAATGCGATCGAACGGGCTCACGATCTCCCGGATGGTCTTGGTGGCGACACGCGTATAGAGCGCGGTGGTGTCGAGCTTGGCATGTCCCAACAAGACCTGGATCACCCTGATATCGGTGTTCTGCTCCAGAAGATGCGTCGCAAAGCTGTGTCGCAGGGTGTGCGGGGACACCTGCTTGCCGATCTCGGCCATCTGGGCCGCGGTATCGCAGGCGCGCCTGAGCTGGCGCGCTGACATCGGGTTGACCGGGTTCATTCCGGGAAACAGCCACCCCTGTGGACGTGCCGCGTTGTACCAGGCGCGCAACAGCTCGAGCAGATGCGGCGAAAGCATAACGTAGCGGTCTTTGTGGCCCTTGCCCTGTTCGATCCGGATCACCATGCGCTTGCTGTCGATGTCGGATACCTTCAGCGCGACCACCTCGGACACGCGCAATCCGGCTCCATAGGCTACACTCAATGCCGCCTTGTATTTGAGCTCCGGTGCCGCATCGAGAAAGCGGGCGACTTCTTCCGGGCTCAGGACCACCGGCAGCTTGCGGGGCACGTGGATAAACTGGGTGTGGTTCACGATGTCGGCGCGCCCGAGCGTGATCTTGAAAAAGAACCGCAGTGTCGAGACGCTTTGGTTGAGGGTCGGAACGCCGGCACCGCTCGTCGCCAGATGGAGCTGATAGCGGCGTACGTCTTCGAAGCTCGCCGTGTCGGGCGAGCGGCCGAGGAAGACGGCGAAGTGCTTGACCCTCTGCACGTAGTCATGTTGGGTCTTCGGCGCGAACTTGCGGATCGTCATGTCTTCGATCATGCGCTGCCGCAGCGGGCTTATGGCCTTATCGGTCATGAGGGATGCTCCTGTTTTGAGTGAAGGTTGCGAACCCCTCATCTCAAAACAGGACGCCCCGCCGCGCTATCGTGTTGGCTGTGCTGCCAGCCGCAGCGCCCTACCGCGCGAGCGGTTTAGTCCTCTGGCGCAAAGCGGCCGTCCGCGGGATCGGCGCGTTCACTAGGCTGCGGCGCAAACGCAATCGTGATAGCCGCACCGTGCACCGTCGGCATTCTGGTGCAAGAAGGCGCCCAGCTAAAATATGGGGTGCACAGCTATGGCCAGTCCGTCCGCGAGAACCGAGTTACGACCGCGTATCGATCCGGGTCTTTAGTCCGCGGATCAGCAGGTCGAGTCCCGCTTCGAAGCGATCGTCGAGATCGGTGTCGAACATACGGTTCAATGCCGCGTGGATGCTTGGGTACTTCATTGCGGCAAGGTTCGCGAACTCCGCTTGTCGGTTCGCGAGATCGAGCGGGCCGCCTGTGCGCGGATCCAGTCCCTGTTCCTCCATCGTGAAACCCAGCACGTAATAGACGAGACTGAAGGCTGCGTCGGATGAAAGCTTTGGCGAAGCGCCAGCTTCCTGCATTTGCGCCATCATGGCTTCGACGACTCGAAGCACGTTCTCGGTAGGAACATACGTACCGGCGAAGACACGAGCACCGTCCCGGTGGGCGAGAAACGCCCTCCGGATGGCACGGAAAATCGCCTTCAGCCGCACGTCCCAGGTCTTGCCCTTGAGATTCCGCGGCAGCGACACGGCGCCAAAAATGGCATCCGCCATGCCGTCCAGCAATGCCTGCTTGTTGGGAAAATGCCAATACAGCGAAGGCGCCTGAATCTTCAAGGCGGTGGCGAGTCGCCGCATCGTGAGGCCCTCCAGCCCAACCTCATCAAGCAAGGTCAGCGCCGCCCGTACGATCACCTCTTGTTGAATGCCCACACCGGCTGCCACCGCTTGATCTCCCTAACATCGTTAGATATCTTACATCGTAAGATACGTGGAGAGATGATCGTGAGCAATGAATTTGACGTCGTCGTCATTGGCGGCGGACCGGTGGGACTGTGGCTCGCCTGTGAGCTGGCGCTGGCAAAAGTGAAAGTCCTCGTGCTGGAACGGCGCACCGAACGCGTCACCCAATCCCGCGCCTTGACGCTCCACGGTCGAACCCTGGAGGTGTTCGCCCTGCGTGGGATCGCGGAGCGCTTCCTCTCACAAGGCCGTCCGAACCCTGGGTTCTTCTTCGGAGGGCTGGATACGCTGCTTGACTTCTCGACATTGGACTCGCGCTTTCCTTTCACGCTGTTCCTGCCGCAGGCGACGACCGAAAGGCTCATCGAGGAGCGTGCACTGGAGTTGGGCGTGGACATCAGGCGTGGCCACCTTGTGGAACAGGTTGAGCAGAATGCCGACAGCGTCATCATACGGGGCCGGAATGGCGAGACACCATTCGGCTTTGCCGCTCGCTACGCCGCTGGGGCCGATGGCGCTCGCAGTATCGTAAGGCAAGCCTTAGCCATCGATTTTGTCGGTCATCCGGCACGGCATACAATGACATTGGCAGACGTTGCGCTTGATGCGCCACCAGAGAGACCGGTCCTGACCCTCGTCAACGAGGCTGGTGGTTTGGTTCTCGCGCCACGTGGCGATGGCGTTCACCACAGAATTGGTGTCATTGATGCATCGTCACCCTATTCAGCACCCTCCGAGCCGGTATCGCTCGCCGAGGTCGCGGCTTGCGCGGCCCGCATTTTCGGCAGGGATCTCCGTCCGCGCGATCCTGTTTGGATATCGCGCTTCACAGATGAATCGCGCCTGGCCGAGTGCTATCGGAAAGAGCGGATTTTCCTGGCTGGCGATGCCGCTCACATCAATCCGCCGATGGGCGGTCAGGGCATGAACGTCGGCATCCAGGACGCCATGAATCTCGGCTGGAAACTGGCGAGTGTTATACACGGTACCGCGTCTGACGAGATACTCGATAGCTATCAGTCAGAACGTAGACCGATCGGCGAGGCGCTCCAAGATGACACGCTTGCGCAATTCGCGCTGTTCTCCGCATTTGATCCTCCGGCATTGGCTCTGCGGCGCATGCTCAGCGGCTTTCTTCGCGTGCCGGAGGTCAACCGCCAGCTCTCGGACCAGCTCTCCGGTTTTGGTGTCGCCTATCCAGAACCGCTGTTTAAGGCGGAGCACAATTGGGAACATCGGAAAGGTGTGAGCGGGCATCGTCTTTCCGACGGGGATCTTGTGTTGAGGGACGGCTCGCGCGCGACCCTCTACCCCTATCTCCAAGAAGGGCGCTGGGCCCTGTTGCAAGTCGCTGCGAAGAGCAACGCAACGCACGTCAGGGACGCAATCAACATCGTCAGCCTGGCACCCGGCGCCAACGACGGTCTGCTCGGCAAATTCGCTTCAATGCTTGTCCGTCCGGACGGCTACGTCGCCCACGTGCGCGCCGTAGACGGCGCAGGCAGCACCGAATTCGCCGCCTGATTGCCTGCGCGGGCAGGTGCTCAGGATGACGACGGTCACACCTCTGCCCGAGTGTCCTCACGACGCTTTGACTTGCCGTCAAGCACGTCATGTATCATCTCAGTCAGTCAGATGACGATCATCATTTAAAGATAGAAAGGGTAAATTTGTGGCAACAACAAGCGTAGTAAATGTCGATGATGCGCGCGTCGCATACCGATTGCACGGGCGCGGTCCTGCTGTCGTGCTCGTAAACGGTACCGCTGCGCTCGATGCGCATTGGGGCCCGGTAATCGGGGCGCTCAGCAAATATCGCACCGTGATCAGTTTGGACTACTCGGGCTCGGGAGACACGACGGATGACGGAAGTGCGCTTAGCCTGCAGAAACTTGCTCGCCAAGTAAGGGGAGTGGCCCGCGCGGCCGGTGCGGACCGGTTCGATCTGGTCGGCCATTCTCTCGGAGCGGCGATTGCAATTCAGCTTGCAGCCAGTTCGGCAGATCTGGTCCGGTCCCTCATTGTGGTTGCCGGGTTTTCGCGGGGCGCAGAGCCGCGGCTCAAGCTTCAATTCGAGCTCTGGCTTGACCTGCTCCGGACCAACCGCAACGCATTTCTGAGGCTGCTCCTGCTCTCCGGACTCACGCCGGCGTTTGTTTCGAACGTGGGCGCTTCGACGATCGAAGACATGATCAAAGGGTACATGCCTCTCGCCAATTGGGAGGGGATTGCACGTCAGGTCGAATTGGATCTGGCGGTTGATGTAAGCGAACAAGCCAGAAGCGTTACAAGCCCCACGCTCGTAATCGACTGTGCTCACGATCAGATCGTCACGCAGACACGTGAGCTGGCCGCGAGCATTTCCGGCTCAATGTACCAACGGATCAGTGCCGGGCACCTGGCCTACTTTGAGGGAGCCGATGAATTTCTCTCTTTGGCTACCGAGTTTCTGCGCCGGAACGATGCGTAAGTATTGAGGAGATGTTATGAAAGTTCAGGATTCATTTCGCTTCAATGCCTGTCCGTCCGGACGGCTACGTCGCCCACGTGCGCGCGCGTAGGTGACGCAGGCAGTACCGAGTCGCCTCCTTTTGATGATGCTCAAACGCGCGCCGGCCGAAGCCGGTACTGAAACGAAGCGAGGTTAACATGACAAACTACGTCAATTCGGTAATCGCTGCGACACGGCGGGCGGTTTGCACGCTCTATGCACATTCCTTCCAGCGCCGTACTTCTCCTTGTCATCATGACAGTCGCCTCCGGCGGGCCCGCATCGGCCGCTGAGGACGAAACCGAAGCGCGGACTTTCTTTACAAAATTTGTGGCTGCGCAGAATGCCCACAACGCGGACGATGTCAAAGCCATGCTCTGGAATTCGCCAAGCATGCTTTGGTTTTCGCGAGGTGTCGAAACCAGAGGACGTGATGCGGTCGCCGATCGCTTCAGGGAGTATTACGAAGGCACCTGGCATCTCGAACCCGACATGTCTCAATTTCGCGCGTCCGTGATCACGGACGACGTCATGCAGATTCTTGTACCCGTCGTTTTCACGCGCGGCCTTCCAGGCAAGCCACCCCAAGACAACACATTTCTAATCAGCCAAACGTTCGTTCGAGATGCAAATGGTTGGCATGTCGCTTCGATCCTGCCGATCGCGAACACCCAACTCAAATAGTCCGCGGGTGGCGCCTTCATGCGCGATCCGATGGCGCGGTCGGTACCGACGGCGCTGCAGCACCTTCGCGCCCGTGCCACGACACCCCGTATTTTGCTCGCTGAGGCGATCGCGCCGCACTCGATAAATTACTTGAACGTTCATTCCAGTATTGCTAAATAGGGCTTATGGCAAGACCACGGGAATTCGATACGGATGCGGCGGTCGACGGTGCTATCGCCGTGTTCCGTGAGCATGGGTTCGAGGGAACCTCGGCCCAGATGCTGGTCGATGCGATGCGGATCGGACGGCAGAGCCTCTACGCCGCCTTCGGCGACAAGTGGCAGCTCTATTGTTCGGCGGCGCGGCGCTACGGGATGGGCGAATGTGCTAAGCACTTCGACGCACTTCGAAGCGGCGCGCGTGCTATCGACGGGATATACGCGATGCTGAGGCGCGTCGTTAAGACGGCCGATCAGCCATGTCTTGGCGTGAGCTCAATCTATGAGTTCGGCGCCGCCCGTCCCGACCTCAAGGAGATCAATGCGCTGCTGGCAAGAAGCTTGCGCGGAGCCATCGCCGCACGCGTTCGCGATGCACAGCGGGAAGGTGATGTCGCCACGAGCCTTGACCCCAAAGCGATCGCCGAGTTTCTGATCGCGAACATCGCTGGCATTCGCGTCGCCGGGCGCGGCGGCGCCGACCGGGCGACTCTAACCGGCCTGGCCGACATGGCGTTGCGGGCACTGCGATAGTCTTTTTTGACCAATTACGGAACGATCGTTCAAAAAAGGAGCAAAGTCGATGAAAGCTATCGTGATGAACGGCACGGGCGGCCGCGAGATGCTGGAGTGTGTAGAGCGCCCCGACCCGGTGGCGGGACGTGGCGAAGCACTGGTTGAGATCACCCTCGCGGGCGTCAACTTCATGGACATCGGCGTGCGACAGGGCATTGCCTGGACCGAGGTTTCCAACCCCAAGATTCTGGGTGTCGAAGGTGTTGGCCGTGTACTGGCGGTGGGGGATTCCGTCGAGGGCATCGAACCGGGCCAGCGCGTCGCGTGGGTCTATGCACCCGGAAGCTATGCGCAGCGGATAGCAATCCCGGCCGCATCGCTCGTGCCGGTTCCCGACATGATCGATGACCGCACGGCGGCCTCTGTGATGATGCAGGGCCTGACCGCGAGCCACTTTGCAACCGACTTTTATCCGGTGCAGCCCGGCGACATCGCCTTGGTCCACGCGGCGGCGGGTGGCGTGGGACTGCTGCTGACACAGATCATCAAGCTGCGAGGCGGTCATGTTATCGGGCGCGTCTCGTTGGAGGAGAAGGTCGCCGCCGCCAAGGAGGCAGGTGCCAACCATGTGTTTGTCGATAGCGAGGGCCGGTTCGCCGAGGAGGTACTGCGTCTAACCCAGGGAGAAGGCGTGCATGTCGTCTATGACGGCTCCGGGCCGACGACCTTTCAGGGGTCGGTCGACGCGCTGCGCCGGTCGGGCACGTTCTGCTGGTACGGCCCCGTCCTCGGAGGACCGGGACCGCTCGACATCATGAGCCTGCCGAAAAGCATCAAGATCGGGTATGCGACCTTTTTCGATCACATCTACACGCCCGAACTGCTCCGCGCGCGTTCGGCGCGACTGTTCGACTGGATCGTCGACGGAAAGCTAAAGATCAGGATTGGCGGCGAATATTCGCTATCGGAAGCGGCGCGGGCCCATGCTCACATGGAAAGTCGCAAGACCACCGGTAAACTGCTGCTCGTCCCATGAGAGCTAGAGTTCTGGCCGGGTCGGGCGTGGCGGGTAGCGACTCTCTTCCTAAACGCGCTCAGCGTCGAGGATGCGAAGTTCCAAGAGGGCAATCGAGTTTGCTTTCAAGCAAGCCGCGGAATCAAATCAACCGACAGAATGGAGTGACCAGTACATGCGTCTGACGATACGTTTCGATGCAGGGGCGGAGCGTTATCAATGGCTGAGCACGTCGCTGTTTATTGCCAAAGGCCGCTTGCTTGGGACTGGCAGGATCGAGTATGCGGTCTACCGAATTACGTGAAGGAAACCGTAGAACGCGTTGAACCTTGTCGGTTGTCGTATGGCAGCTTCTGGCGCAAAGCGGACAAACCGTAGTCGCTTCAATTCGGCTCGCCGGCGGGTGTGAAGGTTCGCACGACCTCGTAGACGCCGGGTTCAAACTTGGCGATCTTGAGCGCTTCCTGAAGAAACGGAAGTGGGGCAGGATCCTGACGCATCGCCTGATAATCATCGATGCTCCGCCATTGTGCATACATCGTGACCTTCGTCCCGTCAGTACTGCGATGGAGGCTGGCAGAAACAAAGCCCGGCGCCCGACGCACTGAAACCTCCGTGGCTTCGGTTAGAAGTTCAACGAGCCGTTGCTGGTTTGCCGGTTCAACCGTGAATATGTTGATCAGGGTCATTACATCGCTATTCGCAGAAATCGTGGTCATAGTGTCGCTTCCTTCAGAGAGGGGTCGAGATAAGGCCGGAGCTACGCTGCTGGTGGGTGACCGGACAGCATATCGAGGCTTCCCGTCTTGTGGCCTGAGCTGAAGCTCCGTGCGAAACCAGCCTCGGTCGCCGGATGGGCGGCCCGTCGGCGTACTTCGTTCACATTCAAGTAGCTGCCTTGGGTGGGTTGCGGAATCCGATGGCCAGCCGGTTATAGGCATTCATCAGCCCGATCGCGATCGTCAGGTCGGCCAGTTCCTTTTCAGAGAACGCCGCCGACGCAGACTCGAATTCGCCATCCGGTATAGCGGTGTCGGCGACGCGCGTAACTGTTTCAGCCCAAGCCAGAGCCGCACGTTCGCGTGAGTCGAACAGGGAGCCTGCCTCGCGCCAGGCAGGGACGAGCACCAGCTTTTCGACGGCCAAGCCGCCCTTAAGCAGGTCGCGGGAATGCATGTCGATGCAATAGGCACAGCCGTTGATCTGCGAGACGCGCAGATAGACCTGATTGACGAGCTGAGCGGGCAAATTCGATTGCGCGATATAGGCGTAAACGCCACCAAGGGCCTTTACGCCGACCGGAGCAATGGTGGTGTAGTTCAAACGTTGGGTCATGGGACATTCCTCAAGGTCGGGTTGGATAACGCCAGGGTTTAGGTCGGCTAGGCGGTTGTGAAGCCGCCATCGACAGAGTGGGTCGTTCCGGTGGCATAGCCGGAGTCGTCGGACAGCAGGAACGCAACCATGCCGGCCACGTCCTCCGGCGTGCCGTGGCGACCCAACGGGACGGTCTCGGCGAACGTCTTGCTGGTTCCGGCGAACACCTCGTCAGCCAGCTTGGAGGTCATCCGGCCGGCGATCGGTCCAGGAGCGCAGGCGTTGACCCGGATGCCGCGAGCGCCTTGTTCGAGCGCGGCGGTCTTGCTCATGCCGATGATGGCGTGCTTCGAGGCAACATAGGCGACGATCCCGGCGCCGCCGACTACGCCGAGCGCGCTCGACATGTTGACCACCGATCCGCCGCCACGCATCCGCGGCAGCACATATTTCATACCGAGAAACACGCCGCGAACATTGACGGCCATGACGCGATCGAAGTCCTCTTCGGGGAACTCGACGATCGGACGCACCGGCGTCTGGACCCCTGCATTGTTGACGAAGCCGTCGACTTTTCCCCAGAGTTCGAAGGCTCGGGTAGCGTAGCCGAGCACTTGTTCAGAATCGCTCACGTCGGCGACGAAGGTATGGAGCGCGCCGGGGCCCGACACCTCCGTGATAAGGCGTGCCAGTCCGGCTTCGTTGGAGTCGACGGCCAGGACATTTGCGCCTTGCGCGATCAGGCGCTGGGTGATGGCGGTGCCAAGGTCACCTGTGGCACCAGTGACGATGATATTCTTGCCTGAGAAGAGCATGGGATTTTTCCTATCAAGGAAGCCAGCGGAAAGGCATCGGCCGTCGCGAAGACGGCCGGATGCGCATCAAGCCTGCTTGGCCATGTTGATGATCCTGGGCTGCGTATATTCCTCCAGGCCAGCGTGGCCGAGTTCGGTTCCGATGCCGGACTGTTTGTCGCCCCTGAAGGGAATGTCGGGCTGCAGGTTGAGATGCCTGTTGATCCAGACCGTGCCCGAATTGATTTGCGAGGCCACCGCGAAAGCCCGATCGGGGTCCTTCGACCAGACGCTACCCCCCAGCCCGAACTCCGTATCGTTCGCGCGCGCGATGGCGTCTTCGACCTTGGCATATCGCAGCACCGGCAGAATTGGGCCGAACTGTTCCTCCCTGACCAATCGCGTATCGTCGCCGATGTCGCGAACAATCGTTGGTTCGACGAAATAGCCCTTGCGCTTCAGAACATTGCCGCCCGCAACGATAACGCCGTCCTGTTTGGCATCCTCCAGGAAGCCCTTCACCCTCTCAAAATGTGCCTTGTTCTGCAGTGGCCCTATCTGGGCTTCCGGCTTGGCGCCGTCGTCCACGATGGCCTCGCGAGCCAGCCGCCCAAGTTCCTCGCAGAATTCCTCATATTGCGAATCATGAACGTAGAGGCGCTTGATCACGACGCAGCCTTGGCCCGAATTGAAGGTCGCGCCGGCGAACAGATCGGGCGCTATTTCCTTTGGATTGACATCGTCGAGCACAATGGCGGCGTCGTTGCCGCCGAGTTCCAGCGTGAGGCGCTTCAGCGTTCCGGCCGCGCTTTCCATGACTTTCCTGCCGGTCGCAGTCGAGCCCGTGAATGCGATTTTGGCGACGTCCGGATGCCTGGTGAGCGCGTCGCCAAGATCATTGGCGTCGACAATGATGTTGATCACGCCAGGCGGCAGAATATCAGCGCACAGCTCACCCAGTTTAAGCGCCGCCAGCGGTGTCGTCGCCGCCGGCTTGGCGACAACGGTGTTGCCTGCAAGCAGCGCCGGCGCGATCTTCGCGGCCAGAAGGATCATCGGCACGTTCCACGCCGATATCGCTCCGACCACGCCGAGCGGCATGGGTTGTTCGATGATCTTCTCGGACGCGTTCTCCTTCAGGATCCGGGGCGCCAGGTCGAGACCCGCATAATAGCGCATCGCGGCTACGACGGCCGCCATCTCGTGCACCGCCTGTGCGATCGGCTTGCCATTTTCCGCCGTCAGGATTTCCGCAAACTCGGCCTGACGCGCTTCAACCGCATCAGCCAGCCGGGCCAGCAGCGCGCCGCGGTCCCGCACCGGCGTCTCCGACCACCGCGGAAAGGCCGCTTTGGCCGCGGCGACGGCCTGTTCGAGTTGCGCGCGGTCTGCCCTCGGCGCCACGGCAACCACTTCCTCCGTCGCCGGATTGACCACGTTCAGCGCCATCGCGCCGGACACCAACTTCCCATCGATCAAAAGCCTGTAGTCGTTCATCTGTCTGTTCTCCAATTTGTGGCAAAGACCGCCAGGAATCATTCCAGGCGCGCCTGCCGTGACGTATTTCGTCCTTCCGTAAGAAGCTCGAAGCGCCGCCGCAGCGGCGGCGCTTCGCGCGGTGCTCAAGCCGTGAGGATATCGGCCATGCGCTCGCCGATGATCACGCAGGGCGCCTGGGTGTTGCCCGTGGTGATGCTCGGCATGATCGATCCGTCGGCGATACGGAGATTTTTCACCCCGTAGACCCTCAGTTCGGCGTTTACGACCGACAGATCGTCCCGCCCCATCTTGGCGGTGCCGGTCGGGTGATACATCGACATCGCCCCGTCCCGGATCAGGTTGTCGAGCGCCTCGCCGGCCAAGGGGCCGGGCAGGATCTCGCGCTTGACGAAGGGCTTCATCGCCTCGGAATTACCGAGGTCGCGGGCGATCGCCATGCCCCGGCGCAAAGCCGCGAGGTCGCGCGGATCGCTCAGCATGTTGGCGTGAATCTCGGGCGCCTGATGCGGATCAACCGATTTCAGCCGAAGAAAGCCGCGACTTTCCGGACGAACCAGCGCGGGGCTGATCGACCACACGTTCTCGACGGCATGGCGTCCCGTTACCTCGGACAAATAAGGAGCCTCGATGTGCCAAATGTGCAGGTCCGGTGTGTCGAGTTCCGGACGGCTCCTGGTGAAGAGATTGGCCTCGGCTGCATTGTTGCGGATGGTAATCGGTCCCGGCGCCTCCCAGAGCCCGCCACCGATGATCGGGTGATCCTGGAGATTTTGGCCAACGCCGGGCAGATGGGAAACGGTGGAGATACCGAAACGATCGAGTTCGGTGCGGTCGCCGATGCCCGACAGCATCAAGAGCTTCGGGGTCTGGATGGCGCCCGCCGACAGCACGACGTCGCTCGAGGACCTGATCGCACGGATCTTGCCCTGCCACTCGAATTCCACGCCGATGATGGTGGTCCCTTCCAGGGTGAGGCGATTGACATGAGCACCCGTCAGCACGGTCAAATTAGGCTGGTCCATTACCGGGTACAGGTAGCTCGCCGGAACGTTCAGCCTGCGACCATCGCGGATACGAACGTTGGTGATCGCCGCGCCGCCGGAACCTTCCTGCATCACGCCGTTCTGGTCCGCGAAGGTGGGGATGCCCAGGGACTCGGCGGCCTTGAGGAAGGCCGGCGCGATCGAACCAGGATTGGGGGCGGGCTGCACGAAGACGTCGCCGCCGCTACCGCGTCGTTCAGGATCGGGGGCGCCATGCCAGTCCTCGATCCCCCGATAGATGTCGAGGATATGCCGATAGTCCCAGGCGTCATCGCCGGCCTGCCTGGCCCAGAAATCAAAATCGTTCTTGTGACCGCGGGCCCAGACCATCCCGTTGATGCTGGTGCCACCGCCGAGGGCCTTGCCCATGGCCTGAACGATCGAGCGGCTGTTCACGCTTGGGCTGCGCTCCGCACCAAAATTCCAATCGAACTCGCCGCCCAGGTTGAAAAACCAAGTCTCGGTGATCAGGATGCCCGGCTTCAGATCATCGCCGCCGGCCTCGAGCAGCAGAACCTGCGCATCGCGGTTCTCTGCCAGGCGACGCGCGACAACTGAACCGGAAGCGCCTGATCCGATCACGATGTAATCGTAGCTTGATCGCAGGTTGGCGCGGCGAACTGCTTGGTTCGCAGCTATGGCCCTGAATTTCTCAGCGGCGTCACCGACTGCGGTGGTGGGGAAGCCTAGATCTGCGGCCTGACCGACGAACGCCGCGTGATCGATTTCGCCGGCGAGCAATTGCCCTTCCAGCAGCGCGAACTTCACGCCCTTAGATGCAGAAGAGGTATCAAACATAGTCTTTCTCCTGACGCTGGGGTCGCGGCTATCGCCCGGCCCGTGATTGACAAGCCAACGTTAGGCGTGTGATAACCTGTCCGAAATGACATATACTCCTTGATTTCAGCCATGATGACCAGCATCGATCCGCTCGCCCGCTGTGCGCTTTTCGTAGCCTTCGAAGGAATGGGGCTGCTCGACCTCACCGGTCCGCTCACGGTGTTCTGGTCAGCATCGAAGTTCATGGAGCAGCAGGGGCGGCACGGCTATGCCCGCCACACAGTGAGCCTCGACGGCGGACCGATCCTGACGGCCGAGGGGGTGACGATCGAGACGGCGCCGATATCACAGTTCGAAAGTGTAGAGATGGACACCATCGTGGTTCCAGGTGCGCTGAACATGGAGCCTACGCTTGCCGATGGTCGCTTGGTGCGTTGGCTGGAAGCCCATGCATCCAAAGCACGGCGAACTGCTTCGGTGTGTGGCGGAGCGTTCCTGTTGGCGGAAGCTGGTTTGCTTGACGGCCGTCGCGCCGTAACCCATTGGGCCTCATGCGAGCTGTTAGATCAGCGCTACGAGAGCCTGACCGTCGAACGCGACGCGATTTTCATTCAGGACGGTCCGATCTGGACGTCGGCGGGGGTCAGCGCTGGGATCGATCTCGCGCTGGCCCTTATCCAGGCGGATTGCGGTCGCGATATCGCCATGCAGGTCGCGCGGGAGTTGGTGATCTACATGAAGCGGCCGGGTGGTCAGTCGCAGTTCAGCGAGCTTCTGCAATCCCAGACTTTGACTTCCACCGCTTTCGAGAACCTTCATATCTGGATCTCGAACAATCTCAGCGACGAACGGCTGAATGTCGATCTGCTCGCCGAACGCGTGGGCATGAGTTCGAGAAACTTCGCTCGAAGCTATAAGGCAAAGACAGGCCGTACTCCGGCCAAAGCAGTCGAAGTGTTCCGGCTGGAGGCCGCCAGGCGCCTGCTGGAAGAAACCGAGCAAGGCGTCGACCGCATCGCCCGCAACTGCGGTTTTGGCGATGAAGAACGGATGCGCACCACGTTCCAACGCCACTTGGCGATATCGCCACGTGACTATCGGCGCCGGTTCTCAACTCGCTCGGTAACGGCTACCGCGAGTGCACAAGGAGGTTCGAGGCATGGTTGACCGTTGTCGCTGACATTACACGGCGATCGCCGGTAGGGGTATCCGGTACGCGGCTGGGCGGATTCACCACACAGCCGATCTCCCGAGAGTTCGACGAGGCTGGTGTGAAACGCGACCGGCGCTGGTCAGAAGAGTTACGCGAACGCGAGCACGTCCAAAATCGGCCGACGCGGCTTCTGCGGCCAATTCGCCTCCGTCGGATAGCCGACGGCAACGAGCAGAGCCGGGACCTCATTATCACTGAGACTAAACTCACGTGACACGCCGACCGGATCAAACCCGATCATCGGCGTAGTGCCCAGACCCATCGCCTGCGCGGCGTGAATCAGTCCGCTTGCGCCAAAGGTCGCCGATCGAATTGCCTCATCGCGCTGGGTCTGAGGCTTCTCGAAGTAAAGCGATTTTGCTGCGGCTTCCCAGCCCGGCACCATCTCGACAGGCATGAAACCTGCCGCAACCGAGCCCGCCAGTCGATCAGCCATCACGTCAGCCACGGCCAGTTCACCGACCATGATGAAAGTGACGGCAGCTTCGGTAACCTTGGGCTGATTAGCCGCAACCGCCCGCAGCCTTGCTTTGGCTTCCGGCGACCGCACTGCTATAAAGCGCCAATTCTGCAGGTGGAACGCGGTCGGGGAGAATGTCGCCAGGCGCACCAGCTCACGAATTTCATCGTCGGGAATGCTTTTCGACGCATCGTAAAGGTTGGTGGTTTTCTGGCGCTCGATCGCTTCAATCACAGAAGTATTCATCGCAATATTCCTTTAGTTGAGCATTGTTTCGTGGATCGGGGCCGCGGGCGTCTCCGGACGTCGCGGCGCATGAGATTTGATCAAGTGAGATCGGCGGCCGTGACACGCAGCACTGCCGCGCCGGTGGTTCGGCGCTCTTCGAGATCATGGTGAGCCTCGATCAGCTGGCTAAACGGATAAAGATTGCTGGGATCGACCTTGAGAATTCCCGTCGCGATTGCGTCGAATAGGTCGGCTGCGGCGATCGCCAGATCTTCTGCAGTGGACGTATAGTGAGGGAGAATGGGCCACGTCAGATAAAGCGCGCGTGGTGCCAACTCGAATGGGTCCACCGGTTCCGGGAACCCAGACGCATTCCCGAATTGCACAAGCGTTCCGCGCGGCCTGAGAACTGCCAGCGACCCACGGAACGTGTCCGCCCCGACGGAGTCGAAAACAGCTGCCACGCCTTTGCCTGCGGTGAACGCGAGCGCTTCGGCGACGAAGTCTTCGGAGGAATAATTGATGACGTGGTCGCAGCCGGCATGACGTGCAAGCTTCGCCTTGGCGTCGCTGGACACTGTGCCGATCACCTTTAGGCCAAGTGCTTTCGCCCATTGAACGAAAATCTGGCCTACACCGCCCGCTGCTGCATGATACAGAACGGTGTCACCGGGTCGGAGCTCGATCACCTCTTTTAGCAGATAGCGAGCGGTGAGCCCCTTTAGAAAGGCACTAGCTGCCTGGTCGTCAGAAACACCTGCCGGAATGCGGACAAGCCGGTCTGCAGGATGCAAGCGGGCCGTAGCGTAGGCGCCAAATGCGATATCGCCATAGACGACGCGGTCACCCACGCTGACGTTCTCGACGTTTTTGCCAACGGCTTCGACTACCCCGGCGGCCTCGTCGCCGATGATCGCTGGAAAGGCAGGGACCGGAAGAGTACCTCTACGATAATAAACGTCGACGAAGTTGAGACCTATGACGGTGTTGCGGATCAATGCTTCATCGTCGCCCGGCTCATCCACGACGATGTCCTCGAACCTCAGGACTTCGGGAGGACCATATTCGTGAATACGGGCGACTCTCGCGGTGGTTGGCATGACATTTCGCCTTTCAAAAGCTCCAGTGATCATCGTTCGCCTGCTCGCAGAGCGGCGCGAATGTTACCTGGCAGTTGGTGGAGGATGGTCGCGGCCGGTGTGATTTGCCCGAAGGCGGAGGACCGGCCGCGGCGGCGTCTAAAGCTTGATGCGATCTCCGCTGGCTGACGAGACCGCTGCCTGTTCAAGCAGCCGCTGCATGAACAGGGCGTCCTCGAAGCTGGGCACGGTTCGCGAGCCGCTTGCGAGATCGCGAGCATGAACCTCGAAGAGATCGGCGAGCTCCAGCACGCCGCTAGGAAGATCAGAGGGTGGCAACCAGTTGTACGATGCGGGCACTGCGAGTGGCGCCATCCTGGTGTCCGCTACGCGGGCACCGAATAGATTATATTCTTCGCCCACGTCCCCGAATGCCGAGGTGTTGGTGATCTGCAAGTCACCATCATCACCCGTGATATCGATCTGAACGCCGGTGCCATGATGCTTCCCGCCCTCGATATGAACGGCGAACACCGCTCCGCTTGCGAGGATGCCTTGCAGCAGCAATTGATCCGGAACCTTCGTGCTGATCTCCTCGCCCGTTTCGACGATTGTGATTTCCGGCCATTGGTTGACAGAAACGGCCGAGATCTCAGTCGGACGGCCTACGATCGAGAAGAGCGGGTCCATCAAGTGCGCGCCGAAAATTGAGGTAACGCCCATGAAATTTTCGGGGAAGGCGCTCCAACGAAGCGCCTTGCTGCGATTTTTGCCGAAACCGCTCACCGTCACATGCATCCTGACCGAGCGCACACGACCGACGTAGCCATCGCCGAGAAGATCCTTCAGATAGCGCAGCCCTGGCGCGAACCGGCGTTGGGTGCCGAGAATGGTTTGCACACCGGCTTTTGCCGCAAGGTCGACCAGTTCAGCCGAGGTCTTCGAGTCCGGCGTCAAGGGCCACTCGCAGTACACGGTCTTCCCCGCAGCGATCGCTGCGCGTACCGCTTCCTCGTGCTGCGGACCTGTCGTGAGCACGAGGACGATGTCGACGTCTGGATGGCGAACCAATTCATCGATCGATCCGACGACATGCCGGATACCGAAGGTGTCCGCCGCAGACTGCGCGGCGTCGCGACGCTGGCTGTAGACAGCCGCCATTTCATATTGCGGCATAAGGCTGAGCACGCGAACGGGGCCGTTCAAGGCCCAGTTTCCGACGCCGATCAGGCCGACACGGATGATCGTGTGGTTGGCAGAGGGGGCACGGCTGTCGGCTATCGTCGATGAGGTGGACATGGGCTTCTCCTGCTTGTTGAAGCCAATATCGATTGCTTTTGTCTCGTTGATAATTAGGCTATTCTCGATTGGACCTTTCGGGATTTGCGAGAAATGGACACCCTGGAAGCCCTCCGCCTGTACGTAACGATAGCTGAGACCGGCAGCTTTTCAGCCGCCGCCCGCCAAGTGTCTGTTTCGACCTCAACGGTGACGGTCGCGCTTCAGCAGTTGGAAGAGCAGGCGCGTGTTAGTCTGATCACGCGATCGACCCGCAGATTGAGCTTCACGTTCGAAGGGCGACGTTTTCTCGCCGATGCTAGAAAGCTCTTGGCAGACTGGGACGCATCCATCGCCGGGGTTCAGGATGGGCCCTTGCGCGGCCCAATCCGGATGACGGCCACGCAAGATTTTGGCCGGACCGAAGTAGCGCCGCTGATCGATCGCTTCCTCGACTTACACCCCGCCGTACAAATTGCGCTGCACTTGTCCGATGGTGTCGTCGATCTCGTGGAGCAGGACATTGACCTAGCACTCCGCAATGGCCCCTTGGCGGATTCGGCTCTCAAGGCTCGACTGATGCTTCGAGGGCGCCGCGTGGTGTGCGCCGCGCCATCCTATTGGGCAAACCATGCTGCACCCAATCACCCAGATGACCTGGCCGCGCACAATTGCCTCGTCCACCCGCGCCCTGGATCGACCTTTTCTTCGTGGTCTTTCACCGTTGAGGGACGACCGGTTACGGTTCGTGTTGCGGGCAATCGCGTTGCCAACGATGGCGGCGTTCTTCGCCAATGGGCGCTCGACGGCCACGGCGTCATCATGCGAAACGATTTGGATATCCGCAAGGAGCTTGCCTCTGGCGCACTTGTCACCGCTCTCGACACGTTCGTGACTTCCAACGCCAATCTGTACGCTGTCACCGCAGGCAGCGTCTCCAGTCAGCGTGTGCGAACGTTCATCGATTTCCTGGCGAAGAATCTGGTCGCGGACTGACCGTTCGGATGCCGCTTTAACGACATTGCTCGCAAATCCCGAAAAGTCCTGTCGACATTCATCCGATTATCATCGTCTCGAAAATGCCCGATACCCCACGTGCACCAGAAACGACGGGCGGAGCCGCTGCCTTCGGTCTGGTCTGCTCACGGCTGTGAGCGTGAATCGAGATGAAGGACGCCTGTGATGAAGAAGATCCCCGTCTATGTGAACCCGTACGATAAGGTCCATTTTGGACCGTCGACTGTCATGACTCTGCACCGCTTCGGCATTTTCGATCCCGACGTCGCGCGCAGGGTTCCGACGCTGTCGCCTTTTTCTGCGAAGCTGACAGCTCATCTTCGTTTCCAGGGAATCCCCTTCGAACCCGTCGCCGAGCAGGGCGTTGGCAATGCGCCGCGTGGAAAGGTGCCTTTCATCACGGTCGATGGCGTGAAAGTCGCCGATTCCGACCTGGTCATCGGCTTTCTGAAGACCGCCTTTCCAGATCCCGACGCCGGTTTGAGCGACCATCAGCGCGCTGTCGGCCACCTCGTCCAGCGTACGCTGGAGGACCACCTCTATTGGATCGCGCTGATCTACGAGTTCTATGATCAAGAAGGTTCGGACTGGTTCTTCGAGCATGCCTTCGGCGGAATAGGCCCCGGCCTTCAGGGGCTGCGGGACGACATGGAAGACCGCACCTACAAGCAGGGCATCGCGCGTTATACGCCCGCCGAAATCGTGGACAAGGCGTCCAAGGACCTCGCGGCCGTCGCCGAAATTCTGGGCGAAAATCGCTATCTTCTCGGGACCGACCGGCCGACGTCTTTTGACGCGGTCGTCTTTGGAATGACCATCCTGGTCTATCAGCTCCGCGAGATGCATCCCAGGCTGACCGACTACGCCCGAAGCCTCCCGAACCTCACACAGTACATCGGCAATTTGCTTGCCGAGTTCTTCCCCGACCTCGATCGCGACTTCTAGGTCTATTGCCTGGAGTTTGCGGAGTCCTGGCTTTCATTTGAAGGAAAAAACCAAATGACCTCAGTGTCCGATACCTTCGACTACATCGTGGTGGGAGCAGGCAGCGCCGGCTGCGTCGTGGCCAGCCGCTTGGTCAAAGACCATGGGGCGACGGTGTTGCTTTTGGAGGCCGGGCCGCTCGACGACAATATGCTGATCCACATTCCCGCTGGCGCCGTCAAAATCGTGTTCGGCAAATCGCCCTACATCAAGCGCTACACTTCGACGCCCCAGCCCGCGCTCGAGGGGCGAGCCGTCGACATCATGCAAGGGAACGTCGTTGGCGGGGGAAGCTCGGTCAACGCCATGACCTACGCCCGCGGCTCCAAGGACGACTATGACCGTTGGAACACGTTATCCGGCGATGCGGGCTGGGGCTGGGACGATCTGGTCCCCTACTTCCGCAAGCAGGAGGGCAACGTCAGGCTGGAGAACGCCGCGCACAGTGGAGACGGGCCTCTCAAGGTTTCCGACCCGGCCTACATCTCCGAGGCCGCCAACATCTTCGTCCGGACGCTGCAAAAACTGAAAGTCCCTTTCACCGACGATTTCACGGGCGGTCAGCTGCACGGCGTGGGGTACGAACAATCGACGACCTTTCGAGGAAAACGCCGCAGCTCGGCGGACTCGTTCTTGAGGCCGGTGATCGGCGACGAGCGGTTGACCCTGGTTACCGAAGCGAGGGCCAACCGGGTGCTGTTCGACGGTCAGCGGGCGATCGGGATCGAATACGTCAAAGACGGGAAGGTTCATCAGGCGAAGGCGACGCATGAAGTCGTCTTGACGGCCGGGGCGCTCGCCACGCCCAAGCTCCTGATGCTTTCAGGGATCGGACCCGCCGATCACCTGGCCCAGTTCGACATCCCAGTCGTAGCCGACCTGCCCGGCGTCGGCCAGAATCTGCAAGATCACAACGAAGTCTTTCTGTCGCTTTCGACGAAGGGCCCGTTTGGTTATTTCGGCGAGGACGCAGGGATCAAGCTGATCCGGAACGTCATTCAGTATTACGCTTTTGGCACAGGCCCTATCGCTTCCACGGGATCCGAGACGATGGCGTTCGTCAATTTGGACGATCCCGCCGGGCCGCCAGATATCCAAATCTATTGCATTGGTCTGATGTGGCCGACACTGACGGTCAAGCCACGCAACGCCGTTACGCTTCTGGCCAATTTGGTTCGCCCGCTTTCCTACGGGTCCGTCCGCTTGAAATCGGCGCTTCCAGAGGATGACGCTGAGGTCGATCCGAATTGGATGAGCGATCCGGAAGACACGCGACGCCTATTGAAGGCGCTAAAGTATCTCCGGACGATCGTCGCAACAGCACCGTTCATTGACATCGTGGAAGAAGAGCTGTCGCCGGGACAGGCAACAACGGACGACGCGGAGCTCGTCGAATACATGAAAGCGACGACGCAGAGCAACTTTCACCCGGTCGGCACCTGCCGCATGGGCAGGGCGGAAGACCCCACGACCGTGGTCACGCCCGACTTGCGGGTCAAGGGGATAGACGGCCTTCGGGTCATGGACGCCTCCATTATGCCCAGGATCATCAGCGCCAACACGAACGCCACCGTCATGGCGGTCGCCGACAAGGGCGTCGATCTTCTGACTGGGACCTACACAGGGCGCGTTGCCGCCGCGCAGTAACCGGACGCCTTAGCCCTAGAAGCTCCGCCCAGGATTTTCGGACTCCGGCTTCCGCAGCGTTCGCCCGTCGGCGAATACCGTTCTGCAAGGCGCCGTCAACGCCGCACTCGAGGCGCTGGCCGCGGCCTGGCTCTTGAGCTCGCTCCGACCAGAGTGAACGCAGTCTCGCCCGGACTGATCGCGACTCCATTGTGGGCCGGCATGGCAGAAACCGAACGCGAGGCAATGTTTGCCAGCGTATCTGAGCGATTGCCGATCCGGCGCATCGGAGAATCTTCCGATGTTGCGAACGCGGTATTGTACTTGGCATCCACCCCGTTCGCGACAGGTTCGACTGTGGTGGTGGATGGCGGCGGCACTATCGCGGGGTGAGGTGGTCTTAGATGATCCCTCTCTGTCAAACTGAAATCGGGAAACGGCCGCTTGTGTGAAGGTTTGCGGATGGCGGCCCATGAAGGTGGCGCGGTGGTCACGGGGGCCGGCGTACGCAAACCTCCAGGGGAGGAAACCGCGGGAGGCGTGGCGAGGTGGTGCGTCAGGCGCTATGGGGATTTAGCTGCTGCCGGTCTTTTTCCGAGGTGGGTTGGGAGCTTTCTCGGCAGGCGATCGCGGGCGCTACGAAGCGGGTCGGCCGGTTGCAAGGAGCAGAATCGGAGTTGCGCGGCGGTGATGGAATGAGACGGCGACTATCGTGAGCAGCGCGACGGCGAGCATGGTCATTGCCGACCGATAGCCGGCGCAGCGGAACTGCAGCACTGGGATGTTGCATCGAACGTGATCTGATCATGATGTGTCGATTCTGATCGTGGCAGGGGCTGCGGCGGGACGGGTGCGCGGTGAGCATCCGCGCTGGAACCTCTCGATGATAATCATGTGACCGCCGCAGCACGGGCACGGCTGCGATAGCGGCTTGGGTTCCTCAGTCTCGGCGCGCCTTGTATCCGCGGCCTCGGGCTGTGCCGTTGATGGGTCGAGCAATCGGCGCGCTCGGACGATGTTACCGGCGCGCGTGCCGCTGGCGAGCAGGCCGTAGTGGCGGATGCGGTGGAAGCCGTGCGGCAGGACGTGGGTCAGGAATCTGCGGATGAACTCGGCGGTACCGAGTGTCATGACCTTCTGGCGATCACGACCTTCGGTGCGATAGTCCTTCCATCGGAAGGTGACGCCGTTGCGGTCGCAGGCAATCAATCTGCTGTTGGCGATGGCGACACGGTGGGTATAGCGCGACAGATAGGCCAAAACGGCCTGTGGCCCGCCGAACGGGCGCTTGGCATAGACCACCCATTCGACACGGCGCAATGGGGCGAGATACGCGACGAACGCCTGTGCGTCAGCGAGGGCGGCGTGGCCGCCGAAGAACTTCAGGTGGCCGGCTTTGTGGGCCGCGATCAGCTTCTCCAGGAACAGTCGGCGGAACAGGCGAGAGAGCACGCGCACCGGCAGGAAAAAGCCGGGCCGGCACGCCACCCAGCGCTCGCCGTCGAATGAGATTCCGCCGCCCGGCACGATCATGTGCACGTGCGGATGATGGGTCATGGCGGAGCCCCAGGTATGGAGGACCGAGGTGATGCCGACGCGGGCGCCGAGGTGCTTGGGGTCGGCTGCGATGGTGATCAGGGTCTCGGCGGATGCCTTGAACAGCAAATCATAAATGACAGCCTTGTTCTGGTAGGCGATGTCGGCGACGGCCGCCGGCAGTGTGAACACGACATGATAGTACGGCACCGGCAGCAGGTCGGTCTCGCGCGCCGCCAGCCAGTCCTTTGCTGCCGCGCCCTGGCACTTCGGGCAGTGCCGGTTGCGGCAACTATTGTACGAGATCTGGCTGTGCGCGCACTGCTCGCAGCGCGCGACATGGCCGCCGAGGGCCGCCGTGCGGCAGTTCTCGATCGCCGACATCACCTTGAGTTGGCCGAGGCTGACATGGCCGGCATTGGCCCGGCGCCATGCCGGGCCGTGGCCGCGGAAGATATCCGCGACCTCCAGCGATGGACGCGACACGCGCCGCGCTTCAGGCGGGCGGTTCGGCGCCCTCCCTGAGCTTGGCTGTAATGCGATCGAACGGGCTCACGATCTCCCGGATGGTCTTGGTGGCGACACGCGTATAGAGCGCGGTGGTGTCGAGCTTGGCATGTCCCAACAAGACCTGGATCACCCTGATATCGGTGTTCTGCTCCAGAAGATGCGTCGCAAAGCTGTGTCGCAGGGTGTGAACGGAATTCCCTTCGATCCGCAGAAGCCGGCCCTGACGTCGGGAATCAGGCTTGGCACTTCTGCCGGAACCACACGCGGCTTTCGGGAAGAAGAGTTCAGGGAAATAGGCGCCTTGATACTCAGGACTTTGAGAGCGCTCGTATCCGGAGATTCTTCGGCAGAAAGCGCGCCGGTGATCGAACGAGTACGAGATCTCTGTCGATCGTATCCGATCTATCCTGAGTCCAGCCGCTGGTTCAACCGTCGAGGTTCGTGATGCCCTTCAAAGAGATTGCGAGTGAATCCCGTCAGCAAAGTCTCGAGCTGTTCAAGGCCGCTCCTGACGCGATGCAGGCCTTTCAAGGCCTGATAAGAGTTGCATCCGGAGAAGGCGAGCTATCGCCTAAGACGAAGGAACTCATGGCGCTTGCAATCGCAATCAGCGTGAAATGCGAGGGGTGCATAGTGTTTCACGTTCAAAACGCCATCCGGCACGGTTCAAGCCGGCAAGAAGTGATAGAAACGATCGTTGTGGCGATCGAGATGGGTGGCGGTCCGGCCACCGTCTACGGCGGGAAGGCTCTCGCCGCCTTCGATGAACTGGCGAAACCGCGTGGAACGGTTCGTTCATGAAGCCGGCGCTCCGTGCCGCCAACCTTAAGGGCGTCAGGGATAAGGGGCGTCAATTTGCCAGGTCAACGAAGGCTACTCAAGCATCTCTGCACCGGTAATGAATCCCGACAATCGGCTTGTTGCCAGCATCACCGTACTCGGTCCGCAGTCGCTGGTTGATTGGGCCGTAGACGGACCTATCGCCAACGCCGTCCGTCCGACGGCCGCCAAGATTGCATTGGCGCTCGGCCAGCGGCCTGCGGCTGATCTATCTCCGGATCTGCGATCCAAGGGTAGATCCCGCCTGTAATGCGGCGCGGAGACCTCCGCGTCGGCAGGGAGCCTCGCTGGAGGGCTTCGGGAAGTCGGCGCGGCTCACAATCGCGGTTGCGCCGTCCTGAAGTCCTGCAGCACTCGGAGCCGACGATCGGGCGGAGGGCCCTGTGAGCCCGCCGCGACCGCGTACAGAGTGGTGGACCATAAGGTAGTGAATCGCGGCCGCTTGGTACAAGATTTTCGAAATTGAGGCATTCTACGGCGCAGCGGTATTTAGTAGCGGACTCCGTTGCGGGGCGCTAAGGGGAGTTAAATCGCCTTAGCTTTGGGGTGCCTCTCTGGCCCGTCTCAGGCCCGTCTCGCGGGAGAGAATTCCTGCCGGCAACGACCAAGGCGTCTGAGAAACGGCTGACAGTCGCCGATTGCCCGAATTATCGAGACCGGGACCTTCCGGTTGGTTGTATGTCGTGCAAATGTCGCCCAAAAGGTGGCGGGGGGGCCGGGGCGCCGGCCAGACAGTGACACGGTTTTTCATGGCCAAACGGCGCGGCAAATCGTCAGGCGGTACGGCTCTATTAATTCTGCTCGGCGCTTTGGTCGCTGTGGTTTCGGCTGTCTACCGCTTTATGTTGGAGCATCCGGCCGCGATTGGCTTAGGCGCCTTCGTTTGCGGCCTTATCCTGATCCTTTACCTGATAATCCGCGCCAGAACCGGGGGTAAGAACTCTCTCGGTAGCGGCAGGGCTCCGTCCCCCGATACTGGTATTCGACCCAGGCCTCCTGCGAGCCCGACGGCCGCATCGGAGGGCCGGTCACCGCCCGCGCGATGGGTTCGCGCCGGGGAATCCGTGAAATTTGGCAATGCGCAGCTATCGGGCGGGATGTTCTACTACGGCGACTGGCTGCCGGTGGCGGATGGCGGCACCCGACAATACGCCATCAATCCAAGACTACCGGCTTCAGGCGCGGCGGACGTCGAGGGCCGCACGATGCCGTACTGGCCGTCATATGCGGAGATTTCGCCGGCTGCGCGACGCGCCTTCCTCGATTGGATGGCCGGAGGGAGGCGGAATCCAGCATACGGCGTCGGATTGGTGTTTCTTTTCTTCTACGGCCTGGAGCACCGCCTGTTCGTGGAAGGAGGAGACGATGCGCCCCTGGTTGTCCGGGAGGTCGAGAGGCTTCTTGCGATCTATGGTGCCAACAACTCATTCCATGGTTATGCGGTCAATTTCCTCTGTTTCGCCAGGCTCGCTCAAGGCGGACGCCCCGATCTGCAGAAACTCTCCCCCGAGCGCAGCGGCGGGGCGGAAATGGATTTGCCGACCCGTCTCTACCTCGGCGAGCGCCTGGCTGCGTCGCCGACGTTGTCGGCCGAAGACGCGTTGCGTTGGGTATTGGCGATGCCGGACACGTATCTAAGAACGCCGGCGGTCCGCTGTTTCGACGAATTCGTCGAATTGTGGCGGTTGCGGTTTGCTCAGCGATTTCCCTCCGGCCTTCCAGTAGCTGGAAAAGACAGGATTTCGCTGCAATACCGGGCGGCGAGCGGTGCGTTCGACGTCGAGGTCCGCGGTCCGCACGAGCAGTACGTCGATGTAAGTCGGATCACGAAACCGATGCCCGGCCTGCAGAAGATCGTCGCGGACTGTACCGACGAGCTCGACGCGTTCAGCCGCCTGGTCGGTCGCAGGCCATCCGCTCGGAATGCGATGGCCGCGGCAACCTTGCTCCCTTCGGACCTGCAGCAGAGCATGACTTCTGGCGCGATTGCCGACTTCCGCCGGCAAATCGAGACGGTCACGGGGAATCAGGGGCGCGGAAGCAGCACGGCGCAGATCGTGCTGGAGATGGCGGGCATCGACGTGCCTGCCGACGGTAAAATCCCGGCCGCATCCGCCGACGAACTTGGACGGGCGCTCGATTTGATCGGAGTGGCAATCGAACCTGATCGACGGTACGGAAGCAGTGTACCTCGCGCGGACGAGCAGGTGTTCGTATTCAAGGCGCCGAACGGCGGTCCGGTCGATCCCGCACGAACGCCGTTCAGAGCGATGCGGGCGCAAGTTGAGGTCGCGGTGCTGGCAGCGGCGGCTGATGGAGACGCCTCTTACGAGGAACTGCAACGCACGATCACAAGAATTCGCTCCGCCCCCGATCTGTCCGGGGTAGAGCAGGCCCGCCTTATCGCCTTTGCGGTGACGACCTTCAACAGTCCGCCGAAGCAGGCAAGGGTAATGCGCAGACTCGCTGAAACGACCGAAAGCGAACGTCAGGCAATAGCGGACGCAGCAGTCGCCGTGATCGGCGGCAACCGGAACGTTGACGCCGGCGAAGTCAAATTCCTCGAACGGCTTCATAAGTCTCTCGGATTGCCGAAGGAACGCGTCTACTCGGGCCTCCACAGCGCTGCGGCCCAGCGGTCCGACGATCCCGTGCCTATCAGCGAGGAAGCTCGGGCCGCAGGGGTACCGATACCGAAGGAAGCGCCATCGCAAATCCCTCCGGCGATTTCCGCAAGAGGGATCTCCATCGATGCCGCGCGATTAGCGCGAACGCTCCGGGATACCGAGGCGGTGTCGGCGCTACTTTCGGATATCTTCGCGGAAGAAGTCGTTGCTCCGCAACCGCCGCCGGTCGAACAGGCCGCACTCGAAGGGCTGGACGGACCGCATACCGAATTGGTGGAACTTCTGGAGCTTCGCGGGTCGATGACGCGATCGGAGTTCGAGCGGCATGCAAAAGAAATGCGATTGTTGCCGGACGGGGCCATCGAACGCATCAACGACTGGTCGTTCGACCGCTTTGACGAGCCGCTGATCGAAGACGGAGAGGAAGTCGTCGTGATGCCGCATCTGAGAGGAAAGATAGCAGAGATGAAGGATAAGGCCGCATGAGCAAATCCGCCAAGACGATACGGCCCAGGGAGCGCGACACCATCATCCAAGCGTTGTCGGCCGGCGTGGTGCCGCGCTTGGGATTGGCTCACATCCAGGTCGGTCGCTCCGCAGAAATCGCCGCAATGCTGCGTGACATCGATCGCATTGCGGACTCCGGCGCGGCCGTGAGGTTCGTTATCGGGGAATACGGCGCGGGAAAGACCTTCTTCGCGAGCATCGTTCGCCTCATCGCTCTTGAGCGGAAATGCGTAACGATGCACGCCGATCTGTCGCCCAACAGGCGCATTCACGCGAGCGGCGGCCAAGCGCGCGCTCTCTATTCGGAAGCCGTGAACAACATGGCGACGCGTAACAAACCCGAAGGCGGCGCCCTCCAGAGTGTCATCGAAAGGCTCGTGACCGACGCTGCGAAGGAAGCCGGGGAGAGGAACGTGCCGGTCGAGGGGGTGATCGACGGGAAGCTTGGGCCGGTCACCCAGTTTGCCGGCGGATACGATTTCGCCACCGTATTGAAGGCGTATTGGCGGGGGAGCGAAGAGTCTAACGATGCTCTGAAGCAGTGCGCCATCAGGTGGTTGCGCGGCGAATATTCGACCAAGACCGAGGCGAAGAAGGACCTCGGAGTGAGGACGATCATCGACGACGAGAACGTCTATGACTCACTGAAATCGTTGGCATGTCTTGTCAAGGTTGCCGGCTATGCAGGCCTGTTGGTGATGTTCGACGAGATGGCCAACATCTACAAGCTGCAGAATTCTCAGGCCCGGAAGCAGAATTACGAGCAGCTTTTGGACATCGTGAACGACTCGCTCCAGGGTACTACGTCCGGCATCGGATTCATCATGTGCGGGACGCCTGAATTTCTGCTTGATACCCGTCGCGGGTTGTTCAGCTATGAGGCGCTTCAATCGCGGCTTGCGGAGAATACGTTTGCAAGCGGCGGTCTTGTCGATCTATCCGGCCCGGTCATTCGACTTCAGAGCCTCACGCCCGAGGATCTGCTGGTTCTGCTTGGCAACATCAGGATGGTATTCGCAAGCGGGGATCCGTCGAAATACCTGGTGCCGGACGAGGCGCTGACTGCGTTCATGGGACACTGCGATCGTAAGATCGGGGAGGCATACTTTCGCACTCCGCGATCGACCGTGAAGGCATTCGTCCACATGTTGTCCGTGCTCGAACAGAATCCCGGCACCAGGTGGGAGGATCTTCTGGATCAAATACCGATCGCGCCGGATGCGCCGGACGTTTCAGTGGATGCCGACGGGAACGGAGACGGCGATGAGCTCACCAGCCTCCGACTCAACTCTTGAAGGCGCTTACGACAAGCTTCATCCGACGATCCGTCGGTGGATCAGGGATCAAGGCTGGGACGAGCTTCGGGAAATCCAGGCCCGCACCATCAATTCGGTGCTGGAAGGCGATCGCGACATCCTGATTGCGGCGACGACGGCGGCCGGAAAGACTGAAGCCGCGTTCCTGCCGATTCTGACGCAGGTCGCGGGGCGGAAAGAACCAGGATTTTCCGTGCTGTACGTCAGTCCGTTGAAGGCGCTCATCAATGACCAGTTCAAGCGCCTGGACGAACTATGCGAAAACATGGGAATTCCTGTTGTGAAATGGCACGGGGATGCACCGCAGGCCGAGAAGAAAAGGGCGCTTTCCAAGCCGCAGGGTATCGCTCTTATCACCCCCGAGTCGATCGAGGCCATGTTGACCCGGCGTCCGGCCGATGCGGTGCGGCTGTTGTCGGCGGCCGCGTTCATCGTGATTGACGAACTTCATTCTTTCCTGCAGGGGCCGCGGGGGCTCCATGTGGCGAGCCTGCTCCGCCGCATCGACGCGATGTCGAAAACGCCCGCGCGGCGCGTCGGTCTATCCGCGACAATCGGCGATCTTCCGCAGGCTGCGGCCTGGTTACGTCCGGCGGTGCCGCATTCGGTCGAGATACTCGAGGCAAAGTCCGACTCACCGGAGCTAAGAATTCAGATCCGAGGTTACGTCGAACCATCCGAATTGGATGATCCGGATCACGCCGAAGGTGCCTCCGGTGCGGAGGAAGTGCCGAGGAGGATCGCGCTGGACGATATTGCAGATCATCTGTTCGAGACGCTTCGGGGGACAAACAACCTGGTTTTCGGCGGTTCGCGCCGGACGGTGGAATCCGCCGCCGACCGGCTTAGGAGGAGGTGCGACAAGGCGAAGGTTCCGAATGAGTTCTTTCCTCACCACGGCAGCCTTTCAAAGACTTTGCGCGAGGAGCTTGAGGATCGCTTGAAGGATGCAAAGCTGCCTACGACCGCTATCTGCACGTCGACCTTGGAACTGGGAGTCGACATCGGATCCGTGAAGTCGGTGGCCCAGATCGGCTCGCCGAGATCGCTATCCTCGTTAAAGCAGCGTCTTGGACGGACCGGCCGGCGGCGTGGGACGCCGTCGATCTTACGGATTTACGTGCGCGAGCCGAACATCGATCAGGAATCTGGCGTAATAGATAGGTTGCGGCCCAATACGATCCGATCGGTCGCCGTGGTCCGGCTTCTCCTGGAAAGGTTCGTCGAGCCTGCAGGTCAGGTTCCGGAAATAGCGTCTACGCTCATCCACCAGATACTGTCCGTGATCGCCGAACGAGGAGGGATAAGGGCGCGACCCTTGTACGATCTATTGTGCGGCCCGGGTCCATTCGCCTCGATCTCTGTGTCCGAATTCGCCGACCTGCTTCGACACCTCGCATCGGAGGCAACCAAGTTCGTCGAGCAATCTAGCGACGGCACCATCATGCTCGGAAAAGAGGGCGAGCGGATCGTCCAGTCGCGCAATTTCTTTGCCGTTTTTGAGTCTGCGGATGAATGGCGGCTTACGGTCGGGGGAAGGACGCTCGGTACCCTTCCGATTTCCTTCCCGGTTCACAAGGACAGCCTCGTCGTCTTTGCCGGCCAGCGCTGGATCGTGCAGGACCTCGACGAGAAGACGAACACTCTTTTCGTGGCACCGCATCCGAGCGGGGTGGTGCCCCGGTTCGAGCGGGCCGACGGAGAGCGTCTTCACGATCGCCTGGCGGCGGAAATGCGGCTGGTCTACCTGTCATCCGACGAGCCGGCCTATCTCGACGACAAAGGGCGCGCCCTGTTGGCTGAAGGGAGAGAGATGTTTCGAGCCCTCGGCTTGGAGACGACGACCTTCGTCCAGGAAGAGAAAGACCTCCACGTCTTTCTCTGGCGAGGATCCCAGGCGACCGCAGTATTCGGTGCCGCGGCCGCCATGGCGGGGTTACCCGGAGAGGTTCACGATTTGGGTCTTACGCTTGCTAAGACAAACTCTCCTGAGGCGTTAACCAAACTGAAGCGACTGGCTGAGGCCAACCACATCGACGCTACCGAGGTTGCAGCCTTCGTTCAGAATATTGCGGCGGGGAAGTTCAGGGAGCAGGTCCCGGAGCATCTCGCTCGAACGTTATGGGCCCGACAAAACACATCGGAAATCAGCGGAATAATCGGCATGGCGCGGACCTTATGCTAGGCGCGCCCGTCGGAACGCGTTCACGGACCGGCAACGCGTTTCAACAACAGAGGGCAGATGTACAAAGTCGCGGGAACGCTCAATCTCAGTGCCGGCGATCTGGTGGGACACCTGAATTGCCGCTATCTGACTGCGCTCGATCTCAGGGTTGCCAACGGCGAATTGGATAAGCCGAAGGTTTGGGATCCCGTGCTCGAAGTGCTGGCGGAACGCGGAACGCTGCACGAGCGGGGTTTCATCGAGCACATCGAAGCAAGCAGTCTGACGGCAACCGTCGTCGAAGGTGTGGGCGTCGACGCCAAGTCGCTTACCGCCACTAATGCCGCCATGGTCAGGGGAGACGCGATCATCGTGCAGGGGGCGCTGCAGGCTGGACGCTGGAACGGCCGCACCGACGTTCTTCGGAGGGTGGAGACGCCGAGCCGGTTCGGGCCTTGGTCCTACGAAGTGATCGACACCAAGCTCGCTCGCGAGACGAAGGGCAATACGGTCCTTCAGATATCGCTCTACTCTGACCTGCTGTCGGAGACCCAGGAGGCCGAGCCGACTTCCGCCTTCGTCGTTACGCCGGGTACGAACTTCGTCCCCGAGGCGTACCGGATCGCCGATTATGGCGCATACTACCGGCACGTCCGGAGCAGTCTGGAGAGTTCTGTCTCGGGATCCGTCGCCGGCGACGCCTATCCTGAGCCGATAGAACATTGCGAGATATGTCGTTGGCGCCGTCACTGTGACGAGAGGAGGAGGGCTGACGATCACATGTCGCTAGTCGCCGGCATCAGCAAATCCCAGATCGGCGAGTTGAAGAGGCACGGCGTCGAAACCACGGCGGCGCTCGCGGCTTTGCCGTTGCCGCTTCAGTGGAGGCCCGATCGGGGAGCGGCCAAGAGCTTCGAGAAGATCCGGGAGCAGGCCCGGATCCAGGTCGAGGGGCGCACGAGCGGTACGGTGGTTTACGAGACCTTGCCCCCGATCGCCGGCTTCGGTCTGTCTCGCCTTCCGGAGCCCTCTTCGGGAGATATCTTCTTCGACTTCGAGGGCGACCCGTTCGTCGGCGACGGCGGTTTGGAATTCCTGTTCGGGTATGTCTACTCGGACGAGGACGGCTCCGCACAGTACGTCGGCGATTGGGCTTCAAATCGGCAGGAGGAGAGGGCTGCATTCGAGCGCTTTGTCGATTTCGTGACCGAGCGCCTGAAGGTCCATCCCGGCCTGCATATCTACCATTTTGCTCCCTATGAGCCGGCGGCAATGAAGCGCCTGATGGGACGCTATGCGACGCGAGAAAACGAGGTCGACGGCTTGTTGCGGGCAGAGATATTCGTCGATCTCTTTGCCGCCATGCGGCACGCCATTCGAGCGAGTGTGGAGAGCTATTCGATCAAGAAGCTCGAGCCGCTCTATTCGTTCGTCAGGACCGTGCCGTTGGAGGACGTGGGCGGGGTGATGGCTCGGACGCAGGCGCGCCTCGAACTGGCGGACGGCGCCGGTATTCCCGAAGGCGACAAAGCGACGATCAGGGGCTACAATCGGGATGATTGCGCGTCCACCGAAGCGTTGCGTCGTTGGCTAGAAGCCGTACGAGCAGACCTCATCGCTAATGGCGCCGTCATCGAGCGGCCGGCGGCGGCGACATCCGAGATCAGCACCGAACTCGACGAATGGCAAAAGAAGGTAGCGGCGCTTGTTGCGCGTCTGACGGACGGCGTATCCGACGACGTCGAGGAACGCAGCGCCGAACAGCATGCGCGCTGGCTTCTTGCTTTCATGTTGGATTGGCACGGGCGGGAAAAGAAGGCCGTCTGGTGGGAATACTTCCGGCTTCGCGATTTGTCCGCCGAAGATCTTCTCCATGAGCGCGCCGGCCTGGCAGATCTAGCGTACGTGGAACAGGCCGGCGGCACCGCTAAGGCGCCGATACATCGCTACCGGTTTGCGCTGCAGGATACCGACATCCGGGCCGAGGACGACCTCAGGAGCATCGGGGGCGACAAATTCGGACGCGTGGTCGCCATTTCGCTCGACGAGCGCACGATCGACATCAAGAAGCGTGGAGACACGGCCGCCGTTCATCCCGAGGCAGTCTTCGCCCATAACTTCGTCGATACGCAGGTGCTTGCCGACTCGCTGATGCGGATCGGCGTGTACGTGGCGGATCACGGAATGTCCGGGGAAGGGGACCACCGCGCTGCCCGCGACCTATTGATGGCCGTGGCGCCTCGTCTTCGGGGGCAGGAACTACAGGTGGACGGCGAGGCGACGCTGGCAGCGGCGATCCGCATAGCGCTCAATCTCGACAGCAGCGTCTTTCCGGTACAGGGGCCCCCCGGTGCAGGGAAGACGCATACCGGCGCTCGCATGATCTGCGCCCTCGCAAAGGAAGGGAAGACCGTCGGGATCACGGCGAACAGCCACAAGGTCATCCGCAATCTTCTCGATGAGGTCGTCATCGCGGCCAGCGAACAGAATATTCCGATCAGGTGTATCCAAAAGCTCTCCGACAAGGAAGACGATCATCCAGGTCTGCGGTTCACCACCGACAATGCAGCTTTTCTCGATGCTCTGCATGCCGACTGCAGGGCGGGGGGCGGGACGGCTTGGTTCTGGGCGAGACCTGACGCCGCTCGCAGCGTCGACGTGCTTTTCATCGACGAAGCCGCGCAGATGTCGCTTGCGAACGTTCTGGCCGTCTCCCAGGCCGCTGAAAGCATCGTGTTGTTGGGCGACCCTCGGCAGCTCGAACAGCCAATCCAGGGAAGCCATCCCGACGGTGTCGACGTCTCGTCGCTCGACCATATTCTCGGCTCTCACGCCACGGTACCGGCCGACCGAGGTCTTTTCCTTCCGGAGACTTGGCGCCTGCATCCGCTGATCTGCTCGTTCAACTCGGAGCTCTTCTACGACGGCCGCTTGCACCCCCGCCCAGGCCTTGAGAACCAGGCGATCAAGTCGACGGGCAGGCTTAGTGGCGCGGGCCTTCGCTACCTCCCCGTAGCACACGAAGGGAATCAAAGCTCGTCGCGGGAGGAGGCCGATGTGATCGACAGCCTCGTTTGCGAAATCCTGGCGGGCGGGACAACTTGGATTAATCGTGAGGGAGTCGCAGCGCCGGTCGGATTGGAGGATATATTGATCATCGCTCCGTATAACGCACAGGTGTTCGAACTTCAGGAGCGCATTCCCGGCGCCCGGGTCGGGACGGTAGACAAGTTTCAGGGGCGCGAAGCGCCGATCGTGATCTATTCGATGACGACTTCGAGCCACTCGGATGCTCCGCGCGGCATGGAGTTTCTCTATAGCGCCAACCGTTTGAACGTGGCGACTTCGCGTGCGAAATGCATCTGCGTCGTCGTAGCGTCGCCCCGCTTGTTCGAACCGGAGTGCCGGACACCCCGGCAGATGCAACTTGCAAACGCGTTCTGCAGATATCTGGAGTTGGCAAAGCAATTGTAGTTGTCGGCCGTTTTAGCACATTGCGATCAAGAAAACGGGCTATGCTGACGCACCTGCGCTTGTACTTGGCCAGCCCCTTATCCCTCGCAGGGTTGGTAGCGGCTCAACGGCACGAAGAGATTACTGAAACGCAGCGAGTGAATCGGAAGGTTGCCTTGTAGAATACTCGCCAAGCAACGCGGGGTAGAAATGGAAATTGATTTTTTTCTTTCGCAAGGTCCCCATCCCACTGAGATGGAAGGGCTTGAGGAAATGCGCCGGGTCCTTCCCAGAAACTGGAAGGGTTTTGCGAATTTCATCATGCGAAGCCGCGCTAACTCGATCCGGCGTTCAATCGACAGGTCCTTCAGGACAGCGTGGGCGCGGTTCTTCGCCTGCTCCCTCAACGTTCGATAGGTCTCCGTGAACGGAAGCCATGCCAGTGGCTTTCTTCAGAGATCCAGCGATCCAACTGTCGGTTGGCGCTTCCAGTTCTAAAGCTAAGCGTACTTAGCTATCGGGATTCAGAGGGACCCCAACCGGCTCCGACGTCGAATGAATCTGGGCTTGGCCCAATTACTTTCTTCAGATCAACTGTTAGGGGGCTGGTTGTAAGAAGCGGTTCGATATCGCGGGGAGCCGCCCACGAAAGGACCGTCAAGCCCGCCAGCAAGAGAGCCAGGTAATTCTCGTAGGAAATTTGAAGGGGCGCTTCTATGAGCTGACAGGCCAACGCTAACTGTGGATAGTGGGCGATCGCGCCTCCCTGGATAATGCACGGTCGGAAACCCCTGCGTCGCCGCTTGTAGGATTGAGCCGGTCGAGCATCGCTTGAGCAGTGAATCAATCGCAGGCATGGTTTGGACATATCGACCTCCAGATTGCGGGCATAGATCTCGATGCCCTTCGGACCGGCCTTATGCGTGATTTTGTGCGGCGGCATACTGCGACACAGAGCCGGCGCTTCTCAGACTACTATTAGGTAGTGCCACGGACAGAGTGAACGTTTCCAAAACGCCGTAAATTCTCGCTTATACGAGCAAACTTAAGTGTGACTATTTCATTCGATGGGCGGGTTGATTTCGCAGCCTCGTCGCATTTGCGGGGATTTGGAAGGATTCACTCACTGTGCAGCCATGCGTCAGATACCAAGCATCCACGAGGTTTCTCTATTACCCTTGTCAGGGATGAAAGGGTTGCCCTGTCGAGATCGCGTATGAGCAAATCAGGAATCGGTGATCGGGCTAGATCCCACTTGGTTTCAAATCGTCCGTAGTCGCGAGCGGGTGAATAGCGGTCGACCGACTGGATCCGTTCGGCTCGCGCGAAGCAGAACATAACTATGCGCGATACGGATCTATTCCACCGGGTTCTGCGCTTCCTGACGACCGTTGGGTTGCCCGTGGCCGTGGCAATTGCAGAAGGCGTGCAACCGTGGCTGATCTATGCCGTCCTGGGCGCGATCTTGGCGTTCTTGGGAGACGAGGGTGGGGCGCCGCTGCGGCGCCTCGGCTACATGACGATCGGGCCCGCGGGATTGATCGTAGGCGCTGCGGTGGGAACGGCCACCTACTCGCTGCCAGTCATATTTTTGATCATAATATTCGTGCTCGGGCTGTTCTATGGCATGGTCGAGGGCGGGCACACTCATTTGCTCTTGCTGGCGCGCTTTATCGGTTACGGCCTGGTGATGGGCAATGCGGTAACGCCGCTCAATCTCGCCGATTGTGCCGCCGCCGGCGCTCGCTTGGGGTACCTCGTTGCTGTGGGATCTAGCTCGGGGGCGACTTCGTCCGCTCGGCGTGCCGCCGATCGGTGACGCCACGAAAGCGGAGCTCTCGAACTGGCGGACGCGATGGAGTTTTTCGCTGTGCGCCGGTCTTGTCATCGTCGCAGCCAATTTGGCCGGAGCGTGGCTCGGTCTCGGACATCCCTATTGGGCGACGCTGACCATTCTCGTCGTTCTACGAAGCGAGATGGCGCCAAGTGCAGACCTGATCACCGACCGTGTGCTCGGTACATTGCTAGGTGTGACTGCAGTGGCGTTGCTGGTCACGGCCGCGCCAGGCCAAGGATCGCTACTCGCCGGGATGATCGTCGCGGCGGCTCTGCGCTGGCCGGCATTTCGTATACACGTCGCGTTGGGCACGGCGACGATTACCGCATTTGTGTTGTTGCTTGGCGAGCTTCTTGCGGCCTCGTCACCGGCGGCAAACCGTCTACTTCAAGACCGGCTGCTGGCGACCATGGTGGGGTGCTGCTTTGCGATGGCTGGCATCGGTCTTTATCGGATTTTCGAGGGTCGATTGAAGGCGGCGCCGATCGTGGAGGAGCATAGTGTATAAGAATGCCCGGCAGTGAACTGGCGTCTTGGGATGTCACCCCCCAAGGTAGTACAGTCATCTATTCGCCCAATCTGCAAGAAGCAGCTTTGCGCTTTGAAGGTCGGCGGTATCAAAACCCTCGGTAAATCTGGAATAGACGGAGTTCAGCAAATGGCATGCGTCACCATTTCGACCCTGACTATGGTGCAACCGACCTAAGCTCAAAGCACCGCGCAACTCCCACGACAAAGCCCCTTGGTGCCGCGCCAAATCTAACGATCGGCGGAAGCAGTCTTCGGCGGAGCGGTCGTTCGCTTGATCCGACAACAGAAGAATTTCGCCCTTAAGGCGTAGCGCCTCTGGCATCCACCAGAAGCCACTGTTTCGCTCCGTGCGATTTAACGCCTCGTCGATTGCAGCAAGACCGGCATCGAATTGACCGCGCATCGCGAGGACCTCGGCTAGGCTGCTGAGAAATGCCGTGTGAAGAACTTCGTACTGGGAACTACGTAATCCGTCCAGGCAGGTACAAAGCAATCGCTCTCCCGCGGCAAGATCGCCTCTTTCCACGGACAGCAGCCCTTCGAACCCCAGACCGCAAGCAAAATAGTTGTGTAGGGCGTGATTTTCGGCATGGTCTTTAAGCTGTGCAATCGATCGCTCGGCCGCGTCCAAATCTCCGAGCCTGAGCGAAATGGTGCACCCGCACCAGGTTAGTGCGAAGCAAAGCGAAACGGGATGCCAGCCGGCCCTTGCGTCGATCAGGATTTCCTGAGTGCTCCGGGTCGATTGATCGAGTAAGCCGCACAACCATTGGACTTGCGCCACAACGCAGTGGGCCTGAATCGAATGATCTATCCCAGAACGTACGATATGAGCTCGTCGAATTTCCTTAGTGTTGTGTTGTTGCGCTTGCTTGGCGTAGGTCAGCGCTTCGTTGATTTGCCCTAGGAAGAACAATGAGCAGCTAAGTTGACAAGCCGCGGCTGAAATAGCGACTGGGTCGGTAGCACCTTCAGCGATTGCTTCGGATCGCCGGGAAATTACGAGCGCGCCCTGGAAATCTTCGAGGCGAAGGCTGAAGATATTCAGACCGACAAGTGCGCGTAGCTGGTAATCAAGGTCTCGTAGGCTTTCGGCGAGCTCGGTTGCCCTCGTTAGTGCTGCATGGGCACGACTGCTCATTCCCCGAGTGAACATCAACGCCAGGCCGAAAGCGGCCTGCAATATCATTTCCCGGCGAGCGTTCTGATCCGTCGATTGGCGAAGATCAAGAGCCTTACCCATCCATCCGTGACATTCTGTCAACAGCGACATCTCCAGCCAAAGAGGTGCAGACGCGGCAGCCAGGTTCACGGCAATGGACAAGTCGCCCGCCGGCGCGAAGGACCAATTTAGCCCGGCTCGAATATTGTCGATCTCGGACGTCCATGCGGCGGCGGAGTTTTCTCCTCCCGGCTTGGTCCAAGCCGTCATGAGCAAATCTCGGTAATAGGTCGCATGACGGCGGCAAGTCATGTCTCGCTCGCCACTTTCTGCGAGCAACGCAAGAGCAAAGGCTCGCGTGGTTTCAGGTAGTCGAAAGCGGACTTTGCCGTAGCTCATGTCAACCGCAATCAACGACTTCATGGCCAGGTTTGCCACTTGATCCGCAGCGTCGAATTCCGCCTTATCCGAGCCCCCAGCAACGGCACCGGCTGCCTCAAGGGTAAAGCCAGCAGCAAAGACTGCGATGCGCCGAAGAACTGTCTGCTCCTCCTTACCGAGTAGCTGGTAGCTCCAATCTAGAGCTTCGTTCATTGTCTGATGGCGGGGAAAGCTTGTACGACGGCCCCCGGTCAAAAGCCGCAGGCGATCATCCAGACGCGCTGCGAGACCTGCGATGCCGAACATGTCAATCCTGGCGGCTGCCAACTCGATCGCTAAAGGTATTCCATCCAGTTCATGGCAGATGCGGCACGCGCTCGCAGCGTCCGCGTCAGTCAAATCGAATTTGTTCATTGTAGCGGCCGCGCGTTCAACGAAGAGCTGGACCGCCTCAAACTTGAGAGCTTCGGCTGCGTTAATGTGCGTCGAGAAAGGCGGGGTCTCCAGCGCCGACAGCCGGCGTAGCCGTTCTCCTTCCACCCGCAATGGTTCGCGGCTAGTCGCAAGTATGCTTATTCCGCGAGTTTCTCTCAAAAGGCTCGATACAAGATCGGCCGCGGCTCCGATGACATGCTCGCAGTTGTCGAGTACAAGCAGCTTTTGCCTGTCTCTCAACGCAGCGATCAAGCTGGGGAGCGGATTGTCGCTACGAATTGCCAACCGCAGGGCGGACGCCAGTGCTGTGAGTACAAGGCTAGGGGTTGAGACAGGGGACAGGTCAATCAACCAAACGCCATCTGGATAACTGGATATCAAAACTTCAGCAGCGGCGAGCGCAACGGACGTTTTACCGATGCCGGCTTGTCCGACGACGGTGATTAAGCGGTGGAATTGGAATTGGGCGGCGAGTGAATTGATCACCTCGGAGCGCCCAATAAGAGGTGTCAAACAAACTGGCAAATTATGCTGGTTGTTCAGCGAAAGTGCGGCTGCCGTTGGTGCCTGAGTGATACATACGGGAGCGACAAAACGATAGCCACGGCCGTGGACGTTGACCAGAAAATGATTGCCCCCCCGACCGTCACCGAGTGCACGGCGTAACGCGGCGACATGAACGGTGAGATTGGCGGGTTCTACGATGGCATTTGGCCAAATCCGAGCCATAAGCTCGTCCTTGGTGACTAAGGTGCCTGCGCCCTCGACTAGAGCAATCAGAACATCGAAGGCTCGACTGCCGAGCCGCACGGGTCTTTCACCTTGCAGAAGCAGTCTCTGCTTCACGTATAATCGAAAGGGTCCGAACGAAAATACAGGATCCTCTTCTAGTCTGGAAAGCATTCCCGTGATGCTCTCAGGCGAGTTCGAGTCGGACAAGCGTGAGACGAGGGCGGAATTGCTTGGCTACACCGGCCATGGGTTCCCCTCGGCTCCGAACGCCCAAAAGAAGGTGCCCGGGGGATGACCGCCGAGATTAACCAGCCATCGGCCCGAGTATACCTTCTAGAAAGCGCTATTACACGTCGTCGGTGCATCTTCAACGCAGTGCGCGAAATCGACTAATAAATTAATCCAAAAACTGCCTAGTTTGTCCAAAGGCCGGCTTTCAGACATCGACCCAGAAGAGAGGGTCGCTTTCAAGCGCACCGTTATTTTTTTAAGTGTTCATCTAGAATGGACTTGGTGAGGACGAAGCAGTCCGCGCCGACAGCTATGCCGCAATAGATCGTGACCTGGGTGAGCACTGCACGAAGGTCGTTTGGTGAAAGCCCGTTCGTGATCGCCCCGCGAACGTGGTTGCTGAACTCTCCCATCTTGCCGATGGCGGCGACCATGCCTAGGGTGAGGATGCTGCGCTCGCGAGGCGAAAGAGTCTCGTCGCCCCACACCTCCCCCCAGCAATACTCCGTGGCCAGCCGTTGGAAATCCCGATTGAAGTCGTCGAGGTTCTCAAGGGCTCGGTCCACGTAAGCGTCTCCCAAAACTTGGCGTCGTTTTGCGAGACCGCGATCGAAAAGGTTTCTATCCATGTGCGTCACTGCTCCGGAGCGAATGTCATGTTCGGTATGCAAAAAGGGCCGGCTGCATCCGAATAAGAGCGCCGACCCTCAATATCGTTGTCCGACGTGTCCGTTTAGGGCAGGTCTCGACGGACGAGGGTCAGTTCGAAGCAACATCAAGCAGCGTGTCGACCGCGCCCTTGATCTTCAGTGCCTTCCAAATATCCCGGACCGACGCGGAGGGATAAGCGCTGTAGAATCCGACCGCGGTCACCTGCTGCGCGACGATCCAGTCCTTGATGCCCGGGTCATTTATGCCGGGATACCCCTCGAACTCATGAAAGAGCAAGTCGATTTCGTCGGGAATGATGCCGCCGAAATCATCTATGTATTGTTCCCAGCCGCCGTCGAAGGTTGACGCGAAGATGATGCGGGTGTCGTTGTCGAATATGACGAACCGGAGGTCGTGAACGGTCGCTATGCGGTCGGTATTCTTTTGGCGCTCCCCGGTAAATCCGTCAGCGAGTAGTGCGCGGACCCGTTCAGCGGCGCCAGGTTTGAGCTTGCTGATGAGTGTGAACTCGCTTGTCTGCCCTGCTTTTGCGCCCGGCCGGGCGATGCCGGCAGAGGCGGATTTGGCCACCTGGACGTGTTGCGCGACTGTCATTGTCGTTCTCCTTTCTGTTAAGTCTCAGTTTGAGACGGCGTTCACTCTGCCGTCGGTCCGGCTTCCAGACCGGCCAGCCACTTGAGCGCTCGCAGACCAGGCATGAAGCAGTACTCGCCTCCTTGAACGGCGACGAATTGCGGAAGACCGTGAAGGCGACGACGAACCGGGCGTTTCGGAATGGTGAAGAATCCTTCTCCGCCGCTGTTGCCGAGGATGGGATCCTCTTCTCTTCCGTGACTGATGAAATTGCCGTCAGTGATCCATTGGGACTGCACAAACTCGAATTGCTGCCGCTGATGCACGCCGATTAGGAGGAACACGCCTCCCCGCTGGGCGCCGTCGTCTTCCAAGACGCCTTCCGGAAGGGGTGGGCCGTAGTTCGTGCCGCGGCGCAGAAATTGGTGAAGATTCGTCGCAACCAATTCGTTTTTTAGCGCGTCGCGAGGGTTCACTCGCCGAATGTGTGCACCGAACGGGCATTTCAGCCCGTGCATGTCATCTCCAAAACCAAACGCGTTATTGCGGTCTTGGTCTGCTCCCAATTCCGGATCGTCTTGCTCGGCGGCGAGAGCCAATGGGGCGCCGCTGCGCCATCTACCGACCATCTTGGCGGCGATCAGATCCTCATCCTCTGGCGATGCGGCTTGTTCGCGGAGGTAGTGCCGAAACGCAGCGACCCGCATGTGAAATTTTCGAAAGGCGACAAAAGTGCCGTTGCGTCGCAGGACTTCGGGCTCCGGACTAATGGCCGTGGCCCCCAGTTCATCCGGATAACCCATGATGAACTCACCAGCCTTGACCGGTCGTCCCGAGCCGGGATGGACAACGGCGCCGCTCCCTTCGACATTCGGATTATGAAGCCCATCCTTAAAGCCGAACGGATTGCATCCGTTCGGGAGCTCGCTGAATCTCAGCCGATACACGACAGAGATATTGGGAAGATCGTGATGAGACTGTCGCGCCAACGCTAAGGTCGCCTCAAGACTCTCTTCGTCTTTTGAATAAATCGCTATTGCGACGTGCATGTCGCGAGTGCCGAACGGGTACTCCCAGTTAGCGGGAGCGCTATCGCCGACGTCACGCAGAATGGACGCGCGGGAAGCCATGCCTTCCCGGAACTCTTGCGGGAAAGTCTTTAGCGATGTTGCGGGCAGCCCCAGCGCCTCTAAGCCATGATATGTGAAGGCGATACCCATCCACCCGGGTAGCGTCGGAAGCCACCAATCGTCGGCTGGCGCCACATACGGGATAATACGGCGCAACATTTCACGCCCTTGCGCGGCGTCGTCGATGCGCAAAACAACGTATTGTCCCCTGTAAGGAGACGGGCGCGGGCGCAGAACCGTCGCCTGTATATCGCTTACTTCGAGTACGGGGATCTTGTCTGTCGGCATGCTAAGGATGTCAGCGCTCTTAGGCATCTCGACACCGCTTTCGCGACCGAGATAAAGACTCTCAGTAAAATGACATCGCTGCCCTGTCCGAGCGAATTAAGCTTTACAAATAGCCGCAAATCTAACGGTTGTCGGCGAGAACGACTCTCTCTGCTTCAGAAAAATTTGCCTATTTTTGTTAGGCTTCATTCGCTGAACCATTTGGCGCATTGTATTAAGCAGCCTGAATCGGACCGCGGACAAACCCGTGCGTCCGCAACTGGCCGTTTCGAGAATGTCTTCGATCAAGAAGCTTGTTGTTTGCTTTGTTGCGCTCGGGGGTGCCAGCGTCATGGGCTTCTTCGCGCTCGCATGGCGGCCAGCGATCGCTCCCATCCTGGCGTCCGCGACACAAACTTTCGCGCCGGAATTGATAGCGAAGGGTGAGGCGCTCGCCGGCGGGGGCTATTGCGCGGAGTGCCATACCGCGAAAGGCGGAAATGTGTTCGCCGGTGGCTACCCCATGCAAACGCCCTTTGGCGTGCTTTACTCCACCAATATCACGCCCGATCCGGAGACTGGCATAGGCTTATGGTCAGAGGCGGCCTTTGCTCGTGCGATGCACGAAGGTGTTGCCCGCGACGGGTCGCATCTGTTCCCCGGATTCCCCTACGACCATTTCACGAAGCTTTCGGATGACGATGTAAGGGCATTGTACGCCTACTTCATGACCAGGCCCTCAGTTAGGGCGCCCGCGCTCGCGAACACAATTCCTTTTCCGTTTGGCATCCGTGCCTTCCAGGCAGGCTGGAAGCTATTGTTTTTCCGCTCAGGTCGCTTCGAGCCCGTTGCCGGCAAAAGCGAAGAATGGAATCGGGGCGCTTACCTCGCGCTCGGGCTTAGCCATTGTGGCGCCTGTCACACACCTCGCAACTTGCTCGGCGCGGAAAAAGCCGGCAACGCCTACGCCGGCGCCGTCGTCGATAACTGGATCGCCCCGCCCTTGACTGGGGCAAACCCCGTTCCCGCGCCGTGGACCCAGGAAGAGCTGCACAGTTATTTGCGCAACGGCGTGAGTGTCTTGCACGGGAGCGCGGCGGGACCGATGTCACCTGTTGTTCAAGGCCTTTCCGCGCTTCCAGAATCGGACGTCCAGGCTCTCGCAGTTTATTTTGCCGACATCGACCATGCGGTCGATCGGCCGTTATCTGCCAATTCGGCAGTGGCGCGCGCAATGTCCTACGCGCGCATTGGTACCCGCCAGGAGTTCGACGCCGACGCGCGCCTCTACACCGCCGCTTGCGCGTCCTGCCACTACAACGCGGGTAACGCGCCGCTCGCGGTCCGTCCCGAACTAGCCCTCAACAGCGCGTTAAACCTGCCCGATCCGACAAACCTGATCCAGGTCGTGCTTCGTGGCGTCGGCGCTGAGGAAGGCATACCAGGCGTCGTGATGCCGAGCTTCGAGCGAGCGCTTAGCGATACCGACATCGCTCGTATCGCCTCCTATCTGCGCCGCACCCGCACGAACCTGCCGCCGTGGCCCGATCTCGAAGCCAAGGTCACCGCGATGCGCAGGCAGATCAGGGCCTCTCGGTGAAGGCCGCCGTCTGGAGTAACTGACCATGACCTCGTTTCACATCAATGGCCGTCCGATTGCGACCGACGTAGAGGAAGACACTCCGCTATTGTGGGTCATCCGTGATTTAATTGGTCTTACCGGCACGAAATTCGGATGCGGAATAGGCATGTGCGGCGCCTGTACCGTGCATGTCGGCGGGCGTCCGACCCGTTCCTGCATCACACCACTCCGCGCAGTGGCTGGCGCCGAAATCACGACGATCGAGGGACTCAGTCCAACAGGGCAGCATCCGTTGCAAAAGGCCTGGATCGACCTTCAAGTGCCGCAATGCGGCTACTGCCAGGCTGGTCAGCTCATGCAGGCCGCATCTCTATTGAAGGACTTCCCGACACCAACCGATCAGGACATCGACGCGGTAATGACCGGCAATCTTTGCCGTTGCATGACGTATGTCCGCATTCGCAAAGCTATCAAACAGGCTGCTGCCGAAATGCGTAAGGAGCTCACCAATGGCTAAGCTCCAACACCGGGCCGCGGATGATGCCCTCTCGCTATCGCGTCGCTCCTTCCTGATCGGGGTGGCCGGCGCCAGCGTAGCCTTCTGCTTCGCTCCGATAGAAGCGCGGGCGGACGCGCAAGCGTCACTGCCCGGCACGTTTGAGCCGAGCATCTGGTACAGCATCGACCGATACGGCATCGTGACGGTCAACGTCGTCCGCGCCGAGATGGGGCAGCATATTGGCACCGCGCTCGCTCGCATCCTCGCCGATGAGCTTGAGGCCGATTGGGACAAGGTTCGGATCACCGCCGTCGACACCGACCCGAAATGGGGGGTGATGATGACCGGTGGCAGCAATTCAGTGTTCTCGGACTTTCCGGTGTTCAGCCGCGTCGGCGCGGCCGGTCGGATAGCTCTCGTCGAGGCGGGGGCAAAGCTTCTGGGTATTGCCGCACAGCAATGCGTGGCGCGCAACAGCTTCGTTGTTGGCGGCAATAGCTCGGTCTCCTATGCCGAAATCGTCAGGCGTGGCAATCTCAGCCGCGCATTCAGTCCGGATGAATTGGCGAAAATGCCGATAAAGCCCGCCTCGGAGCGCCGCCTTATCGGGCACAAGTTCGATGCGATCGATATTCCTTCGAAAACGAACGGCACGACGCGCTATGGGATCGACGCGACCGTCGATGGCATGATCTACGCACGACCCAAGATTCCGCCGACCCGCTATGGATCGAATGTGCGCTGGATTGACGATTCCGCCGCGCGGAGCGTCAAGGGCTATATCAAGAGCCTCATCCTGGAGGACCCGTCCGATACGGTTCCGGGCTGGGTGATGGTGCTTGCGAGTTCATATCCGGCCGCCATCCGCGCAGCGGACCTCGTTAAGGTCGAGTGGATGGTGGGCGACGCCACCAATGTCTCCGAGAACGATATTCTCGACCATGGTTCAAAGCAGATCGCAGACCCGAAGGGCGGCGCGCTGCTGGTGGACGACCCGGGGCTCGACGCGGCTGTTCGGGGTGCGAGGTCGACGCTTGAACGAACCTATACGACGAGCAGCGTGCTGCACGCTCAACTTGAGCCGGTTAACGCTCTCGCCTTCGAGAAGGACGGCCTGTTTGAGATCCATACCGGCAATCAATGGCAGAGTTTGATCCTGCCCGTGCTCGCCCAGGCGCTCCGTCTGCCGCAAGAGCGGATCGTAGTGCGCACCTATTCCATCGGCGGCGGCTTCGGCCGGAGACTGAACGGAGATTACGCCGTGCCCGCCGCGCTCGCCGCCCAGGCCACCGGCAAACCCGTGAAGTTGGTGCTGACGCGTCCGGACGACATGCGCTTCGATTCGTTTCGCTCTCCGTCTATTCAGACATTACGTATGGCATTCGATGCGGGGGGCAAAATTGCGGCGATGGAGCATCATGCCTCTGCTGGCTGGCCCACGGCCGTCATGGCGCCCAGCGTCATGCCGAAAGCGTTACATGGCATCCCCTATGATCCATTCGCGATCGCAGGCGCGGATCATTGGTACAATGTCGGCGCGCAGCGCGTGCGGGCGCTGTCGAACGGCCTAGCCAACCGCTCCTTCCGTCCCGGTTGGCTACGCTCGGTTGGGCCTGGCTGGACCAACTGGGCGGTTGAGACATTCATGGACGAGGCGGCCCTGGTGGTGGGTGCGGATCCCGCAGGCTTCCGCATCCTTCTACTGGACGGTGCGGGACGCAACGCCGGCTCGGCCCCGAATGCCGTTGGCGGGGCAAAGCGACAAGCGGCAGTCGTGCGGCGTGCCGCAGAGAAGGCGGGCTGGGGTGTGGCCGTGCCGAAGGATACCGGGCTTGGCATCGCAACAACATTCGGCCAGGAGCGCGGCATGCCGACCTGGACCGCCTGTGTCGCGCGCGTTCAGGTTAGCCGCTACAGTGGAGCCGTGACGGTCGAAAGGCTGACGGTCGTCGTGGACGCCGGCACTTTGGTGCATCCGGACGGCGCGTTGGCACAGGTTGAGGGTAGCATCCTTTGGGGTCTCAGCATGGCGCTCTACGAAGGAACGGAGTTCATCGCCGGTCAGGTTAAGGACAGGAACCTCGACAGCTATACGCCCTTGCGCATTGGCGACGTGCCCGAGCTTGATGTCGAGTTCATTGACAGTGCAGAGGCTCCCGTCGGCCTCGGCGAGCCGGCGACGACGGTTGTTGCCCCCGCAATCGGAAATGCGATCTTCGCCGCTGTCGGCGTTCGGCTTCGCCACCTTCCGATCCGGCCCGCCGCTGTTCTCAAGGCACTCACGCAGTAAGGCAAGGAACGATGCGCGCGGCACGAGGCGCCGAAAAGCTGACGTCCTCTTAAGGAGAATTTAGATTGCTTTGGCAGCCTTTGCTCGATCGCGCGCGCAACTTGATTTAATCAAGACGCAAACGTGTTCAAGATCAAAGGAGAATCAGGTGCTCATCGATCTTCGCACCTATCGCGTCAGGCCCGGCAAGTTGCCGCAGGAGTTAGACCTGTACGCCAAGCACGGCTTCGCCTCGCAGCTACGCCATCTCGGGCCGCCTGTTGCATATCTGCAGGCCGAAAGCGGTGATCTGAACGCGCTGGTGCATTTATGGGCGTTCGAGGATGCGGACGATCGCGCGCAGAAGCGTGCGGCTATGATGTCAGATCCTGAATGGCAAAACTATCTGAGGCTCGCTGATGAAGCGGGATATCTGGTGGACCAACGCAACAGCTTGATGGTGCCGGTGAGTTTCGCCCCGATCAACCGGTAACAGGCTGAAACGATTCCGTGGAGGGATATTCGGATATGTCGGACCATTTTTCTGGGCCCCGATCTTTGAGCGACCCGGCCGCTGACATAACGGATGTTTTTGCGTTCCCGTGCCCCGACAGTCCGCAGCATCTCGTCCTGGCCATGGACGTGTTTGGAAAAGCCGGTCCATCAGCCCTCTTTTCCGACGCCGTCATATATCGCTTTCGCGTGCGCCCCGCCGCAATCGCCGAAACCGGGCCAATGTCTTCGTTCGCCATTGGGACCGATGAGGCGATCTTCGACTGTGTGTTCGAGGTTCCGTCTAGCCTGAAGGACGGCTCCCAGCCAAAACAACACGGTCGCTGCATGACACCGAGCGGCGAAGTCATTCAGTTCTGCGTGAACGATGAGAAGGGCGGCAACGGTAACGATGTGCAGGTCTTTGCGGGACAGCGATCAGAGCCGTTCTTTCTCGATGTGAGAATGATCGAAAAAACAGTGGCGACAGGACAACTCGCGTTCAAAAAAGTCGGTTCTGATACGCTTTACGGCACCAACATCCTCGCAATCGTTCTTAAAGTCGAGTGGAGGACCTTGCTAAAGGGCGGACCGATGTTCGCTGTCGTCTGTGAAACCCTGGCGTCCGGCAAGCGGCCGGTGCGGATAGAGCGGGTCGGTCGGCCGGAGATCAAGAACGTTTCCTTGAGCTGGAAGATGTTCGATCAGGTCAATCGAGATCTGGAAATTCGCGACCTCTACAACAGCGAAGACGCCTTCAAACTCGCGACAGATTATTTCGATGCCTATCGAGTGCGGATGAATGCCAATCTCACCTTCTACGACGGTCTAGACGGCAAGATCGATTGGCCTGCTAACGAGCAAGGCAACCATCCGCTGACTAAAATTCTGCTGGCGGACTTCCTCGTCGTAGATGCCTCCAAACCGCTCACTGAGCTCAGTTACTTCGAAATTGAACGATCCATGCTGAAGGACCGCATTCACGTGACGGCGGGCGGGCGCTGGCTCAATGAGGACATCATGGACTCCATTTTCACGCTGTACGTCAACGGCGGAAACGGTCCGCGCGTCGACGATGGCATTGCCGGGCCGATCACCTGGTCATCCAAAGTCTTTCCTTACATGGCCCCGCCAAATCCGCCGAGGGTTGTCGCGTCATGACCGCAATGGAGCACGATGACGCTGGTATCGCCGACGTATCGACCACTAACGGTTTGATCGCACTGAGCAATCTCGAGGCCCAGATCCACGCCCAAAGATCGGAGGTCGCGCTCAGCAATCCAACCGTTGATGCTCAGATCGAGCTCATCGAGTTGATCACGCTGCGCGGGCTGATCCTTGGCCGCGTTGCCGACTACGAGCTGGCCGAGAAGAATGCCGAGCGGCTGGTGCAGAGTGAGCCGGCCAATGGAGCGGCCCTCGTTGCGCGAGCGCGAACCCGAAGCACCTTTCACCGCTTTCTAGATGCTTTGAGTGACCTAGCCCTGGCGGAGCGCCTCGCGCCGAATTACGACAGGATAAATATCGAGCGTGCTGCAATCTTCCAGGCGCTCGGTCAATACGACGAGGCTTTCGCCATCCGCCGGGAAGCCGCAATCCGTCGGCCGAGTTTTGAAACTCTCGGCGCTTTGGCCGGGCTTTGCGCGGAGCGCGGGGAGATTGCAGTCGCAGAAGGATTCTACATGGAAAGCCGGGGTCGCTACCGCGGCGTATCGCCGTTTCCGCTCGCGATCCTTGATTTCCAGTTCGGTCTGATGTGGATGAACAACGACCGTTTGGATGACGCACGAATGTGGTTCGACGCCGCACGCAGCCGCGTGCCGACTTACGCACAAGCGCAAGGCCATCTTGCCGAGGTCGAGGCAGAACTTGGTGAGGTCGCTACCGCGGTCGCTCGCTTGTTTCCCTTGGCAATGTCTTCGGATGATCCTGATTACGCCGCGCAACTCGCGCGCATTCTCAGGGATGCGGGGCGCGCCGACGAATCTCGGCATTGGTGCGAGCACGCAGCGGCGCGTTACGACGAGTTGGTTGTTCGTCACCCCGAGGCATTCGCCGATCATGCGGCCGAATTCTGGCTAACGGTAGGCGGCGATTCGGACGAGGCGTTGCGGTTGGCCAGACTTAACTTTGAAGTCCGCGAGACGCCGCGTGCCCACGAACTGCTTTCCCGCGCCCTTAGGGCGAACGAGGCTGCCGGCATGACGCCTTCCTCGGTGCTTCTCCCACCGTGCGACAAGTCGCAAGCTACGTCGTGAAATGACGGTCAATCAAAGCAAAGGAGATATCGTATGGCCACGAAAGTGATCGATAACGAGCGCACGGCAATGGCTCAGAAGGTGACCCCTCAGCCCGACGGTCCTGGTCTGCGGATCGGGAGGAGAGGGGAACTCACCGGCATCGGCAAGGTGACGCCAGATGGTGCGCGCATCTTCCGCGAGCGCCTACCGCAGTTTCAGGCCGAGGCAGCCTACTGGGAGAATCGGATCGGTACAGTTCAAAGTTTCCGGTTGTTCCTGTTCGATAACGACACTCGGATTCTGTTCACTATTGTCTATGACGACGACTTCAAGCCTTACGTCGAAGACCTCATGAACTACGTATCGCCATGGATGGATCAGATTTTCGGCGGCGTTTGGGAGGGGTATACGAGTTTCAAAGACGTGCCCACACTTATGGACCTTATCCGTAATGCGCAGGTCACAGCCGAGTTCTTCTATGCCGCATACCCCGAAATCTCCTGTCGAGACGTCGAGAAGATGAAGCGGCTGAGCGCAGCGGTTAGCGAGATGTTGGACGCCGCCACTTGAGTTAAACAATGACGCAGGCTCTCGGCCTTGCTGACATTCAGGCAACCGTCCTCCGCAATCGGCCGATGCCGTACTGCGGCGCGCATGTCTTCCTGCGAATCTAGGACCCTGCGCACGCATGTAAATCGTCTGATGCCGAAGATCACGCCATCAGCCGATCGGGATCGTGAATCTTGGGAATTAACAGGGCGCACGGCGCATGAATCGAGGTGAGGAAGCTTGTCCTCGGGAAGGAAAGAAAATGGCGACCGTCCTTACCGCCCATGTTAAGCCAAAGCTTAGGTCAGCGGGCTCATCGAGGTTCCACCCAGCTTTCGTAGTTGCGTGGCTCTTCTCCGTGCTGTTCTACTTCATGCAATATGTCGGCGTGTCGGCACCGAGCGTCATGGTGCCGGAGCTCACGACTGCGTTTAATCTAACGACGCTGGGCGTTAGTTCACTGCTGGGACTGTACTACTACACCTATTCAGCCTTCTCCATTGTAGCTGGCGCGGCGCTCGACCGCTGGGGAGCAAAATACACCATTCCTATAGGCGTCCTTTTACTCGCCACCGGGATGATGATGTTTGGTCTTGGTATTAGTTGGGCGGCCGGTATCGGTCGAATGCTCCAGGGCGCGGGCTCCGCATTAGGCTTTATAGGCGCAGTGTACCTTGCAGGGCATGGCTTCCCGTCACGACATCTCGCGACGGCCGTCGGTATCACGCAATGCTTCGGCATGCTGGGCGGCTCGGCGGGGCAGTTTGTCGTGGCGCCGCTCGTGCATGGGCCGATTAGTTGGCAACAATTTTGGTTGTTTGCTGGGATCATAGTGCTGGCGATCGCGGTCGCGCTCGTTGTGGTCACGCCTCGGCAGGATCCGTTAGAGCGATCGAAGTCGACCCTTTTGCACATGTTCACGCCGTACAAGACCGTGTTGAGAAATCCGCAGTCTTATCTATGTGGGTTGTGCTCCGGCCTTCTGTTCCTTCCGACCACCGTCGGCGATATGATCTGGGGTGTGTCGTTTCTGCGCGACGGATGGCAGTTGAACTATGCAGAGGCGGTGGATCGCGCCTCGATTGTTCCGCTCGGTTGGGTTTTCGGCGCACCTGTTCTTGGCTTCCGTGCTGACTACGTGGGCCGGCGCAAGCCTGTGCTGCTGGGTGGCATCGCACTCTCGTTGTTTTCGGTGGCCGCTATTCTGTATCTGCCGTTGAATACCTTACCGCCTTACGTTCTCGGCTTTCTACTCGGGTTTGGATCCAGCGCTGCGTCGATCCCCTACATTATCATCAAGGAAGTCAATCCAGAGGGCGTGAGCGGAAGCGCGACAGGAGCCGTCAATTTCCTCGTTTTCGTAATAAGCGCATTCGCGGCGCCCGCCTTTGGCTGGTTCATTCAGAAACTCGCGGATGACGGACCTCTCACTCTCCATGTGTTTGAGAAGGGTGACTCCCTGCTTGTCGCCGCGGTCGCGATCGCAGCCATCCTCGCCGGCTTCCTCAGGGAGACCGGCCCCGCGGCGCACACGGAGAAGTCCATCTAGAACGCGAATGTGCTCATACAATCGGACATTGCTTAGAGTGTTTTGCAGGAATTTGTCAGACTTCATTGGGCCCGCCTAGTATGCGGTCGTAGAAAAAGAGTGCGATGTCAGTAGAGTTGACTCGCAGTGTGATGAAAATGCGCGATCGGGGAGGGGGTAACTGCGCGAGAACTTCGACGTAGTCACGGAACCGAATGAAGTCGGAAAATTGGACGCCGTTGCATGAGCGCTGCTCCAGTCAAAATTCTAGTAATTGACGGCGAAGCCGCGATTCGTAGACTCCTGCGAACGGGATTTAGCACGCAGGGGTACGAAATTATCGATGCGCCCAACGGCAGAGCCGCGATCGAATTATTGGCCCAAAAACCCGATCTGATCACGCTCGATCTAGATCTTCCAGACATACCGGGATTTGAGTTGCTGAAAGTGATCCGGATGCGAGCTGAAACCATTCCGATTGTGGTGCTGTCCGGTCGAGATGATGGAGCCAGCAAGGTACAGGCGTTCGATCTTGGCGCAGACGACTATGTCACCAAACCATTTGGAATGGATGAGTTCTTCGCCAGAGTACGTGTTGCGCTTCGTCACCAACTGCATGCGCATGGCGAACGTTCGATATTCCGCGTCAACGATCTCTCGGTCGATCTTGTCCGGCGCATCGTCAAAGTCGGGCAGAGGGACGTTAATCTTTCACCCAAGGAGTATGACCTGTTACGCGTACTCGTCCAACATGCAGGCCAGGCGTTGACGCGGGAGTTCCTGCTTGGAAAGCTCTGGAGCAGCTTCACCGACGCTCAATATCTTCGGGTGTATGTGCGTCATCTAAGACAAAAGATTGAAGTCGACCCAGAGCGGCCCCAGTACGTTCTTACGGAAGCAGGGGTCGGCTATCGGCTCCGCGCTCCGGCACCGATAGCAAGGGAAACCCAGACTCACACCTGACCACCATTTCAAAATTCGGCTTTCTGGAGTGGCTATGACGATAGCCTCTCTCCCTCCGAGGACCCACCACAAAGCCCTCCTTGTTGCCCGGCTGGCGCCCGCGAATTGTCGTCTGCCCGACCTAAAGGAGAACGCGCGGATCATAAGGCGTTGAAGGTGCGAACTCGCCGGTCCAAGCGCGCCTGTGCGCGTGGGCCTTGACGGACTCCTTGCTCCTAGAGGCGCGCTGCGCACATTGCTCCCGGACCACGTCGATATGAACTTGTATTTTGCGCGTGACGCGCTTTAGCAGTTGGACGCTTCGCGCGCGCCCCGAAGGTATTCAGCGTAACGGCGAGCGACAAGGTCGAATTCGTAGCTCTCCTGGAGCTTTTCAAGTGCGTAGTCGCGAGTTATCTCAAGCAGCCGATATTTCGGCTCCTTGTCGCTGATATCCGCGTTAACGAGCGACTTTGCAACGAGGCTCACCACTGCGTCTGCAACCTCGACGGCGGCGATGTCATCGCTAGAGGCGACTGCAATCGCGGCCTCTAGGACAAATTCACCTGTAAAAATTGCAAGTCGACTTAACACCAAGCGCTCAGACTCAGGAAGCCAATCGAAGCTCCAGTCGAGCATAGCCCGCAAAGTCTGATGTCGCGGAAGCGCCGTTCGGTAGCCACCGCTCAGCAGGCGTAGGCCACCATTCAGGCGCGCCGACAAGCCGTGCACACCGAACGTATCAATGCGGCCCACGGCAAGCTCGATAGCTAAGGGGTTACCGTCCAGCTTACGGCACAAATCCACCACGACCGGTGCGTCATGGTCGCTTAATTCGAAGCCATCAAGTCTTGCGGCCGTACGTTCCACGAACAGCTCAACCGCCGAGAAACGCATCGCTTCAGCAGCCGTGAGCTGCGCGGACACGGGCGGGACCTCCAATGACGGCAACCGATATCTCCGCTCGCCTTCGGCTCGAAGTGGTTCCCGACTGGTTGCAAGGATTCGTGCGCCCGATGATGCTTGTAGCATGTGCACCGCCAGTGAAGCGGCCGCCTCCGCGGCATGTTCGCAATTGTCTAACACGAGCAGCATCTGCCTCCCGCGCAACGACTGGGCCAACACAGGCAAAGTGGTGCCGGGGGGAGTATCAAGCCCCAGCACGGACCCGAGAGCACCTGGGAGCATGTCAGGATCGCTGATACGGGCCAGGTCGACTAGCCAAACTCCATGCTCGTAACTGCCGGCCACTTCATCGGCTACGGCGAGGGCTATCGAGGTCTTTCCGATCCCGCCAGGGCCCACGATCGTCAGCAAGCGATCATTGGATAGGAATGTCGCCAGTGCTCGGGAGGTGTCGGCACGCCCGACCAACCTCGTGATCTGGTTCGGTAGATTATGTGAATGCCTTTGAACCGGTTGTTGCGGTGGCCGCGGCGATTTTCGGTCCTCGAGAGAAACCGGGGCGACGAATCGATAGCCGCGTCCCGGAATGTTGACCAAGTACCGATGTCCTTCGCGGCCATCTCCCAACACCCGCCTCAGTGCTGCGACATGGACTGTCAGATTGGCGGGTTCGACGTACACGTTCGGCCATACCCGTGCCATGAGCTCCTCCTTGCTGATCAACTCTCCCGGGCGCTCGACCAATGCGAGGAGGATGTCGAATGCCCGGCTGCCGATGTTGAGAAGCTTGTCGACCTCCAGTAACTGGCGCTGGTCAGGTAGCAGGGAGAACGGTCCGAACGAAATCACGCGTGTCGCTGATCCGTCAACTGGCTTGGAGGATGGCGACATGTGTAGATCAATGTCCGCAATTTTGCTGTGGGTAATTCCCGAATGTGTTCGTCGCAGGTCTCGACTAACTGATGAAGGAGAGGGCAGATCGTCATGCTGCCGATCGTTTGTTGGTGCGGATAGAGTCATGATTGTCTGCCTCCGTCATCTGGCGAAGCGAGAGCCGATCGGATGCTTGCGAGCAAATCTTTGTCGTCGAACGGCTTGACCAAATAGGAGGTCACGCCGGACCGGCGCGCGGCCGCGCGATCTTTCTCATTGGGAAAGGCGGTGATCAGGATCGTCGGAATTGCGCTGTCCGACCTGACTAGGCTGGTATGCAGTTCGAGCCCGGTAATGCCCGGCATCTGCACGTCCGCGATCAAACAGGACGTGTCGCGTAGTAGCTTAGATTGTAGAAATTCTTCCGCACTCGGGAATGCCTCTGCGGAGAAGCCCATGCTTTTAACGAGGTCCACAAGGCTTTCGCGAGCCGATGGGTCGTCGTCGACGATCGAGATCATGGGTTTCTTGAGCACTCAGAACTCCCATAAATAGCGAGCTCCGAGCTTGCATCAAGCTCAAGGTCGAAGCCACTCCGCATAAGGGGAATTGGTTTTGACGAAAAAGGCTACCCAAGCGGCCTTCCTGGAGCAGCCGATCAGACCTTTGGTGTAGTCGCGCGCTACTTTAGTTTAGATCTTCACGGGGAAATCCCCAGCTTGTCTGCCATACGCACCAATTCAATCTGCGATTTTGCGCGCATCTTTCGCATGATCTGGCTGCGATGGACTTTTACCGTCATTTCGCTCAATCCAAGCTGCGTTGCGATCGCCTTATTGGGATGCCCGGTGATCACAAGCAACAACACCTCTCGTTCGCGCGGCGTCAGACAGTCGAGGCGCCCCTGAAGCTCGGCTACAATCTTCGCTTCCTGGCGCCGGACGCGATCGCGCTCGATCCCCACATGAACCGCATCTAGCAGTTCCTGTTCGCGTAGTGGTTTGGTCAGGAATTCGATGGCGCCGGATTTCATCGCCCGTACCGACGTCGGAACGTCGCTATGACCGCTGATAAATATGATCGGAAGTTGAATTTTGGAATTCAACAAGGTCTTCTGAAATTCCAATCCACTTCCTCCCGGCAGTCTGACGTCCAGCACGATACAGCCTGGCGCATCGGGAAGCTTCTGTTGCAGGAATTCGCGGCTCGTCGCGAAAGACTTCACCTCCAGACCGACCGAGCGAAGGAGATCCTCCACCGATTCGCGAATGGAGACATCGTCGTCGATCACGACTACGATAGCCTGGTCCTCGCTCATGTACTAAAATCAACCATCATATTCTACCCGTCAAATCGAGGATCGAAAGTCCCGCTTGATGCCGGTCCCGCCGCCACCGTCCAGAGGGGTCGCATCTCGCGGACCATCTACTCAGGGGACAGTATTACATTTCGGTCACAAGTTCTCCCCCTGATCTTTCGGCAAGGTGAATTGAAAGATCGCCCCGCGGGGCTCGTTTTTGTTTGCCCACAGGCTCCCACCGTGGGCCTCAATGATCGAGCGGCTGACCGCGAGCCCCATGCCCATGCCGTCGGGCTTGGTCGTGTAGAAAGCGCCGAAGATCTCTTCGAGTTTCTCCACGTCCAGCCCGGGACCGGAATCACTCACGGTTAAGCTAACATCGCCAGAGGGAACGATCGTCGTGGCTATTTGCAGTACTCGCTCGGCGTCAGGAACTGCGGTCAATGCCTCGACTGCGTTGATCATCAGATTGAGGATAACCTGTTGCAACTGAATTCGGTCCGCAAGAATTAGGGGTATCTCAGCCGAGAGCTGAGATTTGAGCCGCACGTGATTCTTTCTGACTTCCTGACGCGTCAACGAAATGATCTCTTCGACCGTTTCGTTTATGTTTAGCCAACCCTTGCGAGGGGGAGTCTTCTTAGCAAGATCGCGTACTCGCGCCACAACTTCGCTGGCTCGTCCCGCGTCTCTGATGATACGGTCAATGGATTGTCTAGCCTTCTGGACATCGGGAGGCTGGCTATCGAGCCACCGAACGCCGGCGTTTGCGCTGTTTATTACCCCAGACAGTGGCTGATTGACTTCGTGTGCGATCGAAGCGGTCAGTTCACCCAAAGTCGTCAAACGTGCAAAATGAGTGAGCTGCGTTCGGGTCTGATGAAGCTCCTCGTCCGCTCGCCTGGTCGCAGTAATGTCCATCACCGCGCCAACAAATTCCAATGCGCCCAATGCATCTTTTTCAGCACGCGCCACCGCACGGACATATTTAGTCGAGCCATTTGGCATGAGTAGTCTATGTTCAAAATCCCAATCCTTGCCGTCATCCGTTACGCGCTCAAGAAATTGCCGAACGACAGCACGATCTTCTGGATGAGTTCGTTGCAAGACTAGTTCCAACGAGGGTTTAGCCGCTCTATCGTACTCAAAGATCCGGAATGTCTCCTCCGACCAAAAGATCTCGCCCCGGGCAACGTTCCATCCGAAACTCCCCGTGCGACTGAGCTTTTGCGCCTCCGCAAGGTACGCCTCGCGGCGTTGCAGCTCCTGAGTCAGGTGTTCTTGCTCGGTCACATCTATCGCGGTGCCAAAAATGCTCTTCAAAATTCCCTTATCGAGGAGGGGAACTCCGACACAACGAATGTGTCGGACCTCGCCGCCGGGTCGTACAATGCGTTTCGTTACATCGCAGCCCAAACCCTGAGCGAGCATTTCTTGTATAGTTCGCGACATGAATTCGCGGTCTTCGGGGTGAACAGCACTCAAATACTGCTCAAGCGTGGGGGCACCCCGCGCCGAGTCGAAACCATAAACCCGGAACAGCTCTTCCGACCAAAAGTCATAATATCCGGCGGGGTTGAACGACCAGCTTCCCTGGTGAGCAAGTCGCTGGCCTTCAGCAAGGTATAGTTCGCTCTGTCTCAATGCCTCAAGCCGCTGCTCCTGATCTGTAATGTCTATGGTGGCGCCAACAAACCGTGTAGCTACTCCGTCTTCGCGGAGGAGAGTTCCAAAACTATGTAAAACTCGAAGTTGACCATCTGGGTGAAAATACCGGTACTTGATATTCAGTGGCCGATCGTCGTTGATCACCTGCGCATTCGCATCGATCATGGGCTGAAGGTCTTCGGGATGTATGCGCGAAAAAATCAATTCGGTCGGAGGATATCCCTTGGAGGGATCGAAGCCGGCTATGCGCCACATCTCAGGAGACCAATGTTCGCAAACATCCCAGTAACCGCCGATGTGGCTGCTCTTATAGGCCCAACTTGCAAAGCCGGCGAGTTGTTGCGCATGCGCCATGTAAGCCTCGCTCAGCCGCAAGGCGTCCTCGGTCCGCTTGCGGTCATCAATATCGTGGAGGGTTCCATACCATCTCGCGACATTGCCGGAGTCGTCCCGCATGGGCACCGTGCGACCGTGAAACCAGCGATACTCCCCATCTGCCCGCCGCCAGCGCATCTCGTTCTCAAACGCTCGCCCCGTTTCCAAGGCCTTTAGCCAGGTCGCGTTTACGTTTTCAAAGTCGTCGGGGTGGATAACGTTCTTCCAACCCCCATCGAGCCATTCCTCCTTGTCGATCCCGAGGTACTCGAGCCAACGCTGATTTACGAAGTCAAGGGTCCCGTCAGGTTGCGCAGCGCTGACCAACGCAGGAATCGAGTCGATGAGCGCATGAAGCTCCTTTTCCTTTAGTCGTAATTCCTCGGTTAATCTTTCCTGTTCGGTGATGTTCAAACAGGCGCCGACAAATCGTGTGATGACCCCATTTTCGAAAATGGGTGTCCCGAAATCCCGTATTACTCGAAGCTGACCGTCAGGTAGCGTATACCGATATTTTATATCCAATACCTGGCCATGTTCGAAAAGCCCGGCGAGCGCTTCATCTGCATGCTGGCGGTCTTCGGGATGAATACGTGACGCAGCCTCTTCGTTTTCTGGGTACCCCTTTTCGGGATCAAAGCCCAACATGCGAAACATCTCTGCCGACCAATGCTCACACACGCCAGGAGGTTTATACGCCCAGCTCCCGACGCGAGTTAATTCTTGCGCGTGAGCCATGTAAGCCTCGCTCAAGCGCAGAGCATCTCCGGTCTTCCTCGATTCGGTGACATCCTCGCATGCGATCAGGACGATTAATTGCTTGTCAGACCGACGCACCGCTTTGGCATTTTCGCGAACCCAAAGCACCGTACCGTCTTTCCGGGCCTTTCGAATTTCCCAGCTATGCGGAACGCCAAGCGTTTCCAGGCAGACCGCCACGTTCTGCTGGACGGCTGCACGATCTTCTTCAAAAAAAACATTGAGAACGGATTGTCCGATTAGCTCGTTGACCGCATAGCCGAGTTGTGCAGCGCCAAAAGTATTCACTGAAAGGACCGTGCCGATCGGGTCAACCATAAAATACATGACCGGGTTGTGCTCAAAGACCTCCTTCCATTGCTCCTCGCTTTCGCGCAACGCTTCGATCGCACGTTTGCGGTCTTCGATGTCGGTGCTTGTTCCATACCATTTGACAATGGTACCCCGCTCGTCGCGGAGGGGCTCCGCCCGGACCAGGAACCAACGGTATTGTCCGTTAGCTCCGCGGGCACGTGCCTCGATTTCGAACGGCGTCCCGGTTGCTACTGCCAACTGCCACTTTTCCATCACGGCTGGACGGTCTTCGGCGTAAAAAGTTGTAGCCCAACTTTTGCCGGTTGCCTCACCGGCGGATAAGCCTGTGAAATTTAGCCAACGTTGACTATTGAAGTCGCGTGAGCCGTCGGGAGTCGCGCTCCAGACCATCGCTGGAATTGTGTCAACCAGCGCATTGTTCGACACTTGAGCCTGTTCCGCTGTCCTTCGCACTCTCGCTGTAAGACTCGTAATGATGATCGAGGTCGTCAAAAAGGCGGTTATCGCCAGGGCGTCCTCTGGATAATCTACGCGGAAGCTGAACAGCGGCGGGGCAAAGAAATAATTCAGAAGCGCAACGGCACCGAAAGAGAGAAGGACGGACGCAGAGAAGCTACCGATCAAAGACAGCAGCGCGATAACGATCAAATAAGCAAAGCCGACCGTGGGAATGTTGAGTCCGAGTCGGAAACATATAAAGGTCAGCAATATGAGACCGCCGCCGCCCAGAAATAGCTGTAGGACTGCGCGTTGGAGGGAGGACGTCTCGTTTAGCCTCACCTGCACGGCCAGATCCCTTTGGGCGACTGTGTGGAGCAAAAACGATGTTCGAAATCAGTAGAGCTGATCGGCACTCTCGGCGTTCCGATCGATGGTGCTTTCCTTGATAAACGCAAAGTTGCTCAAGACCTATTTTGCCTTCGATATGAAGCATTGTTGTGATCGAACGGGGGAGACTACTGCATTATGACAGCCTGATCCAGATGGCGCGCCCCTGGGCCCGAATCTCGATCGGGGCGGCGGCTGACGGGATGACCGAAGATGCCCTGGCGTCTTGTCGCTTCGTCAGAATTTGCAGAAATTTGGCAGACCTTACTTGGTTCGAGCCTCGAGAAGAATCATTGTCGAGCCCGAAGCAGAATAACACATCTTTCGGGCGTGGATTACATGCGCGACAGCGAGGCCTTTTTTCAAAGCCGGCTTGAGCAAATTCGTGCCGAAGGCCGCTACCGTACGTTCGCCGATCTCAAGCGTCGTGTGGGTGCCTACCCGCGCGCGTACGATCACTCGCTGCAGTCGGAAGTCACGGTATGGTGCTCAAATGACTATCTTGGAATGGGACAGCATCCCGCGGTACGGGCTGCGATGCATGAAGCAATCGATTGCGCGGGCGCCGGCGCGGGCGGCACCCGCAATATTTCCGGCACAAGCCACTATCACGTGCTTCTGGAGCGCGAGATAGCGGACCTTCACGGGAAGGATGCGGCGCTCCTCTTTTCATCCGGCTACATCGCCAACGACGCCACCCTCAGCACTTTGGGAGCCCTGCTTCCTGGATGCGTAATATTTTCAGACGCGCACAATCATGCCTCGATGATCCAGGGTATCAGACATAGCGGAGCGGAGAAATACATCTTTCGACACAACGATGCGGAGGATCTCGCAAGAAAACTGGCGGCCGTAGGCGCCAGGCGACCGAAAATCGTCTGTTTTGAATCAGTTTATTCCATGGATGGAGACATCGCACCTGTCGCAGACTTGTGCGATGTCGCAGAACGCTACGGGGCCATGACCTATCTCGACGAAGTTCACGCGGTCGGTCTTTATGGACATCGGGGCGGGGGCATAGCTGAGCGCGAAGGATTGTCCCACCGTGTGACGATCATACAGGGAACACTTGCCAAGGCGTTTGGTGTTGTTGGCGGATATATCACGGCATCAGCGTCGCTCGTTGACTTTGTCAGGAGCTTTTCACCTGGATTCATTTTCACCAGTGCGTTGCCACCGGCGGTTGCCGCCGGCGCGCTTGCCAGTGTGCGCCACCTCAAGAAGGATTCGTCGCTCAGAGTTCTGCACCAGGAACGCGTGGCGGCGCTGAAACGAGAACTGGTCAAGTCGGAATTGCCGATGATCGCCTCACCCAGTCACATCGTTCCTGTATTTGTGGGCAACCCCCTAACTTGCAAGGCCATCTCTGATGAACTGCTTAGGTGTTACGGCGTATATGTGCAGGCGATCAACTATCCAACAGTACCAAGAGGAACGGAGCGGCTTCGTCTCGCGCCCACGCCGTTACACAGTGATCCGGATATACTTTGGCTCGTAAATGCGATGCAGGGGATTTGGGATCGACTAAAGCTGGTGCCAGCAGCCGAGCACTCATATCGATGTCAGCGCCGCCAGATCACCCCGGAACGTCCATCGGCTTCCCGCGGATCGATCGCTTAGGACGGACCGTCTCCGCTCCTTCTGACCTGAATTGAAATTGTCTCTTTACGGGTGAGCAACGCACATAGTACTGCTCGTTTCGCTTCCTCCATCGCCAAAACGGCGATTTCAATGGCGGTGGTTGCAAACCGTTCGCACCGGTCGGCTCGAGCATGCAGCTTGCTTGTCCGGCGGGTTGCCTTCCATTCGGCAACTATTTCACCGGTCTCGAATCGCTCTTCTTCCATTAGCCGCTTCAACTCATCTTGGGCAGTCCGCGTTTCGGCACGGATTTGATCGATAAGCTTCTCGCTTTCGGCAACGCGTTCTCGCAATTCTTGTTCTATCGTAACTGTCTTTTCGTCGACCAGTTCATTCAGATGGCTCAAGGCTCCTGCAATCATTGAAAGGCTTAGGAGCACCTCGGCTCGAAACGGATCTGAATTCTCGCTCATGCTTTATCTGCCTCGGAGTCTGGCGTTTAGGCGTCGATTATTCCAATAAATAGAGCGGCTAGTTTGATCGGCCCGGGTGATAGGCGATTTTCTCGCATCCGGTGAAGAGTTCGACCTTTCAGAAAATGCGGTCGGTCCGTTGCGGCGATGCAGACCGACCGCATGCGGACCCGGATCGGGAGGGAAGCCGGGCGCGCTGACAGGGGCTTCATTGTCCGCGTGTTTTCGGCCAATTCAGCCTTGGCCAACATACATCGCGTCATCCCCGCGCAAAAATGAAGCGTAACAAAGAGATGCAAATCGCGGTCTGGCCGCCAAATTTCGGTGGCGGCGACGTGTCCCGACACCTCGTGCTTGGCCTTGGGTGCCGAGGCGATCAAACCGGCATAGCGTCAGAATAAAGGAGCTCACGTGCGCGAGCGGCCTCGTCGAAGTCCTGCGGTGAGAAGTATCCTTTGCAACAATTTATTGAACGTTGGCGAACTTAGCTTGGTTCCAAGGAGAATTGACCATAGTAAGTCGCAGCGCCCCGGTGAGAACCTCACGATGAAGCTCGATGTAGGCGAGAATCGCTCAGAGATTATGCCCGGTCTCGTCGAAGTTGATAAGCGGCGTCGGAGTCTCAAACAGACATGGCGTCGACATTCGCCGATGGACGCGGCACCGCTAACCGCTGTCGAGGGGCGGCCCACGCCAAGTTTTGCAGGGAGTAGATCGGACACTCCACCCTTGCCCGACTCGGACAAGGTGATTCCGTGAGCGATGCACCGGAAAATATTCGCGAGCGAGAGAGATTATCTGTCGCGCCGGACGCGCCCCAAGGCAAGTTGCAGGGCTCCCCGCTCACGTCTGAAGGTCCCAGAGCCAAATAGCGCAGTGGACAAAACGGTAAAAATATGAATCCCGGCTACATTCCTGCTCTTGCTGCTTTTGGTGGGTCAGCCGTCGGCGGCTTGACGTCTCTTGTGGCCACTTGGGTCACGCAGCGCCGTAGAGATAGCGTGCGAAGGCTGGCCCAAGAGAAGACCAGAAGGCAGAAACTATACAGGCAATTCATCGAGGAGGCGTCAAAGTTGTATGCCGATGCGCTTGTGCATAACAACTCGGAGGTTTCGGCACTCGTAAATATGTATGCACTAATTGGCAGAATGCGCATTCTATCTAGCGATGCAGTAATCGAAGGCGCAGAAGCCGTAGCTCGAATGATAGTCGATACATATCTTTCGCCGAACAAAACGTTTCCTGAATTGCGAGAGTTGATCGGCAGTCACGCGACAGACCCCCTAAGGAGTTTTAGCCAAGTCTGCCGTGAAGAATTAAGCGCTCTTGGACGTGGCTAGAACCGCGCGACCCTCGGATCATTGCGCGAGTCTCATATTAGCAAGCCTTTGCAAGACTTAACCTGACGCGTGGTGCGATTGGTCGTATGGGACCGTGGTGGAGTGCTCTCTCGCATCATGCGCGATCATCATGACGTAGCTGACCGTGAGTAGAGCATCGTGCGAAGAGATGCATGCGCATGGTGCGCACATTAATGTTGGTCATTCCCCCTCTCTTGCTGCTATCAACGGCGGCCGCGCTTGGTGCGTCACAATGCGGTCAAGCGACAGTTGTCTCCTCCCACTTGCGGCTGGTGCGCTCATCGCAAAACAGTGTAGGCAAGCCGGCTACTGATGAGAGCTGCAGGTTAGACTTCAAGCAATTCATCGAGGCGGTGACAGCTCGTCAGGCGGTCGCCGACTGCCCAAATGACGTCGAGCGTCAACGAGCCCTTGAAGTGCTCGATGCAGAAATTCAAATATTCAACGACCGCATAGCGGATAGGTGCGGGCAATGACGCGCAGCCGATCTTTGCAATCGTTCATGACACCTTCGATTGCCGTGGCGCAGCAAGTTTGCTGGGTCCGCCGTTTGGAGGTCAGTTTCTCGATCTCACAGTGAAGGATGATTGGCCCTTGATGCTGAGAAGCGGCGACGGCCGGTTTGAATAGAACATCAGCTCCTTCGCAAGCCCTCGTTGTGCAGCAATGTCGGGTGCACCCAGATGAAGCGCGCCCGGTTGGCCTCGGAAAGATTTGGAGAGATTTGGCATCCTTGATTCAATCTTCGGCGCCTCCGGACGTAATCATTGGCCGTCTGCTCCATGCAGAAGTGAGCAGAGGGTTTGAATAACGGGTCCGCGCATGTCCGCTTGACGACCAATCTGGTCTGGCCATGGTTTCGAGGAGGTATCTCGTGAGAGCCGCACTTGGGTTTGGCCGATTGCTAAAGGTGGTGTCGTTGTGCGGCGCTACGACGCTCGGCGGGTGTAATTTGACCGTCCTGGACCCTCAAGGGCAGATCGGGGTGGAGGAGCGCTCCATCATCGTTCTAGCGACCTGGCTGATGCTTATTGTCGTCGTTCCGGTTATTGCGATGACATTCGCGTTCGCCTGGAAATACCGCGCCTCCAATGCCGCTGCGCAGTACTTGCCCGACTGGGATAGTTCTCACAAAGTGGCGGCATTCATGGTCTTGGTTCCATGTACGATTGTCGCGATCCTCGCGATCCTCACGTGGCGCACCACCCACGAACTCGATCCCTACCGGCCAATTGCCTCTGATGTTGAGCCAATCGACATCGAGGTCGTCGCCCTGGATTGGAAGTGGCTATTCATTTACCCGGACCAGAAAATCGCGACAGTCAACGAGATCGCGTTCCCCACCAATGTGCCCGTGAATTTCCGAATTACATCGGCCTCGGTAATGAATTCCTTCTTCATCCCACAGCTCGGGGGGCAAATTTATGCAATGTCTGGAATGCAAACAAAACTTAGCCTAATCGCAAATCGGACAGGAGTCTTTGACGGCTTTTCCGCGAACTACAGCGGCGGCGGTTTCTCCGATATGAAGTTCAAAGCGATCGCTATGACGGATCAGGAGTTCGCTGACTGGACAGCAAAGGTGAAGAAGTCATCAAGCCGATTGAGTTCCGAAGCCTATAAGAAATTGGCTATGCCGAGTGAAAAGAATCCGGTCGAATACTTCTCAGCTTTCGATAGTCAGCTCTACCAGGGGGTTCTTCGCGAAACGCGGGGAGAAGTCGCGCCATTTTGCGCAGCGAGCGAGGAGTAGAAGATGCTTGGTAAGCTCACTCTTGCCGCGGTTCCGTTCGACCAGCCAATCATTATGGGGGCATTCGGGTTCATGGGCCTGATTGCCCTGTCGGTCGTCGGTGCGCTCACCTATCGTCGAAAATGGAAGTGGCTGTGGACGGAATGGCTGACGACCGTCGATCATAAGAAGATCGGCGTGATGTACATCATGCTGGCCGTCGTAATGCTACTGCGTGGTTTCTCCGATGCCATTATGATGCGAACCCAGCTCGCGGTCGCGTCGGGAGGGTCACCCGGTTATCTCCCGCCCGAACATTATGACCAGATCTTCACCGCCCACGGCGCCATCATGATCTTCTTCATGGCGATGCCGTTCGTGATCGGCTTGATGAACGTTGTTGTGCCATTGCAGATCGGGGCGCGGGATGTAGCGTTTCCGTTCCTCAATTCACTCAGCTTCTGGCTCACCGTGGCGGGCTTCGGACTGGTCAACCTGTCGCTTGGAATTGGTGAATTCGCGCGGACCGGTTGGCTGGCGTATCCACCCTTGTCGGAGCTTAAATACAGTCCTGGGGTCGGCGTCGATTACTATATTTGGAGCCTACAGATTTCCGGGGTCGGAACGACGCTGGCTGGGGTCAATTTCATCGCGACTATCCTGAAAAACCGCGCCCCCGGGATGACGCTGATGAGGATGCCGATCTTCACGTGGACGGCTTTCTGCAGCAACATCATGATTGTCGCTGCCTTCCCAGTTTTGACCGTCACGCTCGCTCTGCTCGGCCTTGACCGTTATCTCGGTACGCACTTCTTCACCAACGACCTTGGTGGCAACCCGATGATGTACGTCAACCTGATTTGGGCATGGGGGCACCCAGAGGTTTACATTCTCGCCTTACCGGCCTTCGGCATCTTCTCTGAGATTATCGCGACGTTCTCCAGCAAGCGGCTATTCGGCTACGGCCCAATGGTCTTCGCGACCATGGCAATCGCGGTGCTGGGCTTCGTGACGTGGCTCCATCATTTTTTCACCATGGGAGCCGGGGCGGATGTGAACGCCTTCTTCGGTATCACCACGATGATCATCTCGATTCCGACAGGTGTAAAAGTCTTCAACTGGCTGTTCACGATGTATCGTGGCCGGGTTCGGTTCCCGTCGCCGGTGCTGTGGACGCTCGGATTCATCGTTACGTTCGTGATTGGTGGGATGACGGGCGTCTTGATGGCTGTTCCGCCGGCTGATTTCGTCTTGCACAACAGCCTGTTCCTGGTCGCCCACTTCCACAACGTGATCATCGGTGGAGTGTTGTTTGGCTACCTGGCGGGATTGACGTACTGGTTTCCAAAAGCATTCGGGTTCACGCTCAACGAAACGCTTGGTAGATGCTCGTTCTGGTGCTGGCTGGTTGGATTTTATCTGGCGTTCATGCCGCTCTACATCCTTGGCCTAATGGGCATGACGCGCCGTCTCAATCACTACGATAATCCCGCCTGGCAACCCTACCTCATTGTGGCAGCAGTCGGTGCCGTCGTTATTCTATTCGGAATTCTCTTTTTCCTGCTGCAGATCGTCGTCAGTGTCGTGCAGCGTGAGAAGAACCGCGACGTGACCGGCGACCCATGGGGAGGCCGGACGCTGGAGTGGTCGACCTCGTCACCGCCGCCGTTCTACAATTTTGCGACGACGCCGGTGGTCAATGGTCGCGACGCCTTCTGGGAGATGAAATCGGTAGGGCAAGCGCGACCGACGATGGCCGTCAGGCGAATTCACATGCCCCATAACACCGGCACCGGTCCGATCGTAGGTGCGTTTAGCCTGATTCTGGGTTTCGCTCTGGTATGGCATATCTGGTGGATTGCCCTGCTAGGTGTCCTGGGCATTGTCATTTCAATCATCGTCCACTCGTTCGACGAAAACAGGGCTTTCTACGTCCCCGCAGAAGACGTTGCTCGTATTGAGCGAACCACCTCGCTACGCCTCGCACAGGTCTAAGTCATGTCAACCGACGTTTTGACGATTGAAACCGTTGTCGCTCGTGGTGCTTCGGCGTCTCAGCCCGCAAATATGGAGGAGGCTGAGCACATTGAGACCGGATCCACAACGGTATTGGGGTTCTGGATCTATCTCATGAGCGACTGCCTGTTGTTCGCGGCACTTTTTGCGACATATGCGGTCCTTGCGGGTGAGTCCGCCGGCGGCCCGACGGGGCGGAATTTGTTCTCGCTGCCGTATGTTTTGACCGAGACGGTATGTCTGCTGCTCAGCAGCTTCACCTACGGCATGGCCATGCTGGCATTGAATAGAGGAGCGCGCGTTGGCGTGCTGCGGTGGCTGGCCATCACGGCTCTGTTAGGGCTGTGCTTCATCGCGATGGAGATAAGCGAGTTCCATCGGATGATCGGTGAGGGGGCAGGTCCGGATCGAAGCGCTTTTCTCTCGTCCTTCTTCGCCCTTGTCGGGACGCATGGTCTTCACGTCACCAGCGGTCTGATCTGGATGGCTGTAATGATTGCCCAGGTCGCCTTGCGGGGCCTGAGCGCGACCAACCGCACGAGGTTGATATGCCTGAGCTTGTTCTGGCACTTTCTAGACATCGTTTGGATCGGCGTATTCAGCGTCGTCTATTTGACGGGGAGCATGTGAATGAGAACTACCCACATCTCCGGTGACGGTGTCGGGCGCGGCAGTCTTGTAACCTACTCCTCGGGACTTATCCTGGCACTCGTTCTGACGGCAGTCCCGTTTTGGATGGTCATGAGCGGGGCCGCGCCCGCGTCGGCAGTATTGGCGGGCGTTGCGGCGACAGCAATGGTGCAGATTGTGGTGCACCTTGTTTTCTTTTTGCACGTGAACGGGTCCTCGGGACAACGCTGGAACCTGATGGCATTTCTATTCGCAGTCCTCATGGTTGTTATCCTGGTCGGCGGTTCGTTCTGGATCATGAACCACCTGAACCACAACATGATGCCGATGATGATTGGATGAACGCTCATGACGGAGTGCCTGAGCGAAGGCGACCGCCATGTTGCCTCCAATACGGGGCGTTGATCTCATGCACGTAAGTCGTTCAATTCCGGTTCGGAGGAGCACTGCCAAGATCGAGGACTATCTCGCGCTGATGAAGCCGCGTGTTATGTCACTGGTCGTCTTTACTGCGTTCGTTGGAATCGCGATCGCGCCTGGTCATATTGATCCGTTTTCGGGTGTCTTTGCTGTTTTTTGCATCGCTGTCGGCGCCGGTGCCGCCGGCTCGCTCAATATGTGGTACGATTTCGATATCGATGCGATGATGGCCCGCACCGTCGCGCGTCCCATTCCCAGTGGCCGAGTCGCGCGCTCCGAAGCGCTGATCTTCGGGTTGGTGCTAGGTACGCTCGCAGTCCTTGCACTCAGTATTGGGCTGAATGTCGCTGCGGGGGCGTTGCTTGCCTTCACAATCTTCTTTTATGCCGTAATCTATACGATCTGGTTGAAGCGGCGAACCCCATACAACATTGTCATTGGAGGGGCAGCCGGGGCACTTCCCCCGGTCGTCGGCTGGGTAGCATCCGCCGGTGCGATCGGAATCGAGCCACTCATACTCTTCCTGATCATTTTTCTTTGGACGCCGCCCCACTTTTGGGCGTTATCGCTCAACCACATGGGTGATTACTCGCGGGCTGGAATTCCAATGCTGCCGGTCGTGGCCGGCAAGGCCGAAACCAAGCGGCAGATCCTGATCTATACCGTCCTGCTCATGCCAACCTCGCTACTCCGGTGGTTCTTGGGCTTCGCTGGCCCAACCTACGGCGTGGCTGCGGCAATTCTTGGAGCAGCGATGATCCTGGCCGCATTCAAATTGCGCCAGAGCGATGACGAAGAACGGCGCCCCGCTCGTCGCCTGTTCGTGCTTTCAGTGCTCTACCTGGGATCTCTCTTCGCAGCGCTAGTGGTCGATGCCGCGCTGCGTGTTCAATCTCCTTAGGCAACACGCATTGCTTCGTTTGGAGAAGTTCTTGTCAAACCAATGATCTGCTTGCGTAAAAAAGTGGGGTTCGATGGTTGGGAAGGTGAATGTAAGTCCGGCGAGGGCTGACAACCAAGACGGTTATGAACCAAGTGGAGTCAGACATGGACACGCCGACCTCTGGCGAGGAGATTCAGAGTACGTCCGACGCAACGCATGACGGACAGGACAAAAACACGCGCACGGCGACACGTGGCCCTTCCATTATCGTCGGTACCGTTGCAGCTATTGTTGTGGCGTTATCCGTCTTCTATCTCCTCCGGCCAGAACCGCTGCTCGTACAGGGTGAGGTCGATGCAACACGCCTCGATATAGCCGCGCGCGTCGACGGACGGGTCAAGGAAATTCCCGTCAACCGCGGCCAGAACGTTCCCGCGGGAGCGGTGCTCGTAAAGATCGATAATCCCGAGACGCTGGCCAAACACGACCAAATGAAAGCGGCGATGGCTGTGGCCGAGGCACAGCTTGCCAATGTGCTGGTCGGAACGCGGGCGGAAGTCATCGCCGCGCGGAAGGCGGAGCTGGAGCGTGGCCAGGCAGCGCTGGTGCTGGCGCAGAAAACCTTCGATCGAACCAATACATTGACCGGGCAAGGTAACGCACCGCAAGCCCGCCTCGACCAGGTGACCGATGCGCTGCATGAAACCGAGCGCGCGGTCGATCAGGCCAAATCGGCCTACGACCAGGCCGTCAACGGCTACACCAGGGAAGAGCGGGCGATTGCCGGGGCCAACGTCGAAAAGGCCAATGCCGATATCCAGAGCGTTCAATCGATCATCGATCAGTTGCAGGTCTATGCTCCCGTCGCCTCACAGGTCTATCAGCGCAACGTCGAGCCGGGCGAGTATGTATCGCCGGGCGTACCGCTGGTTACCTTGATCGATCTGGCCGACGTCTGGATTCATTTCGATCTGCGCGAGGATCTCGTTAGGGGATTGAAGGTCGGCGATCGGTTCGATGTCCGCATTCCGGCCCTTGCTGACCGCCGCGTCACGGTCGAGGTCAAGCTTGTTGCAACCAAGGGCGAATATGCGAGCTGGCGGGCCACGCGCGCCACTGGCGATTTCGACTTGCGGACGTTTTCGATTCGCGCCTACCCGGTCCAGCCGGTGCCGGAGTTGCGACCGGGGATGAGCGCCTATCTCGACTGGCGGTCCCGGCAATGAGGCCGGCGTCAAAACCCGGTTTCTGGCGGGTCGCGCAGCGCGAATGCCGCTGGCTGTTCGGCGATCGCGTGGCGCTGATTTTGATCTTCGGCGTGCCGCTGTTTGCGTTCGTGGTTCTCACAACCGTTTTCAGCCATCCGGTCATACGGGGGCTCGGGGTGACGGTCGTCGACGAGGACAACTCTGACGCTTCGCGGGCCCTGGTGGAATACGTCGCGGCCTCGCCGAGTCTTGCGATCGTCAACCGCTCCGGCACGCTGTCGACGGCGGTGCAGGACATCCGGTCGGGCAAGGCGATCTCGGCCATCCATATCCCGCCGGATTTCGAACGCGATTTGAAGGCCCAGCGCCGTCCGCAGGTCGTCGGGTTCTATAACCAGCAGTTCCTGACGGCGGCAGGCATTGCGTCTTCGGGACTGAGCGATGCGCTTTCCGCCGCGGCAGCCGTGGCCGCCCCCGCCAAGCGGGCCGCCCCCGCACCGGCTTCCATGGGAACGCTCGCCGCCGAGACCATCGCGCTTGTCAATCCGCAAAAGAATTACGCGCAGTTCTTGCTCCGTGCGTTGCTGCCAACGATCATCCATGTGGTGATCACGCTCGCTGCAGGCTATTCCGTCGGCTCCGAATTCCGCCGTCGCGATGCGCGGGCCTGGCTCGAAAGTGCCGGTGGCGATCCGGTCATAGCCCTGGTCGGCAAGCTCGCGCCGCTGTTCGGCATCTTCTTCCTGATCATGTTGGCCGAGCCGCTCTTCCTGGAAGGCGTGCTGCAAATCCCCTTCAAGGGAGACCTGCCGTTGATGGTCGCCGCCGGCTCCCTCCTGATTATTGCCTATTTGTCGGTGGGCGCCTTGCTGCAGCTCCTGGTCCGCGACTTGCCGACGGGGCTCGGACTTGCGGGCCTCTTCGCTTCCCCTGCATTCGGCTACGCCGGCGTCGGCTTTCCCACGGTCGGCATGAATGCCTTTGCACAAGTCTGGAGCGCGATCCTGCCGCTGCGCTGGTACATGGCCGTCTTGCTGGGACAAGCGGCGCGGGGATTGCCGGTCTCGGAAGCCGCCGTTCCCTTCGCGGCGCTCGCCGGCCTGACGATACTGTTTGCCGGCTTAGCATTGCTGCGTATGGCGAGCCTCAAGCGCAGGGGCTGGTTTGAGATGGCGCAACCTGCCGAGCAACCCGAGATCGACCGCTCGCCGCGAGGCATCGGCGGCGCCTTCATGGCGGAGTGGCGGCGCGTGCTCGAAACCCGAAGCGCCTTCAGCGTGCTGTTCCTGGCTCCCCTGGTTTACGGCATTTATTATCCGCAACCCTATCTGAACCAGATCCTTCGCAAGCTTCCCATCGCGGTCGTGGACAACGATCTGAGCGATCTCAGCCGCCGGATGGTCGAGACACTCGACGCGAGCGGCGCATTGAGCGTTGCGGTTCGCGCACGGACACTTGCCGAAGCGCGTACGGAAATCGATCGTGGGAAGGCCTTTGCCGCCGTCGAAATCCCGGCAGGCACCGAGCGCGACGTGCTCAAGGGCATCACCGCTCACATTCCCGTCTACGCCGATGCCACCTACCTTTTCATATTCAGGTCGACCGCAAGCGGGGTCGCCACGGCGGTCGGGGCATTGACGTCCGAGCTCGTTTCGCGAGGCGCGCGCTCGGACGGAAGCCTCGTCAAGGCGAAATTGGCGAGCCAGAGCCCGGCCGATGTTCTGCTGCAGCCGATCTTCAACCCGGTGGGCGGCTATGCGAGCTACGTCGTTCCGGCGGCGTTTGTGCTGATCCTGCAGCAAACGCTCCTGATCGGCGCGGCGATGTTGACCGGCACTGCGCTTGCGAGCGGCAGCGGAGCGTTTGCCGGCGTGCTCGGCCGTGGCGTCGCCCATCTGACCCTCTACCTTCCAGCGCTCGCGCTTTATCTCGTCGTGCTGCCGCGGATCTACGGCTTCTCGACGCTCGGGCACCTTCCACAAATCTTCGCGCTCGCGACCGTTTTTTTGCTGGCGACGAGCTTTATGGGACAGGCCATCGGAGCCTGGTTCACACGGCCGGAAAACGCGACCCTCCTCCTGCTGGCCACCAGCCTGCCGCAGTTCTTCACCGCCGGCTTCGCATGGCCACGCGAAGCAATTCCCGAGGCGGCCACCGCGCTCGGTCGGCTGTTCCCCGCTGACTCCGCGATCGACGGCCTCGTGCGCATCAACCAGCTGGGTGCCAGCATCTGGGAGGTCGCGCATGATTGGCTCGGACTGTGGTGTCTGGCGCTGGGCTATTTCGCGCTCGCGGTGATCTCGGCGTTTGCCGTCAGGAAAGGACAGAGACATGGGCAAAGCTAGGCTTGCCGCCATGGCGATCCCGCTCGTGCTCGTCGCGGGCATCCTGATCTATTCTGCGCGTCGTTCCGGATCTCCGGTCATACTCGCTGGCGTTGTCCGAGCGACGGAAGTCAGGGTTGAGCCGGAGGTGAACGGCCAACTCGTGTCGATTGCGGTCGAGAAAGGCGCCCACGTACGCACGGGCGATGTGCTGGCGCGGCTTTCCGCGGTTGAATTGACGGCACAGGCAGACCAGGCGCGTGCCGCGCTGGCATCGGCAACCGCGAACCGCAACAACGTCTATGCCGGCGTCCGCCGCGAGCAGGTCGACTCGCTGAAAGCTGCCATCGCCAAAGCAGGCGCCCGCCTTGACTACGTGCAGGCCCAGCTCACAAGAACCAGCACGCTGGCACGCCAGAGCTTCGAGTCCCAGCAGTCGCTTGACCAGGCCGAAAACGAGGTCGCCAGCGCACGTGCCGACGTGTCGGGGGCCCAAGCGACTTACGATGCGGCAGCAGCAGGCCCGACCCGGGAGGAGCGCGTGATCGCCGACGCGCAGGTGCAGGCCGCGGCCGCTGCGGTCGTGGTGCTCGAGCGCCGTCTTGACAAGATGGTCTTGCGTGCTCCGGCCGACGGTGTGGTCAGCGTCATCGCCGCGGAGGTCGGCGAGAATGTTCGCGCCGGCCAACCGATCTTGATGGTCGAGGCGGCGGACAGGCGATGGCTTTCGTTCAATGTGCGCGAAGATCATCTCAACCGTCTGTCGATGGGACAAACGGCGAGCGTGATGCGGAACGGCGCTGATGGCGCGATCAAAGCCGGCATCACCGAACTGCGGCCGCTCGGAACGTTCGCCACCTGGCAGGCCGAGCGGGTCATTGGAGATCATGACCGCAACACGCTTCGCTTGCGTCTAGACGTCGAGGGGGATCCGGCAAACTTTGAACCGGGCATGACCGTTTGGATCGAGAACTAGCGAAGACGGGGCCTTCGAGTCGCTTCTGCGATCCAAGTATCAATCAGTGCAAATCCGACCCTCGTCGGCATCCAGACTTTTTTCTGTTTGCGTATGAACGGCAGCTTTGCGCCAAAAGTGTCCGTTTCGAACGAACCGAGTTTTAATCCTAAGCCAGACGTTTCTTCCCCTTCCTGCTCGCCAGCTCGATATCTGTCCCACGGCCGCTCTCGCCGACTTTCATTCGATCATCCGGCCGCCGCTCGGCATTCCTGACCGCCAAGTCACGTTTCTCTCGCGTCCCAGCCGGGGCTTTGCTCAAATTTCCTAAGATTTGCAATGGTTAGCTTTGGAAATCGTGACAACAATTTAGAGTTCGATCGTGGGCACGAAGGATACAGCAACCCGCAGGGTCACAGTTCGTCTCAGCGGAAACGCCAGTCCCAAGACGTTAGCCTGCGCGCGCTTCGTCTGCTCGCCGGCAATCGTCGCAGTCGACTTTTCGGTTGCGACGGCTCGCCGCCTCGTATCGCGCGCCGCGATCGCGACCCCAAGGTCCGCCTCGGCTTGTTCGACGGCCAGTCGATAGGGCTCGGGATCAATACGAAACAGAAGGTCGCCCTTTGAAACCTTGGCATTCTCCGTAACGAGTATCTCGATGATCTTTCCGCCGACCGGGGAGGCGACGTGAACCACGTCTGCATCGATCGTGGCATCGTCCGAAGAAGGATGAATTGAGCTTATATGTTCGGCGTAGAGTCCAGCGGCGACACCAACGGCGATGATCGCAAGCGAGATGATCTTGCCGAGAGGCGCTCGATGGTGCTTGCCTGCGGACTTCACGTTCACCGACCGAACCAGAAGAGCCAGGCGAGCGTCCCAACAACCAATCCGGCGGATACGCATACGAAGAGCCGAAATGGAAGGATGCCATCGATCCCGATAGCGACGCGGGCAACGATGGCCCCGATTATTCCAACCAAGGCGCTAAACATCCATGCAGGAAAGTATGCGCCGAACAACTCGTAGGACGGCGCGCCAACGCATCCGGCGAGGGACATTGATCCTGCGATGATCGGAATAACGGTTACGAAGCTCGGCAGTGTTGCCGCTTCGAAGATCAAGATGTGGTTTTCTGGCTGGCAATCTTCTTTCCCTTCGAGGCCGGGCCGCGACGCAGCCACTCCGGGTCGAGCGGGGGCTTTCAGCGCGAGGACCTTTGGCTCCAAGGCTTTTCCTTCGGGTCACGACCTCTACCTCTGCTTAGCCAAAAATCAGTTGCGCTGTGCTCAATTTTTGGCCGCCGGGATTTCATTGAGTGCGCCACCTACCTGCCCACCTTTCCGACGACTATGGTTCGGCGTGATATGAAGAGCGGGTGTCACCGCCTTGGTTTCGGGCATCCCTGTACTCCGAACCCTGGTAACACCGCATCGGCGCCGGCCCGTTCGGCACGCCGCGTCAGCTCGATGGCCTGGCTGGTGGAATTAGACCCGCGCCAGCAATAACGCGAATACGACCATCCGCGACGTCGACGGCAGTCCGGATGAGGCTGTCATGTTCAGCGGGCGTCAGTGTCGACGCTTCGCCCGCGGTTTCACCGACAACGATCGCTGAGACGCCGGCATCGATCTGACGCTCACACAGCGTTGTGAATGCTGTGAGATCGATCCTGATCATCCAACGGTGTGGGAATATCGGGTATGTAGCCCGCCAGCCAGGTAACGGGATTTAGAAAGGGTTTCACTTGAATTCAGGGCTCGGTCACGCGCTGCGCCGGGAGCCCGTGGCCGGGAGGGCGAGCTTGCCGGCCATGTCGAGTTCGATGAGTGGCAATTCGATGATGGTCTCGGGGTGATGGCCATTCTCGAACAAGGCATATTTGACGGCTTGCGCACGATTGACGAACAAGCCGCCATAGAGACCGTTCTGTTCCTGGGCGACCCAGTTGCCGCAGCAGTTCCTGCCGATGAAGACGATGGTGGATGCGGTGCTGCGCGATGGAGGTTCGACGAGCTTCACGTTAGTAATCCTTCCGAATGAAGAGCCAAAGCGCTCCCGGCGCGACCGACCGTTCCGTCGCTGAGGTTCGTTCCATTTGCGAATGTTCGGATGGTTTTGGTCGGCAGGAGGCAACTTGACTCATGCGCCCAATATCTTTCCGACCGGATATGAATTCGAGGGCGACCCGGCTGTGATCTCATAAAGGCGGCATAGGTTTGCGTGCGAGCCTTGAGCGAACGAGGTAGATCCTCGCAAAAAGAGCCCCGGGCGATGCCCGGGGCTCAGAGGTTCTCCTGGGGATAGGAGGGGAGAAGTTAGTATTTCGCGACCACCGGTGATTCCAAGTGGAATTTGTAGTTAATGCCGACCAACGCAGTTTGGGCTCGCTGACTCACGTTGACGACCTCGCCGGGCGGAAGATGAATTCGCCGGCATCGACGGGGAGGATCACTTCAGCCCGGCGGATCCGATAGCGCTTGTCCCTGCCGATGCCGGACAGACATTGCGGATTGAGCGACTGTTGAATCCGCTCTGCCTTGCCACTCCCGTAACGCGAGCGAATGGTCCGGTTTAGATCGCGGTCAGCGACCAGCGTAACGAAGAAATTGGCAGCTTCGCGGTCGTCCGTAACGGATACGTCAAGATGGTTCACGTGGTTTCGTATGTCTACAATGATCGCCGCGAGTTCCGGACGGCGGTCGGGTAACGCCTTGCTGACCATGAAGATGCGGACCGGTTCATCGAACTTGCGTACGCGGTCGGCCGAAGCACCGAGCTGCAACTCGGCGTTCAACGCAATCTTTAAAAAGCCGTCCCTGATTTCGTCATTGGTAAAATCGGTGCGCAAAGCGGACGTTCGGCTGGCCTAAGTCCACTCATCGAGGTGCCGGCGCGCGCATCTAAGATCGACGGTATCGAAGCCTTCCGAAAATCGGGCATAGACTGTACTCAGAAGCTCCCGGCCCTCGCGGGTGCGGCCTTGAGCATGGCGCAGCCGCCCAAGCATCATCGAAGTGCGCAATTCCCAAGATAGGGCGCCGTGACGGCGAGCTACGTCCAACGACCGGCGCAGATATCCTTCCGCCGCGCTTGTGTCCGGAGTATCCGAGGACAGCAGGACTTCCCCCTTGATCCGTATCGCTTCGGGCATCCACCAGAATGCGTTGGCGCGCTCGGCACGCTGCAGTGCCTTGTCGGCCGCGGCGAGGCCTTCGTCAAGCCGCCGCATCATCGCTAGAACCTGAGCTAGACTGCTCAGAAAAAACGTGTACTGCAGATCCGTGCACCCGTCGAGAGAGGCACGCAGCTGCCGCTCTGCCGCCGACAGATCGCCTCGCGCCGCGAACAACAGCCCTTCGAATCCGAGACCGTTTGCAAAGAAGTTGCTTGAAGCCTGCTTTTCGGCGCAATCCTTGAGCCAGGCGATGCAGCGTTCCGCGGTTTCCATGTCTCCGAGCCGGAGAGGAATCATGCATCCACACCAGCTGAGCGCCATGCACACCGAGAGAGGATGGGCCCCGGTTTGAGCATCGGCTACGAGCTCCCGAGCGGCTTTGGCCGATTGATCGAGCCACCCTAGTGTCCAAAGCGAGTGCGCCTCGACGCAGCGGACATAGAACGAATGGTCCATGCCGGAGCGCACGAGATGAGCGCGCCGTACCTCGGGTGTAGCCCGCCGCTGCGCCCTTCGACTGTAGACCAGCGCCTCGGCGTGCTCGCCAAGGAAACTGAGCGATACGCAGAGCAACCATTCTGCGGTGGAGAGATTCACCGGATCGGGGTCGCCCATCACGATCGCCTCCGCTCGGCGACCAAGAGCAAGCGCGCCCTGGAAGTCTTCGCGGCGATGGCAGAAACTGGCCAAGCCGCTGATTGCTCGCAATTGATACTCCGGGTCGCCGACGCTTTCGGCAAGCTCTCTCGCCTTTGAGAGCGCAGCATGTGCTCTGTCGCTAACCCCCTCCGTGAACATCACCGAGAAGCCGAGCGACGTTTGCAACACCATTTCAAGGCGCGTTCCCCGGTCCGCGGCGTCAAGGCGGTCGACAGCTTTTTCCATCCAAGTCCGGCATTCCGCCAGCAACGACATCTCGAACCAGATCGTCGCCGAGGCCGCGGCCAGCGCGACTCCGATGGATCCGTCGCCCTCCGGCGCGAACGCCCATCTGAGAGCGCAGCGAATGTTGTCGAGTTCGGGCGCTAATGGCGCCGAGAGGCCAATCCGCGCTGAGACGCGGCTCGTCGCTTCCACCAGATCACGGTAGTAGATTGCGTGACGTCGGCTGAGTGTATCGGCCTCGCCGCTCTGCTGGAGCATTGCTAGGGCATAAGCCCGCGTCGTCTCGAGTAGACGGAAGCGGACGTGTTCGCCGACCATCTCGGCGACCACCAGCGACTTCATCACAAGGCTCGCGATGCGATCCGCGATCTCCGGCGCCGCATCGTCAGCGCCCGCGGCCGCACCGGAAGCCTCCAGAGTGAAGCCCCCCACGAAGATCGCCAGGCGTCTGAAGAGCGTTTTCTCTTCCTCATCGAGGAGCTGGTAGCTCCAGTCGAGCGTGGCCTTGATCGTTCGATGCCGCGGGAGAGCTGTACGATGGCCGCCAGTCAAAAGCCGCAGCCGATCCTGCAAGAGCGCCGCAATACGCTGGACGCCGAAAGCGCCGACGCGTGCGGCAGCGAACTCGATCGCCAGCGGAATACCATCAAGGTCTCGACAGATCTCCGCGACGCTCGGCGCATCACCGTCGTTTAGTTCGAATTCATTCGCCGCGGCGGCGGCCCGCTCGACAAAGAGTTGAGTAGCCGGAAAATTGAATACCTCGGCAGCGCTGAGGCGCCCTGAAGCGGGCGGGCTCTCTAGTCCGGAGAGACGGTATGCGCGTTCACCTTCGACGCGCAAGACTTCGCGGCTGGTCGCGAGGATTTGCACGCCGCGCGACCCCTTCAATATTCCGGTGGCGAGTGCGGCCGCAGCCTCGATGACGTGCTCGCAATTATCAAGCAAAAGCAGCATCTGTTTGTCCCGCAGGGCGACAATCAGGCTGGGAACCGGGTTTTCAGACCGAATCTCAAGCTTCAGCGCCGCGGCCAACGCTGTCGGGACGAGGTGAGGGTCGGTAATCGGCGCTAGATCGATCAGCCAGACCCCGTGCTCGTAGGTGCCGATCAGCCGCTCGGCTATAACGAGCGCGACGGCGGTCTTTCCGATGCCACCCGGTCCGACGATGGTAAGCAGACGCTGTATCGACAGTCGCTCCATCAGGCTGTCAATGATCTCGTGCCGGCCGATCAGGCGGGTCAGCTGGGCCGGCAGATTGTGCTGCTCGTTGGATGTCGCAAGGTACGACGCTGGACGTTGAGGCTCGTCTACCAACCCCACGGGAGCTACGAAGCGGTAGCCTCGACCAGGAACGTTGATGAGATAACGCGTCCCACCGCGCCCGTCGCCCAGAACTCGACGCAAACCTGCGACATGGACTTTGAGATTACCCTCCTCGACAACAGTGTCTGGCCAGACAAGGGCCATAAGCTCGTGCTTAGTAACCGACTGGCCCGGGCGCTCCACCAGCGCGATCAGGATATCCAGAGCCCGGCTGCCGAGGCGTACCGGCCGATCGCCCTCCAGCAGCAGTCGCTGTGCCACGAGCAAACGAAAGGGACCGAAGCACAGGCTCTGGCCATGGGGAGAGCGGGTGGACGTCGTTACGAGGGAGCGCACATCGGCGTCCAAAGCCGTCGGCGAGACATTATGGCTGTTTCCGAGGGTGGGCTTCTGCTCCATAACGACCTCGGACAGTTCGTGGGAATGGCCGGCTGAGCTGTGGTGCCCCGCCAATCGCCATTGATCGATTAAACCTCCATCCGTTCCGAGGCGCCTAGCCGCGAGGGCCTCGGACGGACGTGGCGTGGACATCGCCGAACCGTCGTCTTTGATCCCTAGCCGAATGTCGATATTTTGGCAATGTCCGCTTTGCGCCGACGAGTTGAAGAAGCTCTTGTTGGACAATAGGTAATGGCTTCGGCCCTGTGCCTGCAAAACATCGTCGGACCTCCGATTCTGTACTGCTCCTATGGAGATCAAAAGATGTTGGCGGAGATCAAAAGATGTTGGTGGAGATTCGCGCGGGATGCTCTCGCTAGAGTCTGGCCTTCGTTGCTGACTCTCCGCATTTTGACTTGTAAGGCTTCCATGCGCTCTGCGGCGCGCCGCCTGCCAGTCGTTCAGCTTCCAACTTCCCCATAAGTCGCATTCGAGAATCGCCGTCGGCAGGCGTGAGAGAACGGGCGCTGTGCGCGACCTCACATCGGGCGTTTTCACTCAGATCAAGATCGTCTTGCGGGTTTTCGGCGAAGCGGACACCTAGAGGATGAGAAACATTTTTGGCCATTCCAACGACCTTATTGACCTGAGCAGCATATTGACGTTCCAGTTTCGCGATCGTCAGTTCAGCCGTTATCTCAGCGCACTTGAGCGGAGGATTTTCTGTATTCGCGAGCTAAGAGCTCAACCCCTGAGCACAATCCTTATTAGGTATTTCGCAAATTTTGGCGGGTTTTGCTTCAGCTATTTTGCAGCGGTGTATTATCGATCAACGATTTAAAATGGCGGGGAGCGGACGGGCTGTGAACGGAAATACTGATCAATTCCAAGAAGACCTCCGTCTCAACCTTTCGATCTTAATGACGGCCTGCGATCGGTTTGGCACCACGGTGGAAGGCGGGATGGCGGCTACAGAACCGGAATGGCACGAGCAACTCCTTGAAATGGAGAAGCTCATCGAGCATAGCCGAGCCAAGCTTGCGGCAGCCCGCGCAGACCTTCATCGATGGATTGAGGAAGAGAAACTTGAAACAAGCGTCCAGGTAGTCGAGTGGAAAGCGATGCGGCAAACGGACAAGCTCCATGCTCGCGCCGATCGATATGAACGGTGCGCCAATGCTGCTGTTGAAATCGCTGCGGCAAAAATTGACGAAGCCGGGCAATGGGTGTTTCGGGCGTTGCTTGCACGCAATGAGGCCATTTCAATTCAGGTCAAATAACTCGCTGGCTGCTGCCACGCGGAGGGCAGCCAAACCGACGAGTGGAAGCACATCTGGGATGGGAGGGTATGTTGCGGCGGTAGGAAAGGTTAGCCAAAGTCGTATCTTGGGAGGCTGCATGGCGAAATTAACTGCGCTTAACCTCTCTTAATTCGACGCAGGGTCCGAAGCGGCCTAAAGTTGAATTGCAGTCCTTAGGGTACCGAGCAATCGCAGCATGAACGAGGTAAGGACATGGCCACCTTCCCCGAGACGAAACTAGAAGGAACAAAACGCGACTTTGCCGATTTTGAGTTGCGGCTGGCAATACCTGGTATCGACCGATACCTAGCGCGAGAAGCTCCCTCAGGTGAGGACGCGTTCTTATTCGGCTCTTTTCGGCTGCTGCCGAGGCAAAGGCTCTTATTGTCAGGGGGCGAACCAGTTCATCTCGGCGGTCGGGCTCTAGATATTCTGATTGCCCTGGTCGAACGAGCCGGCGACTTGGTCAGCAAAGACGAACTCATGGCCAGAGTCTGGCCAAACACATTCGTGGTACAGGCGAACCTTACTGTTCACGTGTCAGCCTTGCGCAGAGCACTTCGCGATGGCATTGGCGGCAGTCGATATTTTGTCAATGTAGCAAACAGGGGTTACTATTTCGTCGCTCCGGTCGTCCGCGAAGGCAACGCCGGAACCCGTGGCTCGATTCATGTCGCTCCCCTAGTTCTCCCACTTCTTAGGACGATCTACGGGAAATAGGCACGTAGGCCTAGACGGATCGATAGCGTTAGACCGCATGCTAGTTCTTGCCGGCACGTGCCGGTTCGACGATGCGCAGTCCATTGGTAGCGCAGAGTAGTCGCGGCAGGCGTCCTCTTGCCGTTGCTAAGCCTGCCACGTTGCACCTATTTCTTTGACCACTCTTTTTCTCGTGACAATGAGAACTCCGTTTAAATTGGTCCTGTAAGAGCATTGACGTGGCTGACACCAACCCGGCCGATCGTGAAATCTCGTTCGGTACCTTTCGGCTATTTCCTAGACAACGGTTGCTGCTCGACGCTGAGAAGTCGCTCCGTATAGGTAGCCGTGCGCTCGATATTCTGATCGCCCTCGTCGAACGCCCTGGCGAGCTGCTCAGCAAACACGCGCTGATCGCGCGTGTCTGGCCAAACACGGTTGTTGAAGAGGGGAATCTTAAAGTCCACGTCGCAGGTTTGCGTCGGGTTCTGGGTGACGGGCGCGGGGGGGCCCGATATCTCTTGAATGTTCCAGGTCGAGGCTATCGTTTCGTCGCGCCCGTGACGATCTGCGACGAGTCTGGGCTACCGGCGGTGGACTTTGCGACAGCATCCCGGCGGCACAATCTGCCGGTCAAATTGACTCGCTTGATCGGCCGGCGCGAGATTATCGACAACCTTGCGCAGCGACTGTCGATGCAGCGCCTGGTCACCATCGTCGGATCGGGTGGCATCGGCAAAACCGCCGTCGCTCTCGACGTGGCCGAGGAAACTTTATCTTCCTATGCGCACGGGGTATGGTTGATCGATCTCGCGCGGATTGCCGAACCTCGCCTGGTTCCAACAGCGTTGGCTTCCGCGTTGGGTCGCGAGGTTAGATCTGACGATCCGCTACCTAGCCTGATTGCCTCTCTGCGGGACAAGCAGATGTTACTCGTGCTCGACAACTGCGAGCATGTGATTGACGCCGCCGCAACCATGGCGACCGAAGTCTTGAAGGGGGCACGCGCGGTTCACATTCTAGCGACTAGCCGCGAGCCTCTTCGCTTAGAAGGAGAGCAAGTGCATCGCCTGCCTCCGCTGGAGAGCCCCATGCAGTCTGTCGGGCTCAGCGCTAACGAGGCTCTCAGGTTTCCAGCGGTACAACTGTTCGCCGAATGCGCCGCGGCGACGGTCAATGATTTCAAGGTGACAGATGAGAACGCTGCGAGCGTAGCTCATATCTGTCGCGAACTGGATGGGATCCCGCTTGCAATCGAGTTCGCGGCCGCCCGCGTCGATGCATTAGGGATCCGCGGGCTTGTGGCGGGCCTTGACGATCGCTTACGCATTTTGACACTGGGACGCCGCGGGGATCAGCCTCGACATCAAACCATCGCCGCAGCGCTTGACTGGAGCCATCAGCTGCTAAGCCAAGAAGAGCAGACGGTCTTCCGGCACCTGGCGGTCTTCGCCGGCGGCTTTACGCATGAAGGAGCAAGTGTTGTCGCCGCAACCCCGAATGCGAGTGGGTCGAACATTGCGGATGCAGTCGCGAATTTGGTCCTTAAGTCCCTAGTCGCGGCAGATTTGGGCGATCGAGATGTTCGGTTCCGACTGCTAGAAACCACGCGAGCCTATGCTATGACAAAGCTCGTTGAGAGCGGTGAAGCAGATGCACTTCGCCGCAATCACGCAGTCTACTATCGAGATTCGCTAGAAGCAGTTTTGTCCGATTCGGATGTGAGCGACACGGCTTCTGCGTTCGCACCTGAGATTGACAATATTCGCGCCGCGCTCACCTGGTCATTTGAACCCGGCGGGGATAGGTCGCTTGGAGTAGAGTTGGCAGCGGCCTCTGGGGCTATTTGGCTTGGCATGTCGTTGTTGACCGAATGTCGCTTCTGGATGGAAAAGGCAATAGGTAATCTTGGCGTCGGTAGGCGGGGCACGCGTCGCGAGATGCTTCTCTTCGAGGCACTTGCGGCGTCGCTGATTTATACTAGGGGTGTCCAGCCTGAGACCGGCGAGGCTTGGACAAACGCCCTTCGGATTGCCGAGACGCTGGGGGACACCGAGCATCGATTGCGAACATTGATGGGGTTTTGGGGCTATCGGCAGACTGCCGGCGAATATGAGATTGCGGAAACGCTGGCTCGACAGTTTTGCGACGTTGCCAAGAGTACTGACGACCCGGCCAATCTCTTGATAGGAGACAGAATGATCGGCTGGTCGTTGCACTGGCTGGGCGATCAGCACAACGCTCGTCATTACCTCGATCGCGTACTCAATCGATATGTAGCTGTCTCTCCCCGTTCCGACATAAATCGATTTCGGTTCGACCAAAGAATTCTCTCCCGAGCCATGCTTGCTCGCGTTCTATGGATGCAGGGGTTTCCCGATCAGGCGATGAGAACCGCGCACATGGCAGCCGCGGAAGCCGAGGCGCTCGATCACGCCGTGTCGCGCTGCATTGTTTTAGCCGGGTCGCTGTGCCAGGTCAGCCTGTACGTCGGTGATCTGGTCTCGGCGGAGCGCGCGGTTGCGAGGTTGCTCCACGATTCGTCAACACATGGTCTCGTTCTCTGGCAGTGCTGGGGCCGGAGCCACGAGGCCGCGATACGGGTCAAGCGCGGAGATACCGAAAATGGCTTGAGGCTTCTACGCACTACGTTGATCGAGCTTCGAGAGTTAAGATCCGATGTGCGATACTTGGAAACGCTTGGCGAGCTCGCAGAAGCCTTCGGCCTTGCGGGCGATACGGCTGAAGGACTTGCGACTATCGACGAGGCCGTTACTCACTCTGAGCGTGCCGGAGGGCGATGGGCAGTTGCCGAACTGCTGCGCATAAAGGGTGAACTTCTGCAGCAGAGTGGGACGACGGACATCTCTGAGGCGGAGAGTTGCCTGCAAAAATCCATCGACTGGGCACGTCGGCAAGGCGCATTGTCCTGGGAACTGCGTGCTACAAGTAGCCTCGCTCGATTGTGGCATCAACAAGGTCGGACCATCGAAGCCCGCGAGCTACTGCTGTCGGTGTATCGTCGATTCGAGGAAGGCTTCGAGACTGCCGATCTTCAATATGCGAAACGGCTGCTCGAAGGCGACCTCGCTGGGATCTGCTGAGGATTTCCCCCGGCCGGCGTGATGTTCATCGTTCGGGGAGAGCCAGGTCAACACTGATCAGCGCATGCTGAACCCTCCGATCCCTGGTCGTTCCGAGGCAATGCTGCCAAAAAAAGCAAATTCTCACAAAAAACAAGAGAAGTGCGACGAAGTCCCATCGAATGCACTGACAGCTCGCTCAACTCACTGTTTGCATGGATTTGGGACGCTTTGGCGGGATTTATTCGTGTGTTCCACCATATTGCATGACAGTCGCCGCGGGTGACGGAGTTTCTCGAATGACCCGTCAGGCGGGCGGATATACTGGTCGCCAACTTTCTGCATCCAAAGGGCATTTGGAAGCAGCAACGGCTGGAGCTGAAAGATGAGGTCGCAATTTGGAATTAAGCGTACCGCCGGTCGACTGTTTTTTCTCGATCTCGGTGGCGGGCGCATATTTTCGGCGAACCCCGACGGATCGGACCTGAAGGTTATCGTCAATGAGGGTCGAAAACTTCCGGACGGCGTAGTCGTTGATGTCGCGGCCGACCACATCTACTGGACCAACATGGGCAATCCCAGCGCGAACGATGGCTCGATCGAGCGCTCCGATCTCGACGGTGGGAATATCACGATCATCATTCCTCCGGGTGGTACATTTACCCCGAAGCAGCTCCAACTCGACAAGAAGAACGGTAAACTCTACTGGTGCGATCGCGAAGGCATGCGAGTCATGCGTTCAAACCTCGATGGCTCAAATATCGAAACGCTCGTGCAAACCGGCTCCGGCGAAGCCGACCGGCGTGATGCCAAAAGATGGTGCGTAGGCATCGCTCTGGATGTTGAAGGCGGGAGGCTCTACTGGACCCAAAAAGGCAAGGACAACGCGGGCGAAGGTCGAATATTTCGGGCCAATCTGGAAATTCCGAAAGGCCAAGGCCCGGCATCTCGTGAAGATATCGAGGTTCTTTTCGAGGGACTGCCGGAACCTATCGATCTCGACCTCGATCTGAAAAACCGGGTCATGTACTGGACCGACCGCGGAGATCCACCGCGCGGCAATACGGTCAATCGAGCGCCCATGGATGCCGCGCCGGGGAATCGCAAGCAGCCCGAGATTCTATTCACCCATTTGATGGAGGCAATCGGTCTGGCGCTGGACCTGAAGGGTCAACGGATGTTCGTCACTGATTTCGCCGGCTCAGTCTACAGCGCGGACCTTGATGGAACGAACATGAAGACATTGCTGGTTGCACAGGGCAACTTGACGGGAATTGCGTACGCGGAGCTACCCGTCTATTCGTAGGCAACAAAGCAGACTGCGCAAAACATTCAAGCAATCCGTTTACGCAGGCAAACATCTCTCACGCTCGTAATGCGGGTGCATCGGCACGTTGGTCCAGATGCGTCGCTGCCTTGGTTCGGTGCGGCCGCGAAGCGGTCGAAGCGCCTGCGGTGTGCAAAGATGATCCTTCCGTCTTTCCGCCAAGCATCAACGGCGAGCGCCATCGTTCGCAAGAATTAGCAGAGATTTGGCGGGCTTCACCGCGACCGATTGCTGATCCGATGTAGCTTGCGCGCGTGGACGTTTTCATCGCGACGGAAAGGCAATTTCTGGATTCAGCGCGGCTAGTTAGCGGCCTCTAGAGCACCGGAATCATCACCAACAATCACAGGACGGATTTCAATGGCAAGATCAGTCAACCGCGTCGCCATCATCGGTACGGGCGTTATCGGCGCGAGCTGGGCCGCGCTGTTTCTGGCAAAAGGCTTGAAGGTGGTAGCGACAGACGTGGCGCCGAACGCGGAAGCGTCGCTGAAGAAATTTATCGAGGAAGCGTGGCCGGCGCTCTCGAGATTGGGGCTGTCGCCCGGTGCATCTCAGGCGAATCTGGAATTCACGTCTGATCTGCCGGCGGCCGTTGAGCGAGCCGACTTTGTTCAGGAGAACGGTCCGGAGCGAATCGACTTCAAGAAAAAGCTCTATGGACAGCTCGATGAACTCCTGCCGGCCGACGTCATTGTTGCGTCGAGCTCCTCCGGCCTCACCATGAGTGAGATCCAACTGGGTTGTTCATCTCATCCGGAGCGATGCGTCATCGGTCACCCCTTCAATCCGCCCCACATTATCCCGCTTGTGGAGATCGTAGGCGGAGCAAAGACCTCGGAAGACACCATCAGACGGGCTTCAGAATTCTACACTAAGCTCGGGAAACGTACCGTTCGGCTTCATAAGGAAGTGCCCGGCCACGTTGCCAATCGCCTCCAGGCTGCCTTGGCGCGGGAGGTGTATTACCTCGTTGCTGAGGGGGTTGTCAGCGTTGCCGATGTTGACACTGCGTTATGTTGGGGACCTGGACTGCGCTGGGGCGTCATGGGTCAAGTGCTTCTCAACCACCTTGGCGGGGGAATGGGCGGCATCGAACATTTCTTTGCGCAGTTCACCGGTCCGGTCACGGCATGGTGGAAGGTTCTCGGGTCGCCGGAGCTGACGCCCGAAGTCCAGAAAAAGCTCATCGACGGTCTGCACGAGGAAGTGGGCTCGCGCTCGATCGACGAGTTGGCCGCGCAAAGAGACGAGGTCCTGCTGGGGCTTCTCGAGTTACGTGCCAAGTCCGATCAGACTTCATTGGTACCGAGCAAATCCGCTCGAACTGCTTGACAGCCGCCGAAAGGATATCCCGACCGAGAGCTGGCTCGATATCGGCCGTGATCCGCATGTCGTGAGGGAAACAATGAGTGAGACGTTAGAAATGGCACAGCAACGAGCGCAATTGCCCGTCGCCGAAGCTCATGGAACTGAGCGGAAGCGCATTGTAATTATCGGAGCAGGATTTGCCGGGATGGCAGCGGCGCGGGCGCTTCGAAAGTGCGATGCCGAGATAATTTTGATCGATCGGCGTAATCATAACATTTTCCAGCCGCTTCTGTACCAGGTCGCGACGGCTATCCTTGCTCCTTCCGAGATCGCTGTCCCAATTCGGAAACTTACGGAGAAGCAGAAGAATCTGTCGGTGCTTTGGGGGGAAATCAAAGACCTGAACCTTAAGTCTCGGTTCGTCGAGGTTGAATGTAACAGCGTGCGCTTGAAGAACGTATCCTTCGATTACTTGATAGTCGCAACCGGAGTGCATCCGAGTTACTTTGGTCACGACGAGTTTGCCCGATATGCCCCCACGCTCAAGACGATTGCGGACGCGGAGGTTATCCGTACCAAATTGCTCACTGCTTACGAAATGGCGGAAATGACGGACGACGCCGAAGAGCGCGCTCGACAAATGACCTTCGTTCTGGTTGGCGCCGGCCCAACAGGCGTGGAGCTGGCCGCGTCGATCGCGCAACTGGCGACGGTTACCCTGCGTTCCAGCTATCGGTCGATCGATCCTGCGAATACCTCGATTCTACTGATCGAGGGCGGAAGTCGCGTGCTGCCGAGCTACGCCGAATCGTTGTCGAAAAAGGCCGCCAAAAGGCTCGATAGGCTGGGCGTGAAAGTGACTACCGGCGCCATCGTGGAAAAAGTGGACGAGCAGGGCGTGACAGTCGGCGGCAAATTGATCAAGAGCGCTACGGTGCTTTGGACCGCGGGCGTGGCGCCGTCTCCAATCGTCAAGATGCTTGACATCAAGACAGATCGGGCGGGGCGTGCATGCGTTGGACCTTTCATGAACGTGCCGGATCAAGAGGGAATATTTGTGGTAGGCGACACGTCCTCATTAATTCAGGACGGGCGGCCGGTGCCGGGTGTGGCTCAAGCCGCGATTCAGCAGGGTCGTTACGTCGGCCGCTTCATTGCAGCGGAGCTCAGGGGCAAGTCCTCGCCTCGGCCGTTCCGTTACTTCGACAAGGGCAACATGGCCGTAATCGGCAAGAATTTTGCCGTCCTGGAGAGCGGCAGAATCCGACTCAGTGGATTCCTGGCCTGGTTGGCCTGGGCGTTTGTTCATATTGTCGCATTGCCTGAGCGACAAAATCGCATGCGTGTCCGGATGCAATGGCTATGGAGCTACTTCACCGGGCAGCGGAGCTCCCTCCTGATGTCTGAAAGGCCGCAGAGAGGCAAATAACGGCTACGTCCAGGCGGTGGCAACATGATCCTTGCATATCGGCACAGTAGCATCGGCGGAATGGAGCCCCACAAGGATTAAGTCTGGAAGATCTTCGCCGTTCGGAAAATTTTGGCAAGCTTTGCTGGGCTTAACAACGGATGGCAGCGGCTTTCCGCATATTAGGCGCAACGAGTTCGAACGGAAGCGAACACGCGCGAAAGTGCTCGGTCTTATCCGCGAGAGGAGAACTGGATGGCGTCTCTGCGCAGGTCTGTACGCGGCTTCGCAATCGTTGGCACTAGCCTGATCGTGCGATCTGAAAATCTTATTGTGTGTCCGCGGATCCGACATTGTTGCGACCGATCCCGCACGCCTCTTCGAAAGCGGCGGGGCGGTTCGCAACCTCTGACGCGATGTCACGGCCGACTTTGACAAATGAAGCTTAAGTCACTTGAAAAGGGCACAGCAAATGTCTTGCGCACCAGATCTGTTGACCGAAACCCTTCAATCTAAACTGAGCAAGCCCGAGAGTTCTCCGGATTTCGACCTGCATGGCGGCGTGGAGCAGGTGCTTAAAGACGTTGGAATGGAAACCGCCGACTGTGGAGGCAAACTCTCCTTCTTCGGCCGCGATCCGATTATCCCAAGCAGCTTCCGGTTTGGCGCAATGGCCGCGATCGGCTTGGCCGCCAAGTCCATTGCCGCAGCCTCGCTCTGGAGATCCCGAACCGGCGAAGGACAGGATATCGCGGTAGACGTGCGAAAAGCTCTTCGGCGCTTCTGCGGCTTTTTTGAGCGGGAATGGGAAACGATCAACGGACGTCCTCCGGCAATGGGCGCGGATGCAGGCAACCCATTCATGGCGTTGCCGTTGTTTCGTGAAACCCGGGATGGGCGTCACATCGTCCCTCTAGATTTTTATCCAAGGTTGCGCACGCGTACCCTGAACCTACTCAGGTGCAGTGACAGCCCCGAATCCATTCAGAACGCCATTCTGAAGTGGCGCGCGGAGGATCTGGAGAGTGCTGCGGCAGAGGCCGGCATTGTCATGGCCATGGTGCGTACCAACGATGAATTTCGCAGGGAGGGCCAATACACAGAGGTCCTTTCCAGAATGCCATTGATTACGTTGGAAAAGATTGGAGAAAGCGAGCCGATGCCGCTCGACAAGGGTGGACAGAGTCCCCTAGAGGGCATTCGTGCGTTCGGAATGGGGCACGTGATCGCGGGAGGGGCCATCGGGAGAGATCTCGCCTTCTACGGTGCCGATGTTCTCAACATCTGGCGGCCCAATGACACGGAGGTGGAGGCCTTTTTCTGGGACGTGCAGGTCGGCATGCGTTCCACAATTCTGGATAGCTCAAAGGAAGATCGTGCCACGTTCAATCGCCTGCTAAAGGATGCCGACGTGTTCTTCGCCAACAAGCGTCCAGGTTTTCTGGAGCGGAACGGCCTCGACGCCGAGGAGCTATGCGAAAAAAAGCCCGGACTGATCCACGCAAGTGTCGTTCTCCACGGGGAGAAAGGCCCTTGGTCGAACCGTCTCGGCTTCGATGAGATCGGCGCGGCAGTATCGGGCCTGTTCTGTATCGAAGGGACCCCCTCCAAGCCGAAACAACCGCCAATTGTCCCTATTTGCGATAACGTGGTGGGCTGGCTCGGCACGATCGGCGTCCTCGCGGCCCTGCGCCGGCGCGAGGTAGAGGGGGGAAGCTATCGAGTCGTCGTATCTCTTACCAGAACCGTGTTGTGGCTGCTTTCGCTTGGCATCTTCGACAAGGCGTACGCTCAGGCTACCGCCGGCTCAACTGAAGAACACAAATACGTGGTTCCCGATCTCTTCACCGCAGAGACACCGTTAGGCACTTATCAAGGGCTTACCGACCAGGTGGTCATGTCTCGGACGCCCGGCTCTTTCCGGACCGTACTCGTCCCGCGCGGCTCGAGCAAACCTGAATGGTTGTCAGCCTGATGATCGCGTGGCCGTGCGTGCCGAGAGAGGGCGACGAGTGGTCGCCGCCAGGTAGCTAGGAGTGCGATTAGAGTTTGAGGAGATATCCTTTGTCGCGAGCATTATTTTCTGTCGGAGTGCTATCCTGCGTCGTGATAGTCGGATTGGCGTCTTTATACCGGGCCGGCGCGGCGCCGGGGAGCAGCGAAGATATGTCTCGCGACGCTTCGCCTCCTGCGGTCGGGCCAGCCGCTGCGCGAGGCGCTTTAATCTGGGCTCGTCCATTCAACACGGCCGCAGCGTTACCTAGTGCGGCGCGAAATTATCGTGTCCTCTACCATTCGAGAAGGCCTGACGATTCAGATGTGACCGTCTCCGGTACGGTGGCGATCCCGTCGGGCAACCCGCCTGCCGCCGGCTGGCCGCTGATCACCTGGACGCATGGCACGACCGGCCTTGCACTTCGGTGCGCGCCGTCCAACGATACTTTGGATGGGCCTGAGCACAGGTATCTCTCCATCACCCAGGCGATGTTGGACGCCTTCGTAAAGCGCGGCTACGTCGTCGTCGCAACCGATTATCAAGGGATTGGTGCGGAAGGAACGCCCGCCTATCTCGTCGGTTCAGGAGAAGGACGAAGCGCGATCGATATCATGCGTGCCTCGCGCGAGATCGATCTAGCCATCGGAACGCGGTACGTGGTGATGGGGCATTCGCAAGGGGGGCATGCTGATCTATTTACAGCAGCAATCGGACCTGATTATGCGCCCGAGTTCACGCTTGTTGGAAACGTCGCGATGGCACCAGCGTCGCATATCGGCGAGCTTGTGCAGGAAGTTGTGACTGGGTCGCACCCGTCTCCTATTCTTCCCTTCGTCACCTATGTGCTTCAATCCTACGCAGCTTACTATCCTGAGATTGCTCTGGAGCGGATACTGACGCCACAAGCAATCGGGCATCTACGGGACACATGGGAGGGGTGCATTGATGAAGCGCTCGCATCTGGCTATTGGGCTGAGTCGATTCCCAGCCGCCAATTTGTTATCCAGCCTGATCTTGGTCTCTTGCTGAAGGCCACGGCGGCCAACGAGCCAGGTCAGCTAAGGATTGTAGCGCCAACGCTGCTTATCCAAGGAACCAGCGATCGAACGATACCACCGCAAGCAACGGACGCAGTAGCCCGCGATCTCTGCCGGGTCGGTAACTCCGTATCTTATCGGACGTATTCCGACGCCAGCCACGAGGGAGTGTTGACCGTGGCCAAAGCCGATATTGAGGCCTGGGTGGACGCGAGATTTGCCGGCGTGAAGGCAACAAGCAACTGCAACGAACCTCCTTCAGCTAAAGCCTCGCGTTAAAATGAAATAGTTTCTTCGCGAACGGCGTAGTTTCACAAGATCGAGACCAACACGAAAATGGCTATGTAGGCTTCTGCAATACACTCGCCGACATGTCCGTGACGGCCGCAGTCGCGACGAAAACACGACCTCAGTGGTCCCGGGACTTATTCTTGACCGGCATCGGAACGGCGTTGCATCGTACTCCCATGGAGGACGGCAACCCGAGAGTCTTGCGGAGGAGGGCGAGTGAACTCTCGCCGAGATCTTGAATTCGCAGGATTTCCGCATCCGGAGCTTCTCGTATTCTTCCGACGGTCCTGAAGCCGGCCGCGGTTAGCGCTTGTCGCACTTTGCGCGGAAGTTCGAGGCTGACCACGGGCATATCATCCGGAAGCTCGGGGGATGGATCGATCATGACCAACTCCTTTGCTTGGTATTGCCCATCCCACAACGCACAGTTCGGCGCACGCTCGAGACGGGATAATGCTAATCCGACGTCCCACGCAGGCGCCCCGGCTGAGATCCGTCATAGATATTTGGCAATCAGTTTGAACTCGTTAAGTGCGCGGCCCGAAGAGCCCGCGGTCTTCAGCGGCCGTTCCAGGCAATTGCTGATGTGGTCATGGATCAAGGCTTTCTTGGCGCTCTCTATCGCGCTCTCGACGGCCTGCAATTGCTGGGCAATCAGCAGACACGGTCTGTCATTTTCGATCATCTCGATGATGGTCTGAAGATGACCGTCGGCACGCTTGAGCCGCTTGATAATTGCTGGGTGATTCTGGTGGGGCATGTACTCTCCGATCCTCGCGAGGATACTGTAATGGCGCTATTTATCCTTTATGAGGATGCTATATATCCCCCATGGGGGATAACTAAAAGCGCTTGACACCGGTTTTTGGCGGGCGTATTCGCCTCATCGTTATTTGAAATGGATCGTTTCCGGCAAGACGTTCGACCCCGGCGGTTCATCCCAAACGAGAACACTCTCGCACTCCACATGGGCAGTCGAACGACGATAAAGCGTTGCCGGGTGTTGCCGGCAGCGATGGGCTAATCTGAGCAGGAGAGCCTCTTGGTTGCCGAACCTGGTCAATTGTCCTGACAAATGTTGAGTTTGCTGACCAAACAGATGCGAGGCTGGGCGGCAGGTATCCTTGTTGCAGCGTATGGGTTTGGCGTGCTCGCGCCATCGCTTGTCTTCTATTTTGATAGCCAAACGTCAATCATCCACTCATTGACAGAAAGTCACGGTGGAATGCTGATGCCGCATGTCCACCATGACAACGCGGGGGACAAGAATTCCGACAAACGCGGTGCTGGCGGCGGTCATCACTGCTGTGGCGTGGTTGCTCTCCCCGGGTTGCCGCCTCCGACTGGCATCTCCGTCGCCGACCAAATTTGCATGTCATTGGTCGCCGCGGTATTTCAAGACCAACATGCCGCCTGCGACCCGATGCGGCTGGATCGGCCTCCACGACATCTGCCCCTGATCTGAACTTTCGTGCAACGGCTGCTCGCGCTGTGTGCTTCGTTTTGGATTCAACAGGCATGGTTTCGTTATGCTCATATATCGCTGGTCGGAGGGCTTTCCGTGTGAGAAGGCGCTTCTCAAAGTCTTTCGCAGAGTGCGCCCCGCGAACCCCGCGCGGCGTACGCGTGCTGTCGGCTGGGTGAGTGCACTGACGTTGGCGTCAGCGGCGCTCGCCGTCTCGCATACGGCCTACGCGCACGGGATTGCAGGCAACCGCTTCTTCCCGGGGACCCTGACATTTGACGATCCCGCCGTTGCGGACGAAGCCGTACTGCCGAACTTCTCGCACCTGGACCATCCTGACGGGGGCGGCGATGTCACCGACAAATCGTATCAACTGGTCCTTTACGCGTCTTCTCACGCCCACGGTCGGCATTGTCGTCGACAACAGTTGGATCGCGCGAAACTGGGGTGTGAGCAAACGCTCGGGTTTCGACGCCACCAATGTCGGGCTCAAATGGGAGGTTTTTCGCGACAATCCGCACGAGATGCTGCTTTCGGCGAGCCTCGCCTGGGGCATCGGACACTCGGGCGCACAGGGCGTCAATGCCAGTGCGCCCGACACGATCAAGCCGGGAATTTTCTTTGGCAAAGGCTTTGGTGATCTGCCGAACAGTGTTTCGTGGCTGAGGCCGTTCGGTATCACCGGCGCCATTGTGCTGGAGCATCCGACCGGTAGTGTTTCGTCTAATCTCGGCATCGACCCCATCAGCGGTCAGCTTGGCCCGATGCAGACCCATAACGTCGACATCCTGCATTGGGGTTTTGCGGTCGAATTCTCGACGTTGTATCTGACCAGCCGCTTCACGGGCGGCCCGCCGAAGGACGAGCCGCTCAATCAGCTGGTGCCGCTGGTCGAGTTCGCGTTCGACAGCGCGCAAGGAACGAAGTCGAACGCAACCATGAACCCCGGCCTATCCTACGTGGCGGTCACCTGGCAAATCGCCGTCGAGGCGATCGTGCCGCTCAACAGCGCGTCGGGACACACCATCGGCGGCAGAGCCCAATTGCTGCTGTTCCTCGACGATCTTGCTCCTTCCTTGTTTGGCAAGCCTTTGTTGAGCCCTCGATAAGCAGCGATCCCAGGGCTGTGGCTGCATTGATCGTGACAGATATTCTGGCAACTTGTTTGAACTCTCTAAGAGCGCGGCCCCAAAGAGCCCGCGGTCCTCAGTGATCGTTGCAGAATTGCTGACGTATCCATGAATCAAGGCGTTCTTGGCGCGCTCTATCGCGCTTTCGACGGCCTGCAATTGCTAGGCAGTCAGCAGTCATTGTCCGTTATGGTAATTCGCGTGCCGTCTCCATTCCGCTTATTCGGATACTATAACGGTTCTATTAGATCCCCCCACGGGGATATGTCGTATCCCCCATGGGGGATAGTGAAAAGCGCTTGACACTAGTTTTTTGCGGGCGTATTGGCCTCGTCATTGTTTGGAACCGATCGTTTCCGACAAGAAGTGCGCTTCTCACGGTTTAACTCTAACGACGAGCACTCTCGAAACAACACATGGGCAGTACCACCTTTGGCAGCGCCGGTCCGACAGATGTCGGGCTCGTGAAGCCGCAGAATATCAAGATCAATCGCGCGGGCTTTCGCCGCGTGAGGGGTGATGGTCGCGCCTAGCTGACTGTCTCGCTCACCGGCCTGCCGCGCAAAGCGGAAATGGAGGTGAGCGATGTTCAAAAGACTCGCAAAATCCAGCCTTACAGACTTCAGGCTTGTAGGCTTCAGACTTGGAGGATTCCGGCCCCTGGGGCCGCGGCGCGTTGCGCTGCGCGGCGCCGGCTTCGTCGGTACCCATTCCAATGACAACCTTTCGGGTCTTCGCCGCCCGAAGGGCCAGCGACGGATTCCATCCCCGGCGCTGGCTTGTCATTGGATCAATCGCAATGGCCGGGTGGAATGCCGCTGGCAGGTCGAGCCCAGCGGCGATTTGCCGATCGGCAACTTCGACGAACACGGCGCGTTCGGCCAGTCGCCGATGCAACCGCGCGGCCGGCGCTTGGCGCTGGCCGGATAAGTAAAGGAACGACATGGAAGAAGGACCTAGATGTCCCGCCGCCCACCGTTCCGGTGCCGCGACGGGAGCCCCTTCGGGGAACTATCACACAGAGTTTCGTAAGGCCGTGATCCCATTCGGCCGAGGTAGCGTCGGCGTCTAGCGCCTCCGCTCGCCTCGTGCCGTGGATGAACGGCATCGAGGTGACGACGGAGGCAGAGGATGACCGACGCCAATAAGCTTTCTGACCTGAAATATCCCGAATTGCAGAGCGACGGGTCTCGCCGGAGCAAGACACGTCGTCGCAGTGGAGGCCCGCGCCGGACCCCTGCCGTGCTCGCGCAACCCACTGGATCGCCTCCACGCGAGACCGAAAGCCCGCTGGCGCCGGATTCACCTTGCGGCATCGCGGCGCCAGGCCAGCGGCGGAGCGAACTCGATCATCTCTATCGATCGCTTTCCGAAGTAACGCCGGAGAATCATCCACGCACGGCTCGGCTGCTGGCGTCGAGCACGCGCAAGATCGCTCAAAAGGTCATCGAGGAAGCCGGCGAAGTGGCGCTCGAGGCCGTCAAGCACCACGATCGAGGCATCGTTCGAGAGAGCGCAGACCTGCTCTACCACCTCGTCGCGCTGTGGCATCGCGCCGGCATTGATCCGGCAGATGTCTGGATTGAGATGCGCTCTCGCGCCGACACGCTCGGCATTGCCGAAAAGCTGCCCAAAGGGCGCAACGACGGTCGCAATCCGCAACGTCGAACAACCGCAGGGGAAGAATAGCGCTCGGCGGCGTGAAAGAGCGCGATCGCATCCTTGCCTAAAACTCGAAACATCAGGCCACCGGCCAAGACTGAACAGGAACAGATTATGACTGTCGTGAATGAATTGAGTCCCCAGACAATTGGCGACCACGTTGGCGCACCAACAATCCAGACCGCCGTGCTGGACAAAGCCCATCTCGGCGACATCCATGGCGCCCTTGGCACCATTGCAGAAGACGATTTCGCGCCGAGATCGACTTTGGGCGCACGGCTAAAGACCCTGCTCGCCATTCTGGGACCGGGGCTCATCGTCATGGTGGGCGACAATGACGCCGGCGCTTTCGGTACCTACACTCAGGCGGGTCAAAATTACGGCACGACGCTGCTGTGGACGCTGGTGCTGCTGATCCCGGTTCTGTACGTCAATCAGGAGATGGTGCTCCGCCTTGGCGCAGTCACCGGAGTCGGCCATGCCCGACTCATCTTTGAGCGGTTTGGCAGGTTTTGGGGCGCGTTCAGCGTCATCGATCTGTTTATTCTCAACGCACTGACGATTGTCACCGAGTTCATCGGCATCACGCTGGCGCTCGACTATCTCGGACTGCCAAAGCTCTGGGGCGTCTTGGCAGCCGCTGCACTTGTTATGCTCGCGGCAAGCACAGGTGACTTCCGGCGTTTCGAGCGTTTCGCGCTGATGCTCGTCCTGGGAAGTTTCCTGGTCTTTCCAGTGCTCCTTTTCATCCATCCGCCGGCGGGTCAGATGATCCAGGACATGATGGTGCCGAAGATGCCGCAGGGGGCGGCACTGAACGAAGTGATGCTGCTGATCATTGCGATCGTCGGCACCACAGTTGCGCCCTGGCAGCTGTTCTTCCAACAGAGCTATGTCGTCGACAAAAGGATCACGCCGCGTTTCATCAAGTATGAGCGCGTCGATCTCATGATCGGCATCGCGATCGTGATCGCGGGCGCAATGGCGATCATGGCGTTCACTGCTCAGACGTTTGCCGGCAACCCCGAGTTCGGGAATTTCGTCGACGCAGGCGCAGTTTCCGCCGGCATGGAGAAGTATTTCGGGAAAGCTCCCGCGGTATTCTTCGCGCTGGCGCTGCTCGATGCCTGCATCATCGGTGCATCCGCCGTGTCGCTGTCCACCGCCTATGCTCTCGGCGATGTATTCTCGTGGCGGCATTCACTGCACCGCAAGCCGACCGACGCGAAGGGATTCTATGCCATCTATTGCGGTCTCATCGTTCTCGCCGCCGTGCTCGTCCTCACCCCCGGCGTCCAGCTTGGGCTGCTGACGAGCGCTGTTCAAACGCTCGCCGGTGTATTGCTCCCAGGCGCCACCGTGTTTCTCTTGCTCCTTTGTAACGACAGGCCGGTGCTCGGTCCGTGGGTCAATTCGCGCAGGCTCAATCTGTTCACCGGTGCCGTCGTTGCGGTGCTGGTGATGCTCTCGGTTATCCTCACCGGATCGGTCGTCTTTCCCGGAATTTCCGACACCATCATCTTGAGCATCCTCATCGGGGGCAGTGTCGTCGGGCTTCTGGCCGCTCTGGGTGTCGCGTTTGCGCAGCGCCGCTCGAGGAAACTCGAGACTGGAAACATCGGGTCGATATCCAGGGCAGCGCACGTCGCCGATGACAATTGGCGCATGCCACCTCTCGACCAGCTGCCGCCAGCACGCCTTTCTCTTGCATCCCGGATCTGGATGATCGTGTTGCGCGGCTACCTTATCGCCGCCGGTGGCCTTGTCCTGCTTCGCATTTTCCAACTCGCGACGGGTGGAGCTTGATCAGGGCTGCCGTCGCAAGTGCGCGACGATGGGGAGCCATCGGATTGTTCCGGTTGGCAAGCAGTATCTTGCGCTACGCGATGATGCTGCACCGGCAGCGCAGGATCTCAAGCAGCGATCTTCGGACCGTGTTGTCAGCGACGCGATTGCTGGAGCGGGCCGGGGCATTGCTGGCTCTGGGCCGCCGCTGGCGAAAGCGGCAAGAAGTCGAGAAGGGTTTTCACAGTGAACGCATCGATTGATCAGGCGGCTGTCGGCCTCGCCACGGCGACGTTGCTGGGCGCGAGCATCGGGTTCGAACGCCAATGGCGTCAACGAATGGCGGGCTTGCGAACCAACACGCTAGTCGCAATCGGTGCCGCAAGCTTTGTGATGTTCGCAGGCTTGTTTCCCGATGAAGGAAGTCCCACGCGCGTAGCGGCTCAGGTTGTTTCGGGCATCGGCTTCCTGGGTGCGGGAATCATCTTTCGCGAGGGACTTCATGTCACCGGCCTGAACACCGCGGCCACATTGTGGTGCTCGGCGGCAGTGGGAATGCTCGCAGGCGCTGGGCATTCGCTGCATGCGGCGCTGGCGGCCAGTTTTGTTGTTCTCGTCAACCTGCTGTTGCGGCCGTTGGTTCGGCTCATCAACCAGCAGCCGATTACGCAGACCGAAGTCGACTTTCATTACCGCGTACGTGTCGTCTGTCGTAATCCGGAAGAGGCGCATGTCCGCGCGCTGCTGTTGCAGAGCACCAGCAATGGTCAGCTCAGTTTGCGGCGGCTCGACAGCACGGACCTCGATGAGAGCGGGCGCGTCGAAGTCGTCGCACAGCTCTCGGCTCATTCGAAGAGCGACGCCGTGCTCGAGCAAGTGGTGGGTCGTCTCAGCCTTGAAGCAACCGTTTCGGCGGCGAGCTGGAGCGTCGGACCAATCATTGAATAGCAGTCACCACACAAACGATCAGAGTAATGGGGAACGTGATGAAGCGGATTTGCATAATTGGAAGCACTACGTCGGCTATTCTTGCGACGTGTTCTGTCGCGGCCGCGGGCGATTTGCCGACGACCTTACCTACCAAGGCGCCGGTTCGCGCAGCGATCTACGATTGGACAGGGTTTTACGTCGGAGGGCAGGTCGGCTACGGCCAAGGCGACCTTGGTGGTCCCGGCACCAATTCCGTTCCTGAACAGGCGGTATTTTTTCCCCACAGCCTCACGGGCCTGATCGGCGGGCTTCAGGCGGGCTATAACCTTCAGCTGCCAAATCGCGTGGTGCTCGGCCTAGAGTTGGATGCGCTATTCACAAGTCCACGTGATCTTCCGAAGCTTGACCCGGCGCCCTTCAATTCCACGCTGGAATACGCAGCGACGGCGCGGGGTCGGATCGGCTATGCATTCGGGACGATGCTACCCTATGTAACCGGCGGATTGGCGTGGGGTCAAAGCAGGGTCAACATCAACGCGAGTGACGGCGTCACACCCCTGTCGTCACAGTTTCTTCCACACGTCGGCTGGACAGCCGGCCTCGGCATCGAAAAGGCCGTTGGCGGCAATTGGACCGCAAAGGTCGAATACGACTATATCGACCTGGCGCGCAGGACCTATGGTCTCGGCGATGCAATGCTTCCGGGCCTCAACGTCGATCCAAAGATTCACGTCATCAAGGTCGGGCTGAACTATAAGCTCGGGGAAACACCGCTCTGGGCGCCATCCGCCACGTCCCCTGTCAATGCGATGCAAATACCGGAATCGCCCGATTGGAATGTTCACGGGCAAACCACGCTCATTACACAAGGGTATCCGCGCATCCGCTCGCCCTATGAGGGCGCCAACAGCCTTCCGGGAGGCGGACAAGGTCGAGAGACGTTAACGGCGGATGCGTTTCTCGGATGGCGGTTGTGGGAGGGCGGCGAGCTCTACTTCAATCCGGAACTTGCGCAGGGCTTCGGCTTGAACACTACGCTCGGGCTGGCGGGCTTTTCGAATGGTGAAGCCCAAAAGGGGGGCACGGATTTTCCGAAGCTCCGCCCGCAACGCTATTTGATCCGCCAGACATTCGGCCTGGGCGGCGAGCAGGAAGAGGTTGCGGACGGCCCGCTTCAACTCGCTGGAAAACGCGACATCGACCGCGTCACGTTGACGGTCGGGCGATTTGCCATTGGCGACTTTTTCGACGGTAATTCTTATGCCAAGGATCCGCGCGCGGATTTCATGAACTGGGCTATCTGGTCGTCCGGCGCCTATGACTTTCCTGCCGATCTGCCGGGATTCACGCGCGGCGCAGTGGTCGAGCTCAATCGGAAGGAATGGGCGGTGCGGGCGGGCCTGTTCCAGGTTCCGTCAGCACCCAACAGCGATGTCCTGACTTCCAGGGGCGGTGGCGCGGTCGTTGAGCTGGAGGAACGCTACGCGATCCAAGATCAACCCGGTAAACTTCGGCTCGGGGTCTTTGGAAACCAAGGCAACACCGCCAGCTATCGCGATGCGCTGGCAATCGTGGCCGCCGATCCTTCGCTCGACATCAATGCCACAACGGCGGGCATCCGTCATACCCTGCCCAAATATGGTTTCTACGCAAACATGGAGCAAGCAATCACCCAAGACGTCGGCATCTTCGCCCGCGCCAGCTGGAACGATGGCCAGACCGAGATCCTGTCGTTCACCGACATCGACCGTAGCGTGTCGGGCGGCATCTCGATCAAGGGCAGCTCCTGGGGGCGGACGAATGACACAATCGGAATTGGAGGGGCGATCAACGGTCTCTCTAGCGCGCATCGCGATTTCCTCGCTGCCGGCGGCATCGGTTTGCTGATCGGTGATGGCCAACTGAACTACCGCGAAGAGAAAATCCTCGAGGCATATTATGCCTATAACCTCAACAGATGGAGCACGCTGACGTTCGACTATCAGTTCATCGCCAACCCCTCCTACAACGCCGATCGGGGACCGGTCTCGGTACTCTCGGCGCGCGCGCACGCCGAATTTTGAGGGAGTATCGCCATATAGCCTGCTGCAAAATTATTGTCTGACATTTCAGATTCTGCCCGAGCGGATGCAGCGAGCGTAGAAACGCCCGTTCTGAAACGTGTAACTGAAGATCGAGACCGAGTAATCTCTGAAGAACATTAGTCCGCCGAACTGTGCCAACATGCGAAATGGCCCGAGCTTGTCAAACAGCGCGGGCCATTTCTGTCGCTATAAACTTAACTCGTTCTCACGCGGGCGGACATGCGATGCCACGAACCACCCGATCACTTGGAGTTGCTTTTGGTTAGGTTCGACGCAGCTTCTCCATACTTGCTCCCCCAAGCAAAGATGGCGTCGATGACAGGTTTCAGGTCAAACGCCGTATTGGCTGCGAAAGCCGCTTCTCGGTGCAAGCAAAGCTCAAGCTGCGAGGGAGGGGCGATTTCGCCAAGGGTCTCGGCCTATGCGCCAGGCAACAAAGCTTGTTCTCTTTCTCGTCGTATTTCTGTCAATTTCGTCGACGCTTGAAGCATCGCAATGTGATCGGAAGATGCCGGTCGCGTCAGCGCACTTTCGAGGGGCGCAGGCACTGTTCATGCAACCGACCGATAAAAGCGAAAGCTGTCTCTCATACGTCAAGCAGTTCGTTGAGGCGGTAACCGCTCGACGGGACGCCGCGACATTCGGAGATAGCATGGTCCGTCAACGTGTCCTCCTTGCCCTTGATCGGGAAATAGAATTATTCGATGAATTTATCGCCGCCCATGGCTGCGGACTCTGATGGTCAACGGAGCTGCAATAAAGCCGTTGTTGGCTCACTGACATGGAGCGACGATAATTGGCCAACCACGGCTCCGTCAGACGCTGCGGGTCTTCTCCGGTTGCTTCCTGCGATTCTTCCGACCCAATGCGAGAACGCCGTGATTGCGCCACCAGGTGAAGAGTGCGTCGATAACGGGTTTAAGCTCCTGGGCGGCCGGGGTGATCGCATACTCAACTCGAGGCGGCACTTCGGCAAAGATTGTACGGCGTAAGAGTCCATCGGACTCCAGTTCGCGAAGCTGCGCCGTCAGCATATGCTGAGTGATGCCCGGGACCGCGCGCCTTAGCTCTCCGAAACGAAGTACGCGCTGATTGAGCTGCCAAAGAATTTCCAACTTCCATTTACCAGTGATCGTCGCAAGCGCGTCGCGCATTTCCGCGCGCAGAGCGACCGGGTCGACGACGGACTTCGGGTCAATAGTCACTTTTTTCATACTAACATCCAAATAACAATCTTACTTGTCGATATCCTACTTAGATGAGAAACCCTCTATTGCCTACCGCCAAGCGAGAGAAATTCAGATGTTGCCCGATCGGCCATTAGGAAAAGCAGCATCTGGCCGCAGCGGCACTGGAGGCCTCGGCTGCTCGCCGCCGCCAAGCGTTAGGCAGGACAGTCGGGCGGTCGGAGACCGTCATCGATCGGCCGATAGAGGAGGAGGCTCCGCCGCTTTCGCGGCGTGGCCCGCACAAGGGAGGAGGCGCCTGTCCTTGGCAATTGCGCGTTCCTGCAATGCGTCCGGATCGCCTACGTCCCCCGCAACTCATTGCGAAGGGCATGCCACTACTCTCGCCAAAAATAGCCGAAACAACCTACCGTGCCCTGGTGCGCTCATTCATTGATTACGAGCAGGGAATTTTTGCCGCTGCGGCTGCGTCCCGGCAGGCTGCGTGGAAGAAGTAAGATGCGAGATCCCACGGCGGGCCGAACTATCGATCTCCATGGGCCGCACCTTCCGGGGAGGGGCCAAATTCTTCCCACCACGAAAACAGCGCATCCATTACCGGCTTTAAGGCTCTAGCAGCCGGTGTGATGGAATATTCCACCCGAGGCGGCACCTCCGCGAAAACCTTTCGTGAGATCAGCCCGTCGGCCTCCAGTTCTCTGAGTTGCGCCGTCAGAATGTGCTGCGTGATGCCCGGTATCGAGCGCAGCTCTCCGAAGCGATGCGTTCGCCGATTCAGAAGCCAAAGTATCTCCAGCTTCCATTTGCCCGTGATTGCGCCGATCGCCCGGCGCATTTCTGCGCGCACAACGGTGGCGTCGGCCAGATCGGCAATCGTCATGGTATCCTTTTCCATACTTGCAAGCAGAAAGTCATCCTACTTGTAAGGATTCATCATAGCTGACAGATTGATCATGGCTATTACCCAACTACGAATGGAAGCAAATGAACACCGAATTCATCGCTCATCCGAGACTGCAACATATAGGGCTGACCACGGGCAACGCTCAGCCGATGATCGAATGGTACAAGGCCGTTCTCGGAATGCGCCTGATTTATCATTCCGACAATCCGACGGGCGCAAAAGAGGGCGTGAAGCCCAAGGCCACATGGATGAGCAACGACGAGGCCAATCACCGCGTCGCGTTCGTCGAATTTCCCGGGCTGGCACGCGACCCGGAGCGCTCCAAACATCATCGCCTTCAGCACGTCGCATTCGAGTATCGAACGCTCGATGATCTCCTTGGGACTTACGCCAGGCTGAAGAAGCTCGGGATTGTTCCTGTTTTGCCGGTGGATGAAGGATCGCAGACCGCATTTTACTACAACGATCCTGATGGAAACAGCATTGAGCTCAATGTCGATAACTACGGAGATAGCTGGACGTCGATTGAGCACATCCAGAATTCGCCGGACTTCGCGCGCAAGCCGCTTGGAGTGCAAATCGATCCCGACAAGCTGGTTGCAGCGCGGGAAGCGGGAAGTTCTCCCTGGGACATCCATCAGCGCGCGTGGCAGGGCGAGTTCGCGCCGGCGAAGCCGTACGATTTGAGAGTGCTGCTTTAGCCAACACCCCGTCATGCAGTAGGCACCCCCCCACCGCTAACCTCTAAGGAGAACATCGTGACAAATAGTCTTGCCAATGAAAAAGTGATGCCGCGCCCAGGCAAGCTTGGCCGTATCGCGCTATGGGCGGCCAAAATCGCTCTGGTGCTAATCTTCGCGGCGACCGGTACCTCGAAGATCCTCGGCGTCCAGCAGTTGGTCGACGGCTTTGTCCAGATCGGTCTCGGCCCGTGGTTCAGATACTTCACAGGCGCCATCGAAATCGGCGGAGCGCTGCTCTTGTTATGGCCGCTCACCTCCGGATTGGGGGCGCTTATTCTACTCGGTGTTTCCGTCGGTGCATTTTTCGTTCAGCTCTTCATCATGCACGGTGATGTCGTACACACTTTGGTGCTTGCGACACTCAGTGGATGGGTGGCTTGGGCGGCCCGGGGTGCTCTACAAGCTCGGCATTTCCGCTGAGGAAGGGAACTCATAAATCCTCGGGGCGAAAGTCCAAGTGCGAACGGACCCTCGTGTGAACGCCGAATGATCGCATGCCGCACCCACATGCGATCGGAACAGGATGAGAAGCAGAATGAGATTTAACAAAAAGGTCGCACTCGTAACCGGCTCGAGTAGAGGCATCGGGCTTGCCATTGCCAAGCGCCTGGCAGCAGAGGGCTGCGCAGTCGTCCTCACTGGCAGGAACGAACTCGAAGGTCGTGCGGCCGCCGCCGCCATCGCGGAAGAAAACGGCATCGGAAACGACAACGTGTTGTTTGTCGCAGGCGATCTGAAGCTCGACTGCCACATCCGCTCTGTTCTCGGGCAGATCGGGGATCGGTTCGGCAAGCTCGACGTTCTCGTAAACAACGCCGGCCCGACGACCTTCATCACCGAGCACGACAAGGCGATTGAGGACATCGAGGTGAGTTCGTGGAACACAATTCTAAACGGTGCTGCCACCCTTACGCTGATGGTCAGCAAACATTCCGTACCCCTTCTACGTGCCGCGGGCGGCGGCGCTATCGTCAATATTTCCACGGCCGTGGCCAGCCGAGGCATCGCAAACAAGCCCGCGCATTCGGCGTCGAAGGCTGCCGTCGAAGCTCTTACCCGTTCGCTTGCGGTCGAATTGGCTGGCGACGGCATCCGCTCGAATGCCGTTTCTCTCGGGTTCATTGTCAGCGGTCCAAGGCAGGCTGCCGTCGCCGCTGATCCTATTCAAGGCGCCGCCATACGTGCGATGCAGTTGCTGCGCATCGGGACCAGCGACGATGTCGCGGCCGCTGTTGCCTTTCTCGCCTCCCAGGAAGCCGCTTTCATCACCGGCGTCGTGCTCCCGGTCGATGGCGGCGTGGCGTGCCGGATGCCTATTCCCGCTGTACCGGCCTCCAGGCTGGCAACGCACTGACGGATACTACCGACGCTGCGCGAACGGCTTTAGCCCAAATTAGCAAACATTTGCTTCGTTTCATTGCGGTCGCCAACGCTAACGCGCGATCATGCCATCAGGCAGCTCCGTCCTTACTTGCTGGTAGGGCCCGATGGCCGCTGACAAACGGAGGATTGCGCATGAGCGATCACTAGCGGTTGGTCTGCTCGAACGATTTCCGGCGGATACAAAGGCACGAGGTTGAGCTGCGAGTTTTCCGCGTTGTAACACTGGGCGACAAGCATTGTGCCTCACGCGGAGAATACGACTGGGCGGCGGGCATTGAGCTATTTGAAGTATTCACCGCTTGGGCTCGTTTCGGATCGTGTCAGCAAGCGTTTGCAGATCGACGATTGCAACCGTCATGCTTTGGATTCTACGTTCCAAATTGAGGGCCATGTAGATCACTACGGGCAGATACTCGACCTCGTGGCCCGCCTTCCGCACTGCCAACTTTCCCAGCACTATGGCGTAATATCCGTTGATGACCTCTGTCGTGACCGACAGGTCCTTTCTCAAGTCGCCATAGAGGCTTTTTAGCACGCGCCTAGCCTGCCTTCGGCCGACCGCTTGAAAATCACCGCCGCAGCCACGAAGCTCGCTTAGCCGGCTGATATCCAGCGTGCCGAGCCTAAGCGACAAGACAATATCCTCCGCGAGCAATTCGTTCCAGGTCAGCAGCTCCCAGCCCGCCAGGATTGCCTCGACCATTCGCTTCGTCTGCGTGAGGTCTTCGGTTTCCAGTTCCTGCTCAACGTCCTTGGTCGCCATGTGAGTCTCTCCGGTGCGGAGTCCGTTTCGCCCGTCTTAGGACGGTGGCCAGGATGATGCTGAATACCCCTATCCAGACGCTGGACTCCAGCGAGTTACCGCGAATTGCCTATGGCGGCGAGCTAAGTGAAACAAATCGGGACGAATCTTCGTAAAGTTCTGCCAACTTGACGCGACCGCTTGTTTGGATCCGAGACAAGCGTCGATCTGAAAAGACTAAGTCATCTGGAACGCAAGGTCGTCACATTATGAAGCTCGAATCTCTTTAGAGGAGAGCGCTCCCCGCACCAACGATCGCGATTTCCGGTGAACGTTCTGGGTCATGAAGGCGACCTGTTCGGTTTCCGCGAAGAAGTTATCGGGCATGCGATCGAGTACCAGCCGGCCCACAGAAACCGGGGGCAGGAAGGCGCGGGGCCCAAACGTTGCCAGTCTCCAGCATCTGCGCGAATCTGGTTGTCCACCGACGCTCGATCCAGTTTACAACGTGTTGCGGTAATCTGATATGATTCATGGTGCCTCTCCCTGCTAAGCCGCCAAGGCCCTCGACGTCGAGCGCAGGCGGTTTGGCTTGCCGCCCGGCGGATGGCGCGGGCCGCCGTCCAATTCGCACAAGGCTTCGAGTATCTCGTCGATGGTGACGGGTGCCTTGAGGCCGGACGGGGCCCGCAGCGCGGGACAGGAAGCGATCGCCGATGCATCGGATGCCCAGGACGCCAGGATGGCGCGCTTTTCGGAAACCGAAAGCGAGGCATGCGTCAGCACGTCCCGCGGATGATCGAACACGGTCCCGGGATGCAGCAGCGCGTTGAAGTCGAAAACGTTGTCGTCGAAAGCGGTCGTCGGCCGCATGGTCTCCTCCATTTGTTGACGAATACCGACGCCGCGCGTCCAGCGAGCGACGCGCGGCTCCAGCAGTGGATCAATCAGGCCGCCTTGGCCTCGATCTGATGGACGTTTTGCGCGGCCGCTGCGCCATTGATGGCGATGCGCCGCGGCTTCATGGCCTCGGGGATTTCCCGGATCAGTTCGATCTTAAGTAGGCCGTTGTCGAAGGTCGCGTTCTTCACCTGCACGTAGTCCGCCAGGTTGAATTGCCGCTTGAAGTGCCGAGTCGAGATGCCCCTAAACAGGAACTCGCGTCCGGCTTTTTCGGCCTTGTTGCCTTCGATAGTGACGACGTTCTGCTCGGCGGTGATCGAAATCTCGTCGGGCGAGAAGCCGGCAACCGCAAGGGAGATCTGGTACCGGTCGTCGGCCAGCCGCTCGATGTTGTACGGGGGGTAGGATTCCTCGGTGGCCCGCTGGGCCGTTTCGACGAGGTCGAACAGACGATCGAAACCGATGGTCGATCGGAACAGGGGAGAGAAGTCATAAGTGCGCATAGCCAAATCCTCCAAAGAGCAAGATGGGTATGAGGCACCGGACACGACCGGTGCCCGTCTCAATTCCGGGGCCCCAGAGGGCGCCCCGGACGCCACCGTTAAGGTGGCGACTAGAAAATTAGCAAAACCGGATTCGGTTTCAAGGGGGTGGCGGGAAATTTTCAAGATGACGATCCGGCAGAACCGGGTTGATCAGGCAGCGCGGGTCATCTCCCGCAGCGTTGCGACGACCTGGGCGCCGCGATACGGTTTCGGCAGGAAGACGCTCCCGGCCGGCAAATCTTCGGCTCCAACCCTCACAAGACCGGACGTCGCTACGATCTTGATTGGAGGCCACCTGTCCCGGGACGAATCGGGCGAGCTTCAGACCGTCCATCGAGCCCGGCATCTGGATATCAGTGAAAACGACGTGAATCGCAGGGCGAGCTTGAAGGATTGCCATCGCCTCGTCGGCATTGCCCGCCTGGACAACTTCAAACTCGGCATTTTCGAGCGTCTCGGCCGAATCCATTCGCAACAGGAATTCGTCTTCGACAATCAAGATTACCGGACTTTCAGCCGCCATTTCACCCTCCACTGCTGCCAAGCGGGGTCTCGAAGTTTTGTTCCATCTCGCACAGCGTTGGGCGGGTGTTCAGGTTGATGTTGATGGAGTGAGCGGCATTGTGAAGACGAACCGGGTTTCATCCGGCGTGGACGTCACGTCGATCCGGCCGCCATGCGCCTGCGCGATCTGCGAAGCAATATGGAGCCCCAGTCCGAGACCCTGACGGCTGTCGCGGACGTCGCCCCGAAAGAACGGCTCAAAAAGCTTTTCCATCGCCGCTGCTGGAATTGGTTCGCCGGCATTCGCAACCCATAGGATGAATTCGCCGCCTTCGGTTCTAGCTCCGACGCGTACGGGCTGGTCCCGAGCTCCGTGGGTGAGAGCATTGCCAATCAAATTCGACACCAATTGTCCGATCCGCGTGCGGTCGCAATTTACGGGCTCCGCTATTTCGAAGCTAGTCTCGATCACGCGCTGGGGAGATGCCGTCCGCAATTCGTCGACGACCTGCTCCAAAACAGGCTCCAGCGGCCGGTTGGCGTCGCGGTTCAACTTGATGCCGCCGCCTAGCCGCCCACGCGCGAAATCCAGGATGTTGTCGATCAGGTCGGACATACGGGTGACGGTCGAATTGATCATATCAAGGACACGCAGTTCCTTTTGCTGCTGAAGCGCCCCCGACCGCTGCAGGATCCTGGCTCCGGCGCTAATGGCCGCAAGCGGATTGCGCAGGTCATGACCAAGCACGGCTATGAACTGCTCGCGCAGTTCCGCGGTTTCCCGCTCGGTCGCGAGTCCTTTCTGCAACTCCGACCTCGAATCCATCAATTGGCGTTCGTAGCGCCGCCGGTCGGTCGCCTTGATGACTACCAGGGCCGTGAACAACAGCTCGCCATCGGCGGCGCGGCGTTCGGCTGCGTTGGCGATCACCGGCAGCCGCTCGCCGGCGGCGGTCTCAAAGTCCAGCGCAAACTCGCTGAAGAAACCTTGCATCCGCAGCAAGGGCGCGATGTGGGTTTCGTAGTAAATACGACCCGCCATGTTCAGGAATTGATGGAGGCGTCGGCCGACGAATCTGTCGGCTTCAAAACCTGTCCAGGCCACGAGGGTGGCGTTGACTTTCGTTATGCGCCCATCGGATCCGATCGTGAGATAACCGCAAGGGGCGTGCTCGAACAGATCCCGGTAGTCGTCGGTGGGCCCGGACTCAGACATACGCCCGGATGGCCGAGACGACCTCAGCCGGCGCGCTCAGGTTTGGGCAGTGCCCGGTTGCCTTGAGGAACACGATCTCACTGCCCGGAATTCGGCTGCGCACGAACTTTCCGACTTCCTCCGAGGCAATGATGTCCTCGCTGCACTGAAGGATCAGGGTTGGGACTGTGACCTTGTCGAGATCGCCTCTGTTGTCGGATGTGAAGGTGACGCGCGCAAATGCCTTTGCGATCTCCGGATCGGTCCGACAGAAGCTGTTGGTCAGTTCCTCGCCGAGTTCGGGACGATCTGGATTGCCCATGATGGAAGGCGCCATCGCGGCGGACCATCCCATGTGGTTGTCTTCAAGGAATTCGAGAAGCTCCGCGATTTGCTTTTCGCTAAAGCCGCCCACGTAGTCGCCGTCATCTATGTACCTGGCGGAGGGGCCGACCAATACCATCCGCCCGAATAGATCTGGAGCCTTCAACGAGGCCAGGACGCCAATCATCGCGCTGACCGAATGGCCGACGAAGATGGCGTCCTTCAAGCCTAGCTCGCGGCCAATTTCCACGACGTCGTCGGCGTAGCCGTGGAGCGTAGAATACTTCGCCTTGTCGTAGGCCGAAAGGTCCGAACCTCCGGCGCCGACGTGGTCAAAGAGCACGACTTTGAAGTCGTTCTCGAATTCGGGCGCCACGAAGCGCCACATGTTCTGATCGCAGCCGAAGCCATGGGCGAACACGATGCCACGTTCACCCCGCCCGCTCACGTGGACGTTGTTTCTTGCCGATACATCCATGCCTGGTCCCTGATTGAGCTCGTCAGTTTTAAGCCTATCCGCCCGTCAAATACCAGCGCAGTTGCGCAGGCGACCCGGAGCAGCAAGCGACAGTGCTACCTGACCAATAGAGTGCGGCAGCTTGGATACTGCCGGCGCTAGTCAAGGACTGGGACTGGGCTCGGGCCGGCGAGATCCGGGCTTAGGCTGCTTCCTTCAGCAAGCTATCCTGACTGACCTCCTTTAGCTCCTCGGTTATCACGTTGAAACGCACCAAGTGGGCCGGACCGAAAGCTGTTGAGATAGCCACATCGGCCGCGTCGCGTCCCCTCGCGATCAATATCCTCCCAATGCGGGGATGATTGTGCCTCGCATCGAAGGTGAACCAGCGACCATCGAGAAACACCTCGTACCATGCGCTGAAGTCCATGGGAGCCTGATCGGCTGGAACGCCGATGTCGCCGAGGTAGCCAGTGCAGTACCGGGCAGGAATGTTCATGCATCGGGAAAGTGCTACGGCAAGATGAGCGAAATCACGACAGACGCCACGCCGTTCTTCATGCCCTTCCGAGGCGGTGCGGTCCGCCCGCGCATGATGGTAGCCGAATTCGATGCGGTCATGAGCGTACTCGCAGATCGCCTGCGCCCGCTGCCAGCCGCCCTGGATGCCGCCAAAAAGTGACCACGCAAGGTTCGACAGCTTTTCGGTGTCGCAGTAACGACTAGCCAGCAGGAAGGGAAGAATGTCAGGGGGCAATGCCGCTACGTCGGCCTGTTGCGCTGCTGGACACACTTCGTCGGGAAGGCCGTTGTCCTCGACGATGAACTCGCTGCGGACCTCCAGTAGGCCGGTCGGGGCGACGAAGCGGGTGCAGATGTTTCCGTAAGGATCGAAGTAGTCGCGCGCGTCCACATTCGGCGAAAAGTGCATCGACTGATCGCTCAGAATGTCTCCATCGCGTGAAGGATGGGTGGTGAGCATGAACACCATGGGAACTGCACGAGGACACTGAAAAGCAATGTCGTAGCCTGCCCGAATTTGCACCGAAGCCTCCTGATTGGTTGCGTTTGAAAAGCGCAGGCGGCGAGGTTTGTTCCGGGAAATAGTGATCGAATTTTAAGCGAATCTATGTTTCAGCGGCCATCGGGCCGGAACGAGGCACCAGTCCTTTCCCCCGGCTTCCTATTGGGCGACCACTTCACGAAGTGTATTCAAGATTTCGGCAGGGCTGTAGGGCTTTCGCAAAAAGCGTCCGCCGTCGGGCAGGTCATCATGACCGATTGTGACATGGCCGGAAGTCGCAACGATTTTGATCGGCGGCCAGCGATCTCTCACCGCAGCGGCCAGTTTGAGGCCGTCCATACTGCCGGGCATTTGGATGTCGGTAAACACGACGGCGATGTCTGAGCGCGTTTCGAGGATATCAATTGCTTCGTCAGCATTGGCAGCTTCGATAACGTCGAATTCGCCTCCAGCGATCATCTGGGCCGCATCCATCCGGATTAACACATCGTCTTCGACAATGAGAATGACCGCTCGTTTCGTTCCTGAAATCATCGTCAATCACTTCTCAGATCTGAAAACCGGGTTCTCACCTGGATTTAAGCAGGGGTTTCCTCGAACCTTTTGGATGTAAGCGGAGTTGGTCTCTTGGCTGCATCGCAGGTCTCCCACCGAAATTTCTGCCGCAAATGCGGCTTGGCATTGCTTGGGATCAATCGATTACGCCAAAAAAAGTTCATTGTTGCCGAGGGGGAATCCATGGAAACGCAAGGGGTTGGCTCAGCCGGCCGGGCTCCAGCACCAAAGGATTGGGAATGCCGGACGGAGAAGGCCGCGCGACCGGTGTGGGACGCCGAACAGCTTCGGCGCGGGCGTCGCGCTCTGGTCGTCGAACGTCGACACCAATCGATTTACGATGGACGAAAGGGCTTTCGATCTCTGGGGCGTGCCGCAGAGCGAGTACGTAACGTTCGACGACCTATCGGCTCATATTCACCCAGCCGATCGTGACCGCGTAAGAGCGGCATTTTCGGCCCCCCGTGCAATCGTCGGCGCGTACGAAATCGATTTCCGCATCATGCTCGGCGAGGAGGTCAGGTGGGTTTCAGCCCGCGGCCAGGGTTGTAATTTCCCGGGCCAGGCCTCGCGGACATCGTGGTGAAGCGCTCTCATGCTCTCCAGAATCTGGTCGGCGATGGTCACGCGTCCGATAGCTCGGAACGCCCCCGCCAGGCGGCCGGCCGAACGCACGTGGCCCCCTGAGAGCAGCGGTTTAAGGATCTCGCTTGCGGTGCGGACCGCGCCCAAAGCTGCGGCGACGTCGTTGCGGTTCTGCTGAAAAAAGGCGGGCCCTATGAGGCATAAGGCGGTGCGATACCCCTCGGTTCCTGTTCATGGATCCATCGCTCGAAAAGAGGTGCATCGCTTGGCCGCCCGGCGGTTGTCCGGCGCGATATTCGCGCAGATCGTTCACGAGGTTGAGTCCCCATTCCCGGGCGGCGCCGTAGCCGGCGAGCTCCTCCAGCGCGGGGCCACGGTGATCGAAGAACGATTTCGTTGCGACGATTCGTTGCAGCCGTTCGACGCACTCGTCGGCGGTGCGGTCGGAGCGGACTGAAAGCGCGAGGTCGGAGATGTCGACGGCCCGGACGAGCTGGTCGTCGAGCGCCGCGCTCGGGGACCGCCCGGTCACCGCCTCGATCACCAGCGCGACGCCGGAGCCGTCGAGCTGGCTCAGCGCGAGATGGTGCTCGGCTGCGCGAAGCAAGTCGCGCGGCAAGTGGCGGCGCGGGTCGGGCGCCAGGCCAAACACCGGGGCGCGGGCGTGCAGGGCCTGTGCAACCGAGTCGTTCCCACGCTCCGCCTTGTGCTCGTTGGAGGTGCCGTCCCTCGCTAGCAGCAATACCGGGCGGATCGGTCCGTGATCGAAGCCTCGCTCGTCCAGCACCTTGGCCTCGGCGCCGAACGCGCAGGTCTTTAGCACTTGGCGAGCCAGGGAAACCACTTCGGCGCCGTGAGTGGCAAGTGAGACCACCGGGCAGCCTCGCCGCAGGTCGCGGGTCAGTTCATCGACCGGCTCGATCGCGCGCGCCACGAGCACCGCGGCGGCCGCCAGATCGGCTCGAATGGAGGTTCGGCCGACGGATTCAGGTGCGGTGGCCAAGTCGTTGATCAGCCGCTCGATCGGGTCGTCGGCATCGCCGCTGCGCAGCAGCGGTCCGCTGTTCGCGCCAGCTTTGGCGGCCAGCATGTCGAGATAGGCCCGCGCGAGAAGATCGTGCGGACCCGGCCTGTCCTGGTTCATGGCTTCGCTCCGTCCAGAGTGCATTTGAGACGAATCCCAATCCGGCCAATTGCGATAAATGTTGTACGCGTGGCGTTTATCTCAGGCGGACAAGCGCAACGCATTGCACAGGCGCCGCGGTTTGCTATGGGACGGGTATAGATAAATCTGCTCTTTATTCACGACTTAGCCGTCCAGCGACCCAATGAAAGCAACCCGCTAGGCTTCTGTTGCGACATCGTCAAACCAGTGTTAGGCGGCGTCTTATCGCATCTGGCCTGGCAATCGCGCGCGCCGCTTCGACGCGATAGAGCGGACTGCCACCCCTGGGGAGGCGGTAATATCCAGCGCAGCCATCTCGTTCATCGCCTTGGCAGCAAGACCTCCGGGCGGACGAGAGCAACTCGAGCGATGTTCTATCGATAGATAGATGTTGACAGAGCTGAACAGGAGTCGTATCAAACCAGCGATCTATCGATAGATAGTCAGGCTGCGCAACGGCGCGTGGCATTTGATCGTAGCCCGCCGCTCAGTGCTGCGCGGCGGGTCACGCTGGTGGCGTGCGCAAGCGCGGCTTCGACTCCAAGTCCGTCTGCGATTTCACCATCGTGCAATCTATGAACGGGAGGATGACAGTGAGCCAGACCAAGAAAGCCAAACAATTTGCCGCCCTTCATGTCAAAGGAACGCCAGTGATACTTTACAACGCGTGGGATGCAGGCAGTGCGAAAACGATCGTCGAGGCCGGTGCGGAGGCGATCGCGACGAGCAGTTGGTCTGTCGCCACTGCGCAGGGGTATGAGGACGGCGAGGACCTTCCGCTTCCTCTTGCCGAGCAGATCGTCGAGCGGATCGTGGCGGCAGTTGACGTGCCTGTGACCGTCGACTTCGAAGGCGGCTACAGCGACGATGATCGCAAACTAGCCTCGAACATCTCCAAGCTGCTTGATCTGGGAATCATCGGGATCAATTTCGAGGACCGCGTGGTCAAGGGGAAAGGGCTCTACGACGTTGATCGGCAGGCGAAGCGAATTGCGGCGATCCGACATGCTGCCGAACACAAGGGCGTTCCTCTCTTTATCAATGCACGGACCGATGTGTTCTTAGGTAACAGCGGCGATGTCGACGAAGCCCTGGACAGAGCGAAGGCATACGCGTCGGCCGGCGCGTCCGGCTTCTTCATTCCCGGGCTGATCGAGGCCGACCATATCCGTCGGATTGCTGAGGAAGCGACGCTGCCGGTCAACGTTATGGTCATGGAAGGCGTCCCATCGAATGACAAGCTCGCGAAATTGGGTGTTGCCCGCGTGAGCTACGGGCCGATTCCGTACATCGAGGCGATGGAGGCTCTCCAGAAGAAGGCGAGAAAGCTCTTTTCGTAATCTGCCTGCGACCTCTGGAGGACGGCCAAACCCGCGACGCCCTCGCAAGGATTGTGAGAAGATTTGCGCCGCGAAGATAGCCAACTTCCGCGGCGCCGTTTGCCCAGATATCCTCATCTTCGTCTCGTGGACGTGGACCAAGACCTTTCTATAGGGCCGTTTGAATGCGCAACGGCCCCCCTTTACGACGGCATTACAAGCCGCCGGTAGCCCAACACGGTGGGCATTCGCCCGCTGGATCGAGCGGACGCGGAGCAGCAGTGAGCGACGTATCAGAAGGCATTGACCCTCACGCCATTCCAAGTGGAACGGGATGTGTCGAGTGTCTTGCTGCTGGCCAATGGTGGTTCCATCTGCGGCGCTGCGCCAAATGCGGCCACATCGGCTGTTGCGATACGTCGCCAAACCAGCACGCTACAGCGCATTTTCGCGAGACTGGCCACTTTATCGTAACAAGCTTCGAGCCTGGTGAGGATTGGTTCTGGAACTATGGAACCGAAAAGCCGTTCTACGGCCCCAGGCTGGCGTTGCCGCGATCTCGGCCACTTGACCAGCCTTCGCCTGGACCAAAGGGGCGCGTCCCAGCGGATTGGGAGAATCACCTCAACGAATGAGCATCCGCCTTATGACGACATCAGCACGTCACTAGCGCAAAATCCAGCGAAGGAAGATCCCATGTATTATCAAGTCGTTTCGCAGTGCGTCCAGTCCTTGAAGACTGTGGAGGTCTTGCTCGACAAGGCCGACCAATTTGCATCTGCCAAGCAGTTTGACGTCCGTGAGCTGTTGAACGGTCGTCTCGCGCCCGACATGAAGCCCTTGATCTACCAGGTGCAGAGCGCTTGCGATTATGTCAAAGCAGCCGCTGCCTGGCTTTCCGGGCAGACGCCGCCAAAACACGAAGACAATGAGCAAACCCTCGAAGAGCTGCGCGCTCGCGTTCGGAAAACTGTCGATTTCGCCGAAAGCGTACACGAAGCACAATATGAAGGCGCAGAAGGCCGCAAAGTCAGCCTTTCGTGGGTTCCCGGGAAGGTCATCGGCGGCGAGGATTATCTGCTTCAGATAACGATTCCGAACGTCTACTTCCATATTGCGATGACGTACGCGGTCCTCCGCAACGGCGGCGTCGACGTCGGCAAAATGGACTTCCTTGGGCCAATGAATTTTGTCCAAGCTTGACGAGACAGGCTCTCCTTTCTTGCCCGGACCCTCTCGGCGCCGATCGGGAGCGCGGTCGCCCTGCGGCAAGCCGTCCGCTCACCACAAGTCGAGCCCCCAAGAAGAATCTCCAGATTCGATGCCCGTGAAACGCGCTTCAGCGAAGAAATACACCAGCAGTCCCATCAGCAGCATGGACGACCTGTTCGGGGAGCCTGAGCTGCCTGCCGGTTTCCGCTATATCCCGGATGTAATATCGACCGCCGACGAAAAGAGCCTCGTTCAGCGATTTGAAAAGCTGCCCCTGAAGCCCTTCGAATTTCACGGCCATCAGGGCAATCGCCGCATATACAGCTTTGGGCACAGGTATGTCTTCGCAGGCCAAGAGCCACGCGCCGATGCGGGCATTCCCGATTACCTTCTGCCGCTCACCGACGTTGCAAGCCAGATCAGTGGCGTACCGGCCGAGGCGTTTGAGCAGCTCATGGTGACGGAGTATGGGCCGGGCGCTGGAATCGGCTGGCACCGCGACCGGCCGTCGTATGAAGATATCGTCGCAGTGTCGTTTCTCGCACCTTGCACATTGCGGCTGCGTCGGAGGGTGGGGGAGGGCTGGGAGCGCCGGTCCGCGCATGTCGAACCACGATCGGTGTATTTGCTCCATGGCCCGGTGCGGAACAGCTGGCAGCACAGCATCGCACCGATGGACGTTCTGCGCTACTCCGTGACCTTGCGTACGTTTCGCTCTCGCCGAAGCTCCTCGAGCGATTAGCGTTCCGCCATTGCTGTTGTCAGATCGGCGAATAGATGGGCGAAGTGATCAGACAAAACGTCCGCGTCGATGGTGAGGTCGCTTCGGCCCGAAGCCGGGATCATGACAGCGCGCTTTCGCGCGATCATCAGGCGACTGCGAATGTGGGCCCGGTAAGCCCCGCAGTCGCCTGATCGAACGCGGAGATGTCGCCATAGGCACGCGCAAGAATCAAGCCTCCTTCCAAGGCCGCCATCACATGGAACGCCCGAGCCATAGCATCCGCTCCGCCAATTCTGCTCGAAAGGTCGTCGATGCAGCGTCGAAAGAACATCTCGATTTCCTGCACGATCTCGGGCGGTAGACCGCCCGCTTGAGCGCCAAGCATGCCGCCTAGACACATCCGGCCATCCCGTTCGATCGGGCTGCGAAACGCGGATCGATAGATCGCAATCACCTCGTCGCCGCTCTCATCACCCCGCCGCGCGACCAGTTCGAAGAAGCGATCCCCGTATCGGCGCGCGACCGCAGCGGCCATTCCCGCCTTCGTCGGGAAATGGTGGTGGACACTGGCGCTCTTGATGCCGATCTCGGCTGCAAGATCGCGGAAGCTGAAGCCACGGTAGCCCGCCTCGCAGATGCGAGCCTCGGCCAGGTCCAACAGGCGCTCTGCCGTCTCGTTCATCGCATTTCCTATCTCTACTGATAGATAGACGTTGACGGCAGAGATTTCCAGAGTTATCCCATGGTCTACCTATCGATAGAGCGGAGTAGGAGTAGGACCTCATGAGCAACGAACAGGATACGCCGGCCGTTCGCCACGTCGACACGCCGTCAGGCCGAATCGGTTACGTGGAAGTGGGATCGGGACCGGTCGCTCTCTTCGTGCACGGCGTGCTGCTGAACAAGCACATGTGGCGCTACCAGCTCGGCGCGCTTTCAGATTTTCGGCGCTGCATCGCGGTCGACCTGCTTGCGCACGGCGACACGGAAATCGCAGCCGCTCAGGACGTGTCTGTGACCGCCAATGCGAAGATGCTGAAGGAAGTGCTCGACGCGCTGCATATAGATCAGGTCGATCTGGTCGGAAACGACAGCGGCGGAGGGATTTGCCAGATCTTCGCCGCGCTCAATCCGGATCGGGTGCGGACGCTGACGCTCACGAACTGTGATACCCAGGACAACTGGCCGCCCAAAGCGTTCAAACCGTTCGTGGAAATGGTTGCTGCCGGCGGGCTGAGCAAAACCCTCAACGCAATGCTCGGCGACAAATCGATTTATCGCTCGCCAGGTGCACTTGGCCCAGCCTACGAGCACTCCGAAGCCGTCAGGGACGAAGATATCGAAATCTACCTGCGGCCACACCTGCGCAACGAGCAACGTATCCATGATCTGGAGCGCTTCGTCGGCGCATTCGACAACAAACACACTTTGGCCATCGAGCCCCAATTGCGTCAGCTCAAGGCGCCGACACTGATCGTCTGGGCCACGGACGATGTCTACTTTCCGGTGAAATGGGCGCACTGGCTGGCCGAGGCGATCCCAGGAGCGAGACCGCCGGTTGAGCTGTCAGGAGCGCGGCTTTTCTTTCCTGAGGAGCGGGCGGACGCATTCAATCGGCTGCTGCGCGGCCATTGGGCCGGCTGACCAATCCGACCCGTACGATTCGGCGTCGCACGAGCCGAATCCCCATCAGCGAGGCACTTGGTATGCTGCTGGACGACCGACTGGCCCAAATCGTTCCGACGCTGACTCCGGCTCAAATACAGTTCGCTCTTCGTTTCGCGAGCGGTCCTGAGCGGCGTTTTGCACCGGACGAAAAGCTTCTCGATGTCGGCGATCGGGACATGGCCGTGTGGCTGGTCGTCGAGGGGGGCATCGTTGCGAGCCGACGGGATGGTCTGGGCCGGGAGGGGATATTTGCCACCGGCGGACCGGGTCAGTTCAGCGGAGAAGTAAGTGACCTTGCCGGGCATGCCTCCTTGGCCATGGTCTGCGCGGGACCGAACGGGTACACGGCCTATCCGTTCGATCTCCCTCATCTTCGAGCTCTGCTCATCAGCAGCGCGGACATCGGCGAACTGATGATGCGGGCCTTCATCCTGCGGCGCGCCGCGCTGTTGGAGGGGGACAGCGTTGGCTCGGTCATCCTTGGAGAAGCGGGATCGCCGGCGACGGTTGGCCTTCGGGGCCTGCTTACCCGGAACAGCTACCCGTACTCGCTGATCGATGCAGGTGGTACTGAAGGCAAAGCCCTTGTCGAGCGCCTCGGCGTGCAGGCAGCCGATTTGCCGATCCTGATCTGTCCAAACGGGACGGTGCTCCGCCGGCCGAGCGATGCCGAGGCGGGAGTTGGCCTGGGAATCGTCCCCGATATCAAACCTGGAACGACGTACGACGTGATCGTCGTCGGCGCGGGCCCGGCAGGTCTCGCTGTTGCCGTGTATGCGGCGTCGGAGGGGCTCCCGCTTTAGGATGAGCGCGTTCCAGCCGCCCGGATGAGCCGCCAACTCGCCAGGCTTGCAAAAACTGCGACGACCGCGGCAACGGAGAGTGCAGCACCGAAGCCGGCTGCTACGCTGGCGTGCACCGTGCCTTGGAGGGCGATTCGAATCGGATCTGATAAAGCAGACAAAGCACCGCTCGCGTCGCCACCTACGATCCGAAGGCTCAGGTCGTGCCAATCGACCCTCTGATCGAGCACGAGTGGCGCTCCAAGCCTTCGAAGGCTGGCCTCGGCCACGGCTGCGAGCACTGCGCCCAGCCCCGCGACACCGGCGATGATGCCAATGAACCGCGTCGTACTTGCCAATCCGGAGGCCATCCCGGCGCGCTCTGGCGGAACGGAGCTGACTTGAGCTTTCGCCGTCTCGCTGTTTAGCAGGCCCGCGCCTGATCCAGTGATGAACATGCCGATCGCAGCCGTCCAATATAGGTCCGCCAGCACGGCTGCTGCCGCGATCGCATTGCCAAGCGCGACCAATCCGAGACCGAAGCTCAGGATCGCACGGCTGGACATGCGCGTCGCGAGCCTGCCGCCCACGCTGGGACCGATCAGCAGCGGCAATGCGAAAGGTATCATTGCGAGACCTGTGATCGCCGGAGAAAGCACAAACGCATCCTGGAGATAGAGCGGAAGGATCGTCATCATGACTTGTGCTGCGGCCGCGTAACCCAACATAGCAACGGCTGCTCCGGTGACGGTCGGATCGCGGAATATCGACAGGTCGATCATCGGGCGTGGGTGTTTGCGTTCGGCAAAAACGAACGCCACAAGCAGGACCGCGCCTGCGGCGAGTCTGATGATTGTCGGCGCACTTTCCCAGCCGATGCTATTTGCATCGATCAGAGCCCACACAACGCCGAAAAGACCGGCGCCAAAGAGGAGGATTCCCCGATAGTCCAAGCCTGACGCTTTCGGGTCGCGAGATTCCGCGACCGACGTCAGGGCGAGGACGATCAATCCGGCGCCCAACGGCAAATTGATGTAAAACGCCCATCGCCATCCCAGATAGGACGTAACGAGGCCGCCGAGGATCGGACCGAGAGGCGGTGCCATGCCCATTACGGTGCCCCAGATCGCGTAGACGCGGTCTCGTTCGTGAGGTTCGAATCCGTGTGCGACGACGGCCAGCGACGACGTCAGTTGGAGCGCCGCGCCGACCGCCTGTAATGCGCGCGCCCCGTTCAGTGTAGCGAGGTTGGGTGCCGCACCGCAGAGAAAGGAGGCGAATGTGAAGATCGACAGCCCGATAAGCAGCATGCGCCGCCGTCCAAGACGGTCGGCCAAGGCGCCTGCAGGCATCAGCAGAGCCGCGAACGGAAGGATATACGCGCTGACGACCCATTCGACATCAGCAAATCCGCCGCGCAAGTCGCGCGCAATGGACGGCAGCGAGACGGCGACAATGTTAGTGTCGAGCATGATGAGGAAGGGCGCGCCTGCACAACAAAGCAACGTGCGCAGCTTCCGGCCAGAGAACCGAGCCCTCGAAGACGGCGACATGGCGTCAGCCTGCGGCTGTCCCGCTGCCTCACCGAAACTATTTTCGCCATTTCTGAGCACGAAACCACCCATTCCGCTATTCCGCGACCCCGCGCGATGAGCTCGGCTATGCAGATCAACGACAAGAGGTCCTGCCGACGCGCGGACGATCGGCAGGACTTTCGCAATCTCAATCAGGAAGTGGGAAGCAGAGCCTGTAAGGACGCTTCGTAGGCGGGATAGTCGGTGTAGCCGCGCGCGGTGTAGCCATAGAAGGTGCTGCGGTCATATGGGTTCAGCGGCAAGCCGAGTTCGATCCTCCTGGGCAGGTCGGGATTCGCGATGAAGTGACGGCCGAAGGCGATTAGGCTCGCATCGCCATTGACCACGCTTGCCTCGGCCGTCTCCGGATTGAATCCACCGGCCGAGATGACTGGTCCCTTGAAGATCTTGCTCAATTCCTGGGCTGCGACCGGCGCCTGCGCTTCGGCAACGGTCTCACCGCCCTTCACCCGCGGTTCGATGAGGTGAAGATACGCGAGCCCGAAGCCGTCAAGCCGCTCTGCCACCGAGCGGAACAGCGCACGGGGGTTGCTGTCGCCCATGCCGTTGAACGTCCCGCTTGGCGCGAGTCGAACCCCGACCCGATCCGCACCCCAGACCTCGGCCAACGTCTGGACGACCTCGACGAGAAGACGCATTCGATTCTCGACCGTACCGCCGTATTGGTCGGTCCGCTTGTTGGTGTTGTCCTGCAGAAACTGATCCATCAGGTGGCCGTTGGCCGCCATCAGTTCGACACCATCGAAACCCGCCTTCTTCGCGTTCTGGGCGGCCGCGCGGTACTGTTCGAGAACACCGGCGATTTCCGCGGTCTCCAGCGCTCGATGCGGCGATGTCTGACGAAACCCATCAGGCGTATCGACGACGATGCTCGGATCAGCCCAGTAAGCCGGATCGACAGACGCCGTAACCGGCTGCGATCCCGTGATCGAGACGTGTGTCGTGCGGCCGGCGTGCCAAAGCTGCGTGAAGAAGTATGCGCCCTTGGCGTGAACCGCATCCGTGATCCGTTTCCAGGCCGCCACATGGTCGTCCGCGTGGAGACCGGGCGCATGGTAGTAACCTCGCGCGGATGCCGCGATCGCCGTCGCTTCCGTGACGATCAGCCCGCCGTCAGACGCACGCTGCGTATAATATTCGAGCTGCAAGTCGCTCGGAATGCCCGTCCCTGGCTGCGCCCGTAGCCGGCTCATCGGCGGCATGACGACACGGTGTTTCAGTGTGATGGGCCCGATTTGAACGGGCGTGAAGAGTTTCTTTTGAACGTTTGTACCCACTGGGATTCTCCGTTCGTGACGGGCCTGCGCCGGAAAGGGAAGGGAGGGGCGTGATGGGGAGGTTGGCCCCGCGCGGTCAGGCGCGGGACGGATCACCGATGTCGGACGTCGACCTGGTCACACGAGCAATCACTGCCTGCCAGCCATGACGCCACCGTCGACCGGAAGGATGACACCGGTGATGAAACTCGCCTGATCCGAGGCAAGGAACAGAAGCGCCTCGGCCGCGTCTGCGGGCTGACCGTTTCGGCCAAGAGGATGCATTGCATTAAAGGTCGGCAGAACGGTCTTCACCTGTTCCGGCGTCAGGAATGTGCTGAAGACCGGGGTCTCGATCACGCCGGGCGCGATCGCATTCACGCGGATCTTGTCTGGGGCGAGCTCGATCGCGAGGTTCTTGACCAGCGCATGGACGCCACCATTGGCCGCTGAATAAGCGGACGAGGGCGTGGCGCCGATCGCCTGCAGGCCCCACATGGAGCCGGTCTGCACGATCGCGCCGCCGCGGCCGGCAGCCTTCATGGCTTTTGCGGCCGCTTGTGCGACGAAAAACTTGCCCTTGAGGATGATGCTCAGGAAACGATCGTATTCATCCTCGGTGACGTCGAGGAATGGCTTCGGCCCGAAGATGCCGGCGTTGTTGAACAGGACGTCCAGACGGCCAAAGCGATCTAGCGCTGCCTTCACCGCTGCTTGTCCGGTCGCCGGCAGGGAAATGTCGCCTACATGGGCGATAGCACGCTTTCCGGTCGCGTCGATTTGCTTGGCTGCGGCTTCAGCTTTGGCGGCATCGCGTCCGATGATGACGACAGATCCACCTTCAGCGACAAATCGGGTCGCCACTTCCTTGCCGATGCCTGAACTGCCTCCTGTAACGATCGCGACCTTGTCCTGAAAACGCATGGCAACCCTCCTGTGTTATTCTACCTATCGATAGATTGATGAGCTTCGGAGAATTAACTCTGGAAACTGGATGCGTCAAGTCTGATCTATCGATAGAGAGGAACAACGTCGTGACGGGCGGCGGAAGAATTACTGAACGACTTCCCTCGATGTCGCTTCGCCGAGCAGAGAGAGGGATGCAAGCCGCGAGCGCGGAACGGCCGATCCATGACTCGGGCCCTCGAATGCCTGGGTTCCTCGGACTTGCGGCCGGCTTTGTTTTTCGCGAACGACGGAGTCCTATCTGCGCGTCGTCGGGCCACGTGGAATGTCAGGATAATATTGTGGGCTTTCACGTCGATCGAACATGCCGTAGTCACGCACGATGCGTACGACGCGATGACGAACAGCGTCGGCCTCGGTAGGGAGCTGTGGTTCAAACTGCTCAGCGGAGTTGCGGTCGCGCCAACTCGCCAACAATGCAAGTTTTCCCGCATTGTAGATGCTTGAGAAAACATCGTAGTCGATCGGGGCCGAGTGTGTTCGATCGAGCGACAAGCGGTCAGCGAACTCCGACGGGGCCAGTGATCCTGCTCCAGTCGCCGATGGCAAAACCTCGGTAAGCGTCGCAAACTTCCCGGCGCCGACTTCCGTCTCGTCCAAACGCTGTTCGACCAGAGGTACGCCGTTGGGAGGCGCCGTATCCGACACGACTTCGCCGACCCGCAAATGATAATCTTGAAAGACGTCGTCACGACCGCGCTGTTGAGTCTCGTGGTGCTTGGCGACGGTGCGCCATCTCACAACGGACTTTTCGTCTCGCCATGTGGAATGCGACAGGATCCACCCTGGCCGACGCGCGCTTTCGAAGCGCTCGTTGTCGATGAACCCGTCGATGCCTTCCAGGATCGGCTTCAAGTCTTTCGCAAGAGCGAGGTAAAGGTCGAATTGCTCTTTCTTGGGATGGACTTCGAAGATCACCGAGAACATCTTGATCACCCAGCTTGCTTGAGGTTCGTGCCCGAGGGAGGGGTGATGTCTTCCTGCCGCGATCGACGGGCCGAAGCCCGGCCAAGGGCCCGAAGATCAGGCTTGCGACAGACGTTCGCTGCCTTGCTTAGCATTATGCCCTACCGATAGATAGACTGACAGGCATTGTTTTTGATCTCTGTAAGCCCTACCTATCGAGAGGTAGCCACGGGAGCAGACTCAATGAGTGACGTCGCCGCCGCCATCATGGACGCCGCTGAGCGGCGAATGCGGAAGGCCGGCTTCAACGGTTTCAGTTTTCGAGAGATTGCAGTCGACGTGGGCGTCAAGAGTTCTAGCGTCCACTATCATTTTCCGACGAAGGAGAACCTCGCTGCAGCCGTCATTCAGCGCTATACCGCACAGACGGCGGATTTGATCGAACGAGAGCTCCAGAAGGAGCCAAACCCGGTGAAGGTTTGGGTGAAAGCGTTCCGAGGGACCTTGCACTCAGAGGATCGCATGTGTCCATGCGCCGTCCTCGGTGCATCATCCATGGATCTGCCGCCGGAAGTATCAGCGGAAGTAAAGAAGTTCTTCAAGATGTGTCACGAAAAGCTCGTGGAGGAGGGCCTCTCGTCGGATGAGGCCTCGCAATTGCTGGCAACGATCACGGGCGCATTGGTGGTGGCCAATGCAGTGAATGACTTCGCGACATACGATCGAGCGACGCGTGAGTTCACCCGGTTGTGGAAGCCCGCGCCGGCGAAAGCTGGTCGCCAACGCTCGAAGTAAGCCTCGAACTCGCGCCGCGTGAATTCCGTTTCGAAATCACGGCTAATGAGGGACCGCTCGGCAGGAGCGCGATCCGTGACCGAGCCGCGGTAGGAGAAGTAACCGCTCCCCTTCATATTCGCCCGGCCCAGCTCCGCCCGGCCGCCAGATCCTGGCTGTCTAATTGTGGCTCATCGTCGCCACCCGCTCCGTAAGAAACCTGAGAGCGATACGAGAAACTGCGGCGAGCTCATGCCGCTTCTCCCGTGATCGCTTCTCCCCTGAACTGCTCGTCCAATTCATTTTCCGGCGAGGCAGGCAATTTGAAGTGAGGACTTCACCTCATTTACGGCGCTTGCCTTGGGCCATGATTGAAATAGTCTGCAACGGATATCCTTAAGGTGTGTTCGCGGGAGGGATGACCATGCAAGTTGCATTCGCTATGGGGGCCCTCGGGGCGTTGCTGGGTGTCTGGATCGCCTGGTCGCAGAGTCCGGTCGTTGTTACGGTGCTGCCGCTCCTGTTCGGCGTAATCGGCGGCGCTGGCGGTTATTCACTTCTGAAAATGGACTTCAGCAAACCGCACAATAAGGAAAAGCTTCACGTCATCGGCCTGGGTCTCGGAACGCTCTGCTTGTCCTGCTTGATATTCATGGTCGCCGCAATAATCTCCCGGCCCTTCTTAGCCGATTTGATTGCGCCAGATGATGTTGACGTGACCGCCTCGGCATCACCATTCCGCCTTGTTATGATGCGTGCAAGATTGCAGGCGCTCGGTGCTACGGGAAAGGAAATCAAGTTTATTCTGAAACCGCCGATCTCCCGTATTTCAGACAGTGACCAGATAGTCATCCTGGCAAAAGATGCTGACGAGTTTGTCAAGACATATGACTCGATCTCCGAGCCCGATAAGGCCGCCCTGGAAACCGATTTTTCGGATCTTAATCCGGGCACGCTAGCGAACCGGTGCAGAGTATTTCTCGCGGAGAAAGAGGCGTTATCTTCAGGCGGCAAGTCCCTGGACAATTATCAGTCGGCGTTATTGATCACCCGTTTCGCCACGGTCGCCCTCGAAGCGAGGACCGGCAATCCTGAGAACGAAAGGCAGAAGACGCTCGTCAAACATCCAATGCTGATTGCCACACGCATAAAACTCATACGTGATTTGCAGGCAATTCGGCGAATTACTGAGGCTGACACATCTAGCCGGGAGATAGAGGAGGCCGATAAGGTTCTTCTTCCCATCCTGGCGAAGGCCCCGAAGAGTGCGGGCAAGACGGTCGAGATAGGCGGAATGCTTGATTCTCCGTCCGCGCGTTAGTGAGCGGGGTCGCCGCTAAAAAGTCATTCGATCCTTGCGCGAGGGATCGTCACCCGCATGGGCCGAGACGAGGCAAAGCGCGGCTCGGGGAGCGGAGCGCGTAGAGCCAGGCCGGCAAGGCCCGCGCGCCCCTGTTCGGCTGGAGGACATTTGCCTGAGAATATTATCATTGCGGGGGACTCAGCCGGTGGAGGGCTCGCTCTGGCACTCATGCTGGCACTGAAAGAAAAAGACATCGAACAACCACGCGCCGCAATCCTCTTCTCGCCTTCTACCGATCTTGCAAAAACCGGCGGCACGATCGTTACGCATCGGGACCGAGACCCCGTCATCCGCATTGACACGACGAACGCGCATGCCTTGCGATATCTTGGTCCGGAAGGAAATCCGCATCATCCGCTGGCGTCTCCACTGTACGGAGAGCATTCTGGGTTGCCCCCACTTTTGATCTTGGTGGGAACCGAGGAAATGCTACTGGACGACTCTCGGCGGGTTGCCGAACGCGCAAAGAATGTGGGCGTCGAAGTGACGCTCGAAATCTGGGAGGGGATGTTCCACGTCTGGCCCTTTTTCGCGGCCATCCTGCCAGAAGGGCAAAGCGCAATAGACCGCGTGGGACAGTATGTCAGGGAGCAATTTGCTCGGGGGTGACACCGCGATGTTAGCATATTGTTGCCTGTGAAGCTGGTTATCGCCCATGGCTTTGGTCACCGCACGCTGCCCCTGCGACGAACGGCGAGTTGCTCACTGCTTCTTCAGCAACGGACACCCGCTTTCGGCTTCAGGCCTGAATGCGCGGGCCCCGGGCACCGTCTCCAGAATCGCGAGAAGGTCGATCGGCCCAGTGGACTCCTGGGGCGTCTTGGCCCGCCACAGCATCATGTCGGGCAGCACGCGACCGTCGGCGCGGATCACGACGTCCTTGTTGAAAAAGTCGTTGACCGGCATCTCACGCATCTTCTTGCCGACCGGAGCGGCGGCATCAGTGCCTGCCGCCTGTACCGCCTTCAGATAATGCGTGACGGCGGCATAGGCGCCAGCCTGAACCATGTTGGGCAGGTTGTTGCCGGGGAATGCCTGACGGTAGCGCGCGGTCCAGGCCCGCGTCGCATCATTGAGGTTGTGGTAGAACGAGGTGGCGCCGAGCGTGTTCTGGGCAACGGCAAGTCCAAGCGACTGCACGTCATTGACATACATGAACAGCGCTGCAAGGCGCTGGCCACCGTCGGTCATGCCGAACTCGCCGGCCTGTTTGATGGTGTTGACGAGATCGCTGCCAGCATTGGCGAGGCCGACGATCTGGGCGCGGGAGCTCTGGGCCGCAAGCAAGAAAGAGGCGAAGTCGGCCGAGTTGGGCGGATGGCGTACGTCGCCGAGCACCTTACCGCCGCCGGCCTCGATAAACTTTGCGGTATCGCGTTCCAGCGCCTGGCCGATGGACAGGTCAACTGTGATGAAGAACCAGCTCTTACCGCCCTGCGCAGCGACCGAGCGTCCCACGGTGGAAGCTAGGCTGTACGTGTCGAAGGCCCAGTGCGTCACGTTCGGATGACACAGCTTGCCGGTGATGTCGGGCGAGCCAGAACCGGACACCAGCAGCGTCCGGTCTTTCTCTGTTACGACATTGAGCACGGCCATTGTAGTGCGGGTGCTGCCGCCGGCCAGCACCACGTCGACCTTGTCCTGGTCGATCCACTTCCGCGCCATGGCGTTGGCGACGTCCGGCTTGTCCTGATCGTCGCCGGTGACGAACTCGATCGGCTTGCCAAGAATCTTGCCGCCGAAATCCGCGATCGCGAGCTTCACGGCTTCGATCGTGCCGCGGCCGGTGCTATAGGAATAGACGCCGCTCTGGTCCGACATGACGCCGATCCTGACGGCATCGTCGGAGACCTGCGCGGCCGCGCCCGAGGCGCCTGCGAGCAAGCCGACTAACGCAAGGCCAACGATAGTCCGCATTGTCTGATCCTCCCGACGCGCCGCGGATGCGGCGCGTTTCTTCTTTTTGTGATTTTCATCGGGCATAACCAAACCAGCGGCTCGTTCGTGCGCCAATCAAAAGATTGAACTGGGGTTATTCAATTGTGACGAACGACTGTGAGTTTCGTGTGTGTTGGCACTCGCCGCTTCCGACCCGTTTGATTTAGCAGGTTGAAGCAGGGTTAATTTCCACTGCGATGGCTAGATGTTCGCAGCGCGAATGTTATGCGGAGAGCGATCCGACGCACGGGGCCAGTCATCACTGAATAACCCCGATCCATAATTTGGGTAGCGAATATGCCGCTGGGGCTGCTCTACTTGCACGACCGCATGCTGCGAATGGTCGCACAGTCTGTCTTGGCCGGTGGCCACGCCCGAAGTAGAGGATACGGTCTACCTAGCAATGGTCGAACTCGCGACCTCGTATGCCTCGCTGGTCGAAACGGCTAGAAGGATCATCAAAGACCTTGGTGCCCAAATCGCTTCGCCACGACAGGTTCGCGAGATGCTGAGCCCATCATGAGGAGTCTGCAATGTCGTCTGCCACGCATCCGCTCAGCGGTGTTCGTGTTTTGAATCTGGGCGGTATCTGGGCTGGCCGTGTGGCATCGATGCTGCTTGCTGACCAAGGGGCGGAGGTTATCGAGATCAATCGACCGGACCGCGTAGTGGGCCTAGAGGAGGCTCATCTTGGCCGTGGCAAGCGCTCCTTGAGCATGGACCTCAAGAGTGAGGCGGGGCAACGTGAAGCGCGATCCTTGGCTATGAGTGCACACATCATTATCGACAATTTAGGATTCGACCGTGCACGGCGCTTTGGCCTCGACTATGAGACCATCGCCACGAGCAATCCTCAAATCGTCTATGTGTCCATGCCCGGGTTCGCCAAGGGTAGCCGTCAAGAGGATCTAGCTTCGTGGGAAGGCTCCATTGCGGCAGCCCTGGGCGGGTATACCGATATCCATGCGTTCGGACCAGTCCTCGGCGGTCCGCCGATTTTTTCCGCTTTGCCCGTGGCCTCCGCCTATGGTGGCGTCCATGCGGCAATAGCCGCTTCCATGGCTTTCTTGCACCGCGTAAGAACCGGGGCAGGACAACAAGTCGAAGTGCCGCTTGCGGACGCGTTGATGTCGGCTATGGGGGTGCTCGCCATGAAAATCGAGGGCTTGCCCCAGCGCTATGATTTGCCGCCGATTGAGAAGGCGATGAGTGAAATAGCTTTCCCGATTCTGCGCGATCTGTCGACGCACCTCACTCCGGCGCACCGCGCCACCTTGCAAGCATATCTCGGTCAATCCTCTCGACCACAGGCCAGTAATTATCTTTGCGCCGACGGCAGGTTGCTGTACATCACCGCCGCCGACCACGCCCATCTTGCAAGAGCCGGCCTTGAGGTGCTGGATCTGCTCGACGAACTGATCGCCGAGGGCATGGTCCTCGGCAGCCCCTGGGAAGAAGGGGGAGACGGCAATAACCTTAGTGACTCTGTTGGATTGAGCCCGCATTGGAAGCAGCGTGTCCGGCGAGGAATAGCGGAGCGCCTCAAACAAAAACCTGCGCATGAATGGGAAGTGGCTTTCGGTCAGGCAGGTGTCCCTGCGGCGGTCGTTCGAACATCGAAGGAGTGGCTGAATTGGGCGGTAGCCCGGGAGGGTGGCAACGTGGCCGCGCTCACAGATCCCGAGTTAGGCTCTACGATGCAAGCGGGTCGCTACGTGTCGATCAAGGGAGGCGACATACAATCGCCGTCTCTCCGGTCACGCCGGAGTGACGCCTCCGAACGTGTCTGGACATCGGCCTCAATCTCGTTCCCTCCTGCCACCGGCTCGGATTCTTCGAAGAAGATACTTTCTGGCTTCCGGGTCCTCGATTTCTCCAATGTCATTGCAGGACCGTCGGCGGCGAGGACGCTCGCTGAGTTTGGCGCCGATGTCACACGAATCGACCCGCCGGCGCCGCAGGCCGGGCCACGCCTGCTGATGTGGACCGGCGTCGACGTAAATCAGGGAAAGCGCGCGGCGATCTTGGACCTGAAGTCGGCTGAGGGCCGGCGTCTATTGGAGCGCATGATCCAAAACACCGACGTCGTCATACATAACTTCCTCGATCGGTCCGTCGCTGGCATCGGTCTCTCTGACGAACAGCTCCGGTCAATCAATCCGGATATTGTAGTCTGCCAGGTCAGCGCCTGGGGAGGTCCCGACGGAGGACTATACAAAGAATTCCCCGCTTTCGATCCGGTTCTTCAGGCGGCAACCGGAATCACTGCTCGCTATGGCACCCCCGATGCGCCGGTGATGCACGGAATTGCCTCGTGCGTTGACTACATCACGGGCTTTAGCGCGGCATCGGGCATCGCGCATGCGTTGATTGCTCGAACTCTGGGTCGCGGCGGGTCCTACGTGCGGACGTCGCTGTCCATGGGCGCTCAGCTCGTGCAATTCCCGTTTGTGGTATCGACGGATGGGAAGGACGATGCCTTGGAACCTAGCGGTCAACAGGCAACCGGCTATGGTCCACACTATCGTACGTACAAAGCACGCGACGGCTGGATTTTTCTCGCTTGTCGGAAATCAGACATAGCAGCTGCGGCAGAAAAGATCGGTGCCAAGAATGCGACGGACGCGGAGCTAGTAGCCGCGATAGCGGCTTCCAGCGTTAGCCAGCTCACCAAACGGTTGGAAGGCACACCTTCCGCATCTATCGTTCCGATCACTCGTCTCGATGAGTTACGGAGCAAATGTACGTTGTCAAGCTTGCACTGCGATGTAAATCCTGAATCCGTCGCCATGATCGAATCTGCACACCCGAGCGGACACCGCACGAATCTTCCCCTTCCAACATGGTACAGGCTGAGATCGCGTGTTGTAGGCCGGCTTGAGCCTGCGCGTTGGCCAGGAGCCGACACGAGGTCGGTGCTCGCCGCCATCGGCCTTTCGAGCGCTGAAATCGACGAACTCACAAGTCGTAATGTCGTGGCAGATGGTTGGCCGCTCCACAAGCACTATCTGCCACGATAACGGCGCGCTGGCCGCAAGACGTAGTTCGTAGCTTTCGCGTCGAAGTACTAATCAAATCGGCAACATTGTCAGCAGATCAGGTCCAGGGCGGGCCGACGCCGGTGTCGGCGCGATCGTCGATTGTCTAGCCGCGAATTATTGAATTTGATTGCTAACCTCAGGCGGGATTGCGTCCGCGAGAATGAGGAGATGCGATAAGGGATCCCACAATTGGATGGCCCAGTCGCTGGCAAAAATGCTGCCGAAAATGTATATTGCGCCGACGCGAAGTGCGGTCGATGCGCTACTCAGAATTGCAATGGAAAACGCCGAATGATGACTAATTCAATTGCGCCGGTTCGCTCCGATTTTAGCGGACGCTTCGCCGCGCCGAAAACCCATCCTGGCGGCGAACGCAAGCTACGTACATTGAAGCATGCGCTGGTACGTGATTACCGTCGAATGACCATGTGAAGCTGGGCTTGCGGTGTGGCAGACGCAAACTGGGACCTGTTCCGACTGTTCTTTGCTGTTGCCCGAAGCGGCAGCGTGAATCGCGCTGCTGATAGTCTTGGTATGAGTCAACCTACGCTAAGCCGGCGCCTGAGAGAGCTAGAACGCTATGTTGGAGCCCCTCTATTCTTTCGCACACCGTCGGGAGTCAAACTGACACAGGAGGGTGAGGATCTTCGCAGCTCTGCAGGTGATATGATGCTCGCGTTTGAATCGTTTCATCGTGACCTTCGCTCACACGTTGGTCGAAGATCGTCGGTTGTGCGAATATCCGCAACAGAGGGGTTAACGAAGCATTGGCTCTTGCCGCGCGTAAAGAAACTGCGCGATCTGAACAATCGCGTTCACCTCGAAATTACGGCGACGGTTCAACAGCAAGGCGTCGCCACGAGCGATCTCGATTTCGTCATCAGGATGGGGGATCCTGGTGAAAGTGAATTGATTGGAAAACGGGTAGCGAATGTATCGTTTGGGCTGTTCGCATCTGAAGGATATCTGGCCATACATTCGGCGCCGCGGTCGCTGGCGGAGCTTGAAGATCATGACATCATCGGCTCTGCTTCTGATTTTCCCACTATGCAAAGTGAACGTGCCGGCCAGATGCCATTGTTGACCCGCTTCCGAGCAGCCGCGGAGGCGCGGAGTGTATTGGACGTCTCGCCAATGGCGAGCCGCTTCGAAGCCGTGGCAGAAGGACTTGGTTTGGCGTTTCTTGCCGTTCCGTTTGCGTTGGCTGAGAACCTTGTCCGGGTGCTTCCTCAGGAATCCACCTCGATGAATGTTTGGCTGTTGCGTCGGCGGGAAAGCGATCTTAGAAAACTCACGCGAGAGGTACGGCGATTCCTTGAAGACGAGTTCTCTCAATCAAAGGATTGGCTATTGGGCGAACAGCGAAAACGCAAGCTGGTCAGGCGCAAGCAATAAGATTCGTGAGTCACGACCAATAACTGACCGTTGTGGCAGGCAAACGGCGGCGAGGAAGTTACGTGCATTCCGGTCATGGTAAGTAACGATGCGGCGGGAAGTCCTTGAGGCGACCTAACATGTGCTCGATACCGTTGCGGTCGCGAAAGGCCAAGCGAGGCAATTTTTCCATCGTCGAATGCACTCGGCGGAATTTTGGGTGCCGGCCGCCCTCCAGCATTGAAGGCGCTGGGACGGTACACCCGCTTGTCAGCGCATTGGTGATGCGGCGGCCGCGCGAGCGACCGATCGCCCGACTGTGTTCCCCTGCACTGGATACGCAACAGTGCGCCCTGACCGCCGCGCGGTCGACAGATCCTGCCCTCCTACCGAAGCCGGAGCAGGTCGGTCTATCCACCTTTATCAACCCAACGAACAAAACGGTTGTTGAGTGTCTCTTGAAATCACAAGCACGCTTGCCAGGGAATCCCCGGCCCTCAGAGCTTTGCTCGTTATTCAATATTGACGAGCCGATGGCCAAATCGTTTGTGGCCGTCGTCCGATGATCGTCTTACCCAGTTGAGCCACTGCGCCACAACCTTGGGTCCGCCGGAGTTCCATTAGATGTTGGAGTTGAGATGAGCGCCCTGAGCACCAAAAGGATCGTCTTAGCAGCCCGTCCCGTCGGTAAGGCGAAAGAAGATGATTTCCGTCTCGAACAGGCCCCTGTATCGGATCCCGGCGCCGGTCAACTGCTGCTGCGAACGCGGTATCTTTCGCTCGATCCATATATGCGCGGGCGCATGGAGGAGGCCGTTGCCATCGGCGACGTAATGGTGGGCCAAAGTGTGGTCGACGTACTCGTCTCGAATCATCCGAGTTACAAGGCCGGCGATGTGGTCCTCGCTCAGACCGGGTGGCAAACACTGAGCATTTCCAACGGTGAGAGGCTTCGCAAGCTAGACGCAGCCGATTTTCCGATCACCACCGGACTGGGTGTGCTCGGCATGCCTGGCTTTACCGCCTATGTGGGCATGCGGCTTATCGGGCAGCCGAAGCGCGGTGAAACGGTGGTAGTCGCCGCGGCGAGCGGGCCGGTCGGATCCCTTGTTGGTCAGCTTGCACGTATCGCTGGAGCACGAGCGGTGGGGATCGCTGGAGGACCAGATAAGTGCGCGTTCGTGAAAAATAAACTCGGATTCGACGTGGCGATCGATCATCGCGCGCCTGATCTTGCGCAGAAGCTTGCAGTGGCCTGCCCGAATGGCATCGATGTTTACTTCGAAAATGTGGGAGGTGCAGTCTGGGCAGCCGCGTGGCCCTTATTGAACCGTCTCGCGCGCGTACCCGTCTGTGGATTAGTTTCTCAATTCGGCCAACAGACTCCTCCGGGTCCGGACAGGCTGCCCGCGACCATGCGGCAGATCCTGGTAAAGGGTCTAACCGTGCGAGGTTTCATCAATTCGGATTTTCTCGACCAGTTTTCCGATTTCCAGCGTGAAGTCAGCGCGGGGGTCAGTAGTGGCCAGATCAAGTACCGAGAAGACGTCATCGATGGATTAGAGAATGCGCCAAAAGCCTTCATAGGTATGCTCGAAGGCCGCAACTTCGGAAAGGTGATTATCCGGGTCGCTGACTGAGCAGCGGCACATGACCGTTGTTAGTCAAGGCAGTCACGCGTGGCGTGACTTTTAGTGTCTATTCCGAATTTATGGCGAGGACGACATGAAGCCAATCATTGAAAAACTGGATTTTGCCCCTCGGATGACGGCGTCGATCGCCCGATACGCCGATCGTAATTTCGATTGGAATGCGTTTCCCGGGAACGAACGATACGTGGGGCTCGAGCGTGCTGCGGCTCGCTTCGTTGGAAACAGCCTTTCGTCAAAGATCGACGATCCGCATGCGCTGAAGCCGGAGCACTTCACGGTTGTGCTGGTCCACCAGCCGCCGACCAAATATGCCCCGCTGCACTCGCACGATATGGAAGAATCGTATCTCGTCTTCGGCGGAGTTTCGACTGTCGGCTGGGAGCGGGATGGCGAACTGGTTGAAGTAAGGCTTGGCCTGAAGGACATGATCTCCGTTCCGGTCAACGTCCCGCATGGATTGCGTAATGACGGGGTGGAACCGGTTCAGTTTTCAGTGGTTGCGGAGTCTGGCAGGGCGGACAAGACACGTTACCATGCGCACCCAAGGGATACCGATCCGGCGCTGGCGGCACGTCTCGGTGTTCAGCTCGAAAAAATCATGCCGTTCAATCCCTTAGATTCGCATCCCCTGCAGCAGCTTATGGCCCAAAATGTCGTTCGCTATACCGACCAAATCCCTAGTTGGGATCCAGCGGGATTTGCTCGCAAGATATATGTCGGTGAGGGCGCGGTCGTGCCGTGGTCCAACCGCAAGGAGCTGATTTTCGTGCCTTGCGGGAAGGGCGTGAAGGGTTATGTCCGCGATGTCGAGGACGTCTATTTCGTCACCGAAGGCGTGCTTACAGTGGGCTGGGAGGAGAACGGTCGGGTTCATGAGGCTCGGCTGGGTCGGAAGGACGTAATATTAAATCCGGCAGGCCAGCCTCACTATTTCCGCAACGAAGGCACGGAACGCTGTGAATTCTTTATGCTGGTCGGCTCGAAGGAGCCCGAACGCGTAAAGTTCCAGGCGCGTTAGAAAGATTGGTGATCGGCGTGACCGGGTCTCCTAACGCGGGTCATCAGCGTGGGTTGTACTCCAACGACGTTCAAGCAATTTGATTGGATGACAGATGAATAATGCGCTCGAAATTGCCCTGGACCATGATCGGAGACTTAGGAGCGATGAGCATCCGGCGTCTAAAAATTGCCAATACGGATGATTGGAATATTGTGGTGATCGGGGCGCAGTCGCCGACCGAAAACCTGAGGCATTATCGTCCAGCTTCGCACGGCGAAGAGTCCCTCTAAGTACTGATATTCGGTCAGTGGTTCGCCGCCACGTCGCGTGAGCATTCCTCAAGATCCAAGATCACGCGTCGCCGATCGGCTCGACGCCTCACGAGGGCGGTCCCCACGGGGGGGACGTCAATGTCGATATATCTCACGCCGGGGTCAGAATAGTATCGCTCCGCGGCAGCGCTCATGAGAGCCACCACTTCGCCAGACTTAACGACCGCGAACATTTCACGGACAGTCTCTACGACAGGTCCTCGATCGATGGGGCGCCCAGAAGGAGTATGATCGGGGAAATGAAATGCTGTCCAAGGTCCCAACTGATGATTGTCTGGCAGCGTCGGGAGGGTTTCGAGCGCCAATTCCTCAGGATCAACCAAGTCTCTGTTCGCAAGCCTATGATCGGTCGACACGATCAATTTTCGTTTGTTCTCGAACAGTACCACACATTGGACGAGACCATCGTGGGAAAGCGGAAGCCTGCAGAACGCAGCATCGACCTTGCCTGCTGCAACCGCTTCAAACTGGTCTAAAAGGGAGAGCTCCACCCAGTCGACGTCGATTTGGAATTTACTTTTGAGATGCCTGATAAACGGCAACGTTAAGTCATATAGACCGCCGCCGACGAATCCGATCCTTACTCGGTTGGACTGATTAAGTGCAATCTTGCGGCAATCCTCAAGTGTGGCACGAAGCACCAGCGCCGCCGGCTCTACGCCCCGGCGCAATTTCTCGCCAAGTGGCGTCAACTGCACTCGCCGGCTCGTTCTTACAAAAAGCGGTCCTCCCACCTCATGCTCCAAAGCCCGTATTGCTTCGGAGACGGAAGACTGAGCGACAGAGAGCCTCTCAGCTGCTTTCCCGAAATGCAGATCAGTAGCAACCGCGAGGAAACAGTCGATCTGCCGCAGCTCCATGCTATCCTCCCTTCGAGTGGATGACGAGCCTATCGCCCCTCGCTGGGTCGAGCAAAAGCGATTTGATTGGCTGGTAGTCTACGTAAATGGCATCAGCTTCGGTCACCTAAGCTTTCTACATCCCTGCCACAAGCACCGGCCCAGGTCGACGAGAGCGTCGACGATGAAGAGTTGTGCGATAGCAATTTCCGGTCCCTACCTTCTGTCTTAGATGGTGGCAAATATGTCCTTTGCGAGGGCCACCAAGAGCTCTAACTGATAGCCAATAGAGGAACTGCCCAGACGCGCAGCGTTCGCATTCATGAGTTCGGCGCCCCGCAGTTTCGCGCCTAGCGCTGTGGCAAATTCGTAGCAAGGGCTCGATTATGGCTTCCGCCCTGTCGGCTAGAACTTCCGCGAGCTTACGGTTCGGGCGGCGCCGGCACCGTCTCTCGGCACTTCGGATTTGGTTCAAAGGAGCAAAACGTGAAAGTCGCGATTCTCGATGATTATCAACTGGTCGCGCTCTATTTTGCTGATTGGTCTTCTGTCGCTAACCGGGCCGAAATCACGGTGTTAGAAGACCACGTTGCCGATCTGAATGCGGTCGTCAAAAGACTACTGCCGTTCGACGCAATCTGCGTCATGCGGGAACGAACGCCGCTGCCGCGTGAAGTCCTCGAACGCCTACCTCGGCTCAAGTTGATAGCCTCGACTGGACCACGCAACTCCTCGATCGACGTGGCCGCGGCGAAGGAGCTTGGGATTCGAGTCACCGCGACCGGTTACCGGTCGACGCCCACAATCGAGATGACTTGGGCACTCATTCTTGCCAGCGCGCGCCAGATCGTCCGCGACAGCAATTCCGTCCGCAAAGGCGGTTGGCAGACCTCGATTGGACGTGAACTCGAAGGCAGGGTGCTGGGCGTGCTGGGTCTGGGCAATGTCGGCGGACAGGTCGCGCGCATCGGCCGCGCCTTCGGCATGAAGGTGATCGCCTGGAGCCAAAACATGACGCCCGCCGTGGCCGAGGCTGCGGGGGCAACGTTGGTCACGAAGAACGAGCTGTTCCACCAGGCCGACGTCTTGACCATGCACGTCATTCTGAGCGAGCGCACGCGCGGCCTTGTTAGCAGTGCCGATATCGCACTCATGAAGCCCACCTCCTGGTTGATCAACACGTCGCGCGGACCTATCGTCGACGAGGGCGGCCTTGTGCAAGCGTTGACGTCGCGCTCTATTGCAGGAGCCGCGCTCGACGTGTTTAACACCGAGCCCCTGCCGGCTGATCATCCGTTTCGAACGTTGGATAATGTGTTGGCCACGCCTCATGTGGGATACGTCGCGGAAGATCTCTATCGGACGTTCTACAGCGACGTGGCCGCGAGCGTCGCCGCCTGGCTCGATGAAACTGTGCCAAAAAAGAAAGCATGACCTTCCTTCGGCTTTGCTAGGCTTTCGGTGCTTTCGCATAGCTTTGGTAGCCCCGCACTTACGCCAGGACCTTTTTCAGATCGAAGCCTCGGTCAGCCGCCTGCTCCGGCGAAATCGAGCGGTGCATCCCGAGCAGCCTTCGGCCGAACATGTGGTCGCCGGGGCGGTTGATGGATTCGATGCCGAGAAGCTTGTCGCCCTTGTAGCAGAAGGCCGAGAACGCCTTCTGCGCCTGCTCGCCGCGCAACACGACGCGGTCATAGCCGGCGGTAAGGCCCGCGATCTGGAGCTTGTCGTCGCCCTGGTCGCTCCAGAACCAGGGTTCGCCGTCGTAGGACTTGTCGTCGCCGGTCAGCCGCGCCGCCACGCAGCGCGCATGGTCGGTGGCGTTTTGCACCGACTCCAGCCGCTGCCGGCCCCCGAAGCGCTGGCTTGCAAACAGCGTGCAATCGCCGATGGCTGAGATATTTGGATCGGGAGTTAAGAGATTCTCGTCAACGATGATACCGGATGCGACCGGCAGGCCTGCTTCCGCCGCAAGCTCGACATTCGGCAGTACGCCGACGCCGACCACAACGAGATCCGCCGGCAGATGACGGCCATCGCTGAGACTCACGCCAGTCACCCTGCCGCGTGCGGCTTCGATGCCGGTCGCCGTCACGCCGAGATGGATGCGGATGCCGGCCACGCGATGGCGCTCCAGGAAATAGTCCGACACTTCGGCCGTCACCGCGCGCGCCATCACGCGGCTTGCGAGCTCGATTACATCGACCTCGAGCCCCTTAATCCTTGCGGTCGCGGCAAACTCGAGACCGATGAAGCCGGCGCCAATGACGACCACGCGCTGGTGCGAACCGATGCAGGCGCGCAGCGCTTCGCTCTCGTCGAGGGTGCGTAGATATTTCACGTCCACCAGATTGGCGTTGGGCAGCTCGATGAGGCGGTTGCGCGCGCCGGTCGCGAGCACCAGATGGCTGTAGTCGAGCACGCCACGCGAAGCCAATTTCACCTTGCGCGCGGCGCGGTCGATCGCGGTGGCGCGGTCGGAAACCAGCTCGATCTTCTGGTCGGCATAGAATTTTTCCGGCCGGAAGAAGAGGCTCTCAGGCCCGGCCGCGCCCGTGATATAGGCTTTCGACAGAGGCGGTCGCTGATATGGCAGATGCGCTTCGTCATTTATAATCAGCACGGAATCGGCGAAACCGAGCTGGCGCAGCGAGGCGGCAACCTGAAAGCCTGCATGCCCGGCCCCGACGATCACGACGGGTCCTTGCGTCATTTGGGCAGCTCAACTGATTTACTCATGTCGTTTCCTTAATCTGAATATTGGTTTGCTATCCTCGCCCGATGGAACGGCGCAGGCGATGCCGATGCTCGCCCGCTCCATCGTTAGATCTTTGGACACCGTTTGGACTGGCATCGACAAACTCGTTAAGGAAACGGACGCCGACGAACTCATCGTCGTACCCGATGTCTACGAGCATGCAAGCCGATAGCGCTCCTTCGAGCCAATCGCCAACGCCGCGAGCCACGCCTTCTAACGGCAGTCTTTCTGGCTCCGACATCAACACGCTGGGAATAAGGCCCCGTATTTTCCTAATGCACGTCACTAAGAGTTCCAGTCCGGTGGCTTCATCGTTGGAGCCGCCCCCCGCATGTCTGTATGGCGGTACACTATGTCGAGCAGAGTTAGGCGTGCGATACAACATGGCGTCCCGTGCGACATTATCCTCGCTTAGCTCTCGTGCGTAGCTCTTGGCGCCCGTTCTCGTCGGTAGCGAGCGCGACCCGATAGCCGGAAGCAGAAAAAGTCGGGCCGCTTGTCAAGCTAATGCCGCCCGTCAGCTGGTGAATCATCGGTCCCTCAGGTCTTCATGAGCGGACAACCGCCCTCACTCATGGGACGGAACGCCTGTTCAGCTGGAATTGTCGCCAACAGGTCATATGCGTCGCCCCGACCCTTACTATCGCTGGGATCCTTTGCTGCAAGCAGATAGGCCGGGTGGATCTTTCGGACGTCTGCACGGATCGACCCCGGCCCGAAGCAATCGTCGTCTGTCGGCATCTTCTTCATCGTATCAATTGTATAGCGGCCTGAGGCCTTGGCGCGCGTCACCCCCAGTTGCTTCACCGCTTTGAGATAATGCGAAAGCCCGGAATAATTTCCAGCGTGACTCATATTCGGAAATACGCCCTCGGGCAGCGAAGGCTGCAACCGTTTCATGAAAGCGCGAGTCCGGTCGTTTAAGTCCCAATAGAATGTTTCGGTGAGCGACAATCCTTTGGCGACCGGAAGTCCCATCCCGAGAATGTCAGTGATAAAGCCGCCCATTGCGACAAAACGAATTCCGCTCGTTGCGATGCCGAATTCCTGCGATTGCCTCATGCAATTGGTCAAGTCGGCTCCAGCATTTGCGAACACGATAACATCCGGCTTCGCGGCCTGGGCTTGCAGTAAAAAGGATGCATAGTCGGAAGCGCCGGGCGGATGCGCGACCGAGCCAATAACAGTTCCACCCGCAGCCTCAACAAATCTGGTCACATCCTTTTGCGCGGCATGTCCGAAAGCGTAGTCGGCCGTGACAAAGAACCACCTCTTCCCACCGAATTGAGAAATTGCCGTCGCGATCGAGTGTGCGAGACACCAGGTGTCATAGCTCCAATGCAGTTGATTTGGGCTGCAACCCTTTCCCGTCAGATCGGAACTTCCTGCCGATGTAACGATCGAAATCTTGTCCCTTTCCTCGACTATAGTGCGAGCACCGAGCGCGACGGCACTGTTGCCGACGTCAGTAATTATGTCGACGCCCTGCCGATCGAACCATTCGCGTATAATTCCTACGCCAATGTCCGCCTTATTTTGATGGTCGCCGACGATCAGTTCGACGTTGACCTGTTGATTTGCGGCCGTAAACTCCTGAATGGCGAGTGTGGCACACGCTACACTGGCAGGACCTTCGCTATCTTTGTAGATGCCACTCATGTCGGTGATCAGGCCAATTTTGATTGTGTTAGCGTCCTGGGCAGAAGCGACACGAACCTTTCCGGCCACAAGGGCACTCAAACCGGCTCCCACGAATTTTCGGCGATTCAACATTTCAATCCTCCCCATTCTTACGCGGCGTCATGCGGTTATCCGAGCAACGAACGCGGCACTATCGGGATCCAATGTCATTGCCGGCTGTCAACGTTTCTCAGCCGCCAACGCCCTTCACCGGATGGCTACCTCCGGTCAGCAGGCCCGCAAACCCATTGCCGGTGCTGACGTTTAACCGGATCGGCAGCAACGCCTGATAAGCGTCGGAGTAGTAGAATGTCTTCACGGCCTCAGGACTATCGAACTCGACAATAATGAAGCGACGTTGCTGCGGCATAAGGCCATCGAGCGGTTGCGGGTCTCCGCCGCGCACGAGAATTCGGCCTCCATGAGCTGAGATGATCTCCGGAACTTTCGCTCGGTAAGCATCATAACCGACCGGATCAGCGATTTCGAATTCACCAAAAAAATATCCCTTGGGCATCGTCTGACCTGTCTATGTAGTTGGCATTCTCTGTGACTCGTGTGATGTCGAGTTCAGCTAGTTTTAGGGGATTTAGCTGTCCAGCTGCGGAGCACTCAACGACTGGCGATTGCCTGTCGTCGACATTCACGCACGTATCGTTCTGATCTGCAGCTGTGAAGGGGAGAATTCTTCCGAACATTGCGGACTTCTTATCCGGAGCATTGCGTAGCTTGGCCGCGACACGGACCCTGCCGCAGGAGTTCGCATCGCGTGAATGTTGTAGAGACCGATCTATGAGATCTTCAGCTCAAGCCGATCCAGTTGCTGGGTGAAGCAGTTCTTGGTCTCTGATGTGGACTCGGATGCTCTCTTCATCTCGACCAGCGGTCGGGACGAAGTATCCGCGCGCCCAGGCGTTGTTGCCGAGAAGAGTCCGCATTCCGCATTTTGCATTCGACATTTAGCACAATCCATATTGAGCTCCGTTTTTCATGTAACTCGATGATCTGCGCCACACGTCCGCTGGAATCACCGGTGATGAATCCAACAAGGATTGGCTCGTAAGCCTATGGTTTGCTAACTCGGGCGAGAGCGTGCGCCAACAATCGCGCGTATCAATCAATCCCAAAACTGACCGCTTTGCGGAAGCTTCGAAAAGTCGTCCATGTCATGACAAAAGAACAATGGGACTCCGCTGCGTTCCAGCTGCTTCATGCGCATGCGCGTCATGGACATCGCGCTGATGCTCCAATCCCACGGCATTGGGACCATATTCTCGAAGCCGTCGCGCTGGTGACCGGTGTCTGCAGCGAGGCAGATCCGTCCGCGGTTCGGTAAATCGACAACAAGCACCTGCTGCCCGGGAGAATGCCCCGGTGCCTTGACGAGTTTTAGAGAGCCATCCCCGAATAAGTCGAAATCGCCGTCGATTTCCAGAAAGTTCAGCTTGCGAATGTCCCGGAAGTCGTTCTGGCAGTACATGGGACGCGTCCATGCGTCGGGCCACATCGCGTAGCGCACCTCGTCCCGCTGCACAACATGTACGGCGTCGGGAAAATAGGACATGCCGCCAGCGTGATCGAGATGCAGATGCGAATACACGACATACCGCACATCTCCGAGGGAAATACCGAGCTTCTTGAGCTGGGCATCGACAATATCTTCGCGCTTCAGGCGCTCGGCACCGAAGGCCGCGGGGAGACCGCTCCCCCAATAATCGTCTGCCCGTTCCGGATCGGCGACAGCGTCATTGACGCCTGTGTCCCACAAAACGATTCCGTGCTTGGGGTGCTCCACAATTGCTGACGTTGTCGGTGTTTCGACGTTTCCAGGTGCGAAGGCTACCAACAGGTTCTTTGCGCCGCCGAGAGGGCCGACATTCATTGCCGTCATCGTGAGTTTCGTCATGCTTCGCTCCTGATACTGACTGTCGCATTCTCGGATTGATCTTGAGGCTAAGCGCTTCTCATGTCGAACAGACTTGCCGAGAAATTGCACGAGCGACTTGCGTCGCGGCGCCCCAGCTGCGGCTCAGAGATGTTCAATCTGGCGCCGACATGGTCTTCGGCTGACATAGTCTTCCCTCTGGCTTTCCCCGGCTGATCAGAGGCACCTCGATCAGACCATATGCTTTCCCGGATCGATAAGCTCATCGCCGACGTTTGACTATGTAGGAAGAATAGAATGGACCATGCGATGGTGTTTCATAATCAGAGACTCAGTCCGATGGATCGTTTTGACAATATGCGGCTCTCCATCGGCCCTTGCCCGATGAAGCACAACTTGCCTGCTTCCTTACCCTTACGGTGGAGCCCGGGCATTGGGATCGGTGGTCTAAGCATGGGTCGTTCGCGCGCTTCTGGTCATGGAAGTCCGCATCGGCATTGCGCCCGCCACCTTGCGTGGGCGGCTCGCCCGAGCCGTCCTGGAGCTTGACGCTCTTCATCGAGCCCCAGGCCTCGATCAATCAGCGCGTCATCGACCGAGAAGTGATCGCTCGACAGAAGCCTCATCACCTTGGGCTGCCCCAGCCGCGCCGCTGGGAACTTGGCCGCGATGTCGCCTTCCAGCAGCCGGTCGCGATTCTTCGAGAAAGCCGAATGGTCCCAGGCTGCGTCGTCAACGCCGATTTCGACGAACCAGCGGAGCAGTAGGTCGTATTCCAGCCGCTCCAAGCCGCTGCGAGCGGATCGAACAAAACCGCCTGCAACAGCATCGCCCGCAGCAGCTTCTCCGGCGGGATCGACGCCGCCTAATCGGCGAATAGAGCGCGGCAAACTCGCGCTCCAGCGCCGACAGCGCCTCGTTCACAATCGTCCGAATTTCTTGCATCGCCGTTTGGGGATCGCGATCGTTTTGCCCGAGGGCGGGCGAACGGGCGTGATGTCGAGCCCGGGCGGCATCCTCAGTCTTTCCCATCCAAAAGCGACATCAAAGATGGATCGCTTTTAGAGGGCGACGATGTTCCTAGACTTTCACAAGGCGGTTCCGGCCCAAAGCGTGCCGCGAGAAAGTCGACAAAAGCTCGGACCTTCGTCGAGAGATGCCGACTATGCGGGTAAAGCGCACGCACCGTCACGGGTGGCACGAAATCGTCAAGTACCGATACGAGCTGTCCCGCCTGCAATGCTTCGCCGACCACATAGGTCGGCGCATACATGAGGCCGTGTCCGGCGAGCGCCGCATGCAGCAGCGCCGACGGATGGTTGGAACTGACGTTGCCCGCCGGCGGAAAGCGCAAATCGGTGTTGCCGTCTATCAAGTGCCAGCGGCGATAAAAAGATGAGCCGGTGAACACCAGACAGTTATGATCGGAGAGATCGGCCGGCTTGCATGGCATGCCGCGCTTCTCGAAATAACTCGGTGCTCCGCAGATCACCACGCGATATACAGCGAGACGGCGCGCGATAAGGCTGGAATCCGGAAGCGGCTCGAGTCGGACGGCGACATCGAAGCCTTCATCGACCAGATCGCCAACACGACCGCTCAACGTCAATTCGACCGAAACGTCGGGAAAGCGAGTTATGAAATCGGCGATGACTGGTCCTAAACAACTCGCGCCGAAGTATGTAGTCGCATTGACGCGCAAGTTGCCCCGCGGGGTTGTCTGCATGTCGCCCGCGACCCGATCGGCTTCCTCGAGGTCCGCCAGCACCCGCGTACATCGCTCGTAATAGGCGCGCCCGACCTCGGTGACACTGATCTTGCGCGTCGTACGGTTCAGCAACCGCGCACCGAGCCGCTCTTCAAGTCCCTTCACATGGTGGCTGACCATGCTGGCGGAAATACTAAGCTGCGCCGCAGCGCCAGCGAAACTGCCACTCTCCACCACCTTGGCGAAGACCCGCACGTTGTCAAAGCGATCCATGGGGCTCAATCCCCGATTATGAAATGCTATCGCATAGTCAATTCTATTCTTCCTACATAGTCAAACGCCGGCGACGAGCTTATTGATCCGGCCAAGCATATGGTCTGCTTGAGGTGCCTCTAGCCAACCCGGAGGAAAGCCAGAGGGAAGGCCATGTTAGCCCCAGATTGCGCATATCTGGGCGCGGCGGCGCAAGTCGCGCTTGCCGCGCCCATTAAAAAATAGAGGGAGGATTGAATGGCTAAGCGACCCGATTACTCGACGACCCGATTTGGTGGCTACTTCCATCGCGAGGTGCCCGGCGAGGACGCAGAGCTCACACATGTTGGCCGCGGCACTCCGGGTGGCGAGTATTTTCGCCGCTTTTGGCAGCCGATCTGCTTCTCCGACGAACTGAACGACCTTCCCCACCGGATCAAAATCCTCGGGGAAGAGCTGGTGGCATTCCGCAATCGGAGCGGCGCGGTGGGTCTCCTGGAGTTGCATTGCGCGCACCGCGGCACATCCTTGGAGTTCGGACAGATCGAGGCGCAAGGAATACGCTGCTGCTACCATGGCTGGCTCTTCGGCGTCGACGGTGCTCTCCTGGAGACCCCAGGCGAGCCGGCGGCGAGCACCTTGAAAGACCACCTCTGCCAAGGGGCCTATCCTACTCATGAGTATCAAGGCATCGTCTTTGCCTATCTCGGCCCGCCCGACCGGAAGCCACCCTTTCCCATCTACGACTCGTTCATCCGGCCTGGCTATCGCACCATTCCGGGCAGAAAATACTTCTTTCCATGCAACTGGCTACAGCAGATGGAAAACGCGGTTGACCCGGCCCACGTAGCGTTTCTCCACACGATTGGAAGCGTTCACTTTACCGGGGAATTCAGGATCCTGCCAGAACTGGAATTTCGGGAGACCCCTTTGGGGGTGGTTTCTGTCGCGAGCCGACGAGTCGGACAGAATATTTGGATTCGAATGTCAGGCGAATGCATTATGCCCAACCTGCAGGCGATAGCGCCAGTTTGGGAAGACGGGAGCGAGGAGCACGGGTTCAGCGGTCCGGCCATTAGCCGCTGGATCGTGCCAACCGATGATACCAACGCAATGCTCATCGAGTTTCGCCACGTGAGCGAGACCGAAGGCGCCACGCCCGCGTGGCTGGCCGATCGTGACATCATGCTCCCCGGCCAGCTCCCCCCGGACTCCTATGAGGCCAGTCAGCGGCAACCTTCCGACTATGACGCGCAGGTCTCGCAGCGCGCAATCGCCGTCCACGCATTGGAGCATCTCGGCGCCACCGATCGCGGAATCACAATGTTCCGTTCGCAGGCGAGACGCGGCATCCGTGCCGTGCAAGCCGGTCACGATCCTATCGGCGTGTTCCGTGATGCGGGCGCGGTCATCCCGACATACTGCAATAACACCGTTGTGCGCGCGCCGCCGGAAGCTAACTCAGAAATGGACCGCCAGCTAATCCGCGAAACCGGGCGCCGGTTGGCGGACGCCTGCCTAAAGAATCCACCACTGGTGGCCGAACTCGCCGCGGCCGCTGACTCTCCCGCCGGGAAGGTGTTGGAAACAAGCGACGAAGTTTGACGCGAACTTCCTTGGTACAATCCAGACATTTTTTCAGGGTTCAACAAAAAGCGAGTCCGCAGTGATTGAGCTGCGGACGATAGAGGAAATCGGAGGAGAATGATTGATGTCTGGTTTGACGGTGGTCACGCGGGTGGGTGAAGAACAGACCGTCGAAGGCCAAGGCGGTTTATCGGTGATGGAGATCATCCGCAACAATGGTTTCGGCGATCTGCTGGCGCTGTGCAGCGGCTCCTGTTCGTGCGCCACCTGCCATGTTTATGTGGACCCCGAATTCTCCCGCGCGTTGCCCGCCATGAGCGAAGATGAGAACGACCTGCTCGACGCTTCGAGCCATCGCACTGCCGACAGCCGGCTATCGTGCCAGATTACGTTCAGCGACGCCCTGAACGGGTTGCGAGTCATCATTGCGCCGGAGGATTGATGATACGCGCCGCCATCAAGACAATAAGGGAGAGTTAACAATGAGAATCGATACGTCGCCGGCCGATGTCGGTATGGATGATTCGAAGTTTGGTCTGCTGCGACAGTCTATCGAGCGCGACATTGAAAAAGGAATATCCGACGCCTCCATCATTCTCATCGCAAGATACGGCAAGATCGTCATGCACGAGGCGATCGGTTACTCTGACAAGCGCAAGGGGCGCGTGGCAAAGACCGACGACGTGCTGCCTGTTATGTCGCTCACCAAACAACTCGTCGCGGGCGCAGTGTTCCGGTTTATCGATCGTGGTCAGTTGGCCCTGACGACAAGAGTGGCGGAAGTCATTCCTGAATTCGGCAAAAGAGGCAAGGAACGCGTTACCGTTCGCCAGCTGCTGAGCCATCAAGCCGGTCTGGCGATGCAGCATCCGATCGAGGACTGGCGTGATGGAAACGAGGCGTATGTTGCGAAGATATGCGAGCGGCCGTTGGAGCCCGCTCCCGAAGGCGTCGCAAACTATCACGCGGGCGCCGCCCATGCCGTCCTTGGCGAGATAATGCGGCGGCTGGACACCAAGAAACGGTCGATTCATCAAATCCTGAAAGAGGAACTTTTCGTGCCCACCGGAATGGAGGACACAGGATTGACCCTGAAGGGACGTGCCGACCTGTTGGCCCGGCTGGCGCCAATTGCGATGCGGGACGACTCGCCCGATGCATTGCCGCCGCGTGACGTCGAACAGATTGCCGAAATTTCTACCGAAGTCGAATTTATGGCCGGAGGAGCGTTCTCGACGGCATATGACCAATTCCGCTTTGCCGAGATGCTCCGGCTGGGCGGAAAGATCGGTGGTGTTCGGGTTCTTTCACCGGCGATCATCAAGGCGGCCACCTCAATCCAATCCGGGAATAAGCTTCACGGTCTCTTCATGGCGGCAGCGGAAAGAGATCATACCGATCCATTCCCGGCGAACATCGGTCTTTCCATCTATGTACGTGGAGAGGGAATATTCGTGACTAATCTGGGGACGCTTACCTCGCCGCCGACTTTTGCCGGGTCGGGCTTTGGAGGGCAGTTGTTCTGCGTTGATCCGGAACGAGAGCTGACGATTGTTCATCTCGTTTGCGGATATCCACAGCTTTACAACGCGCGGAAGCGCTCGCAGCGCCTGGTCGACCTGATCGTTTCATCGATTGAGGAATGACGGCCGTTGCCGGTCAGCCCGCTGAGCCCGATAGGGTGGGCTGTATCGCGCGATCCCAGACGGAATTCTTGGGGATCAGAATTCCGAAAGCGGCCTTCCGATCTGCAACAAAGAAGGGCGAGCGCGGCTGGTTTTATTGCGTACCGACTATCCTCTGGCGTCTTGGGTGGCGCAGGGGAAAACAATCCGCGCGCCGGGTTCGGAGGCGTGCGCTTTTCGTTGTCGTAAACGGACAATCTAGAACGCGCTGTATCCGCCATCGATCACGATGCAGTCGGCGGTGTGATAAGATGACGCCTCGCTCATGAGGTAGATCGCGATACCGGCGAAATCTTCCGGCTTTCCCAGCCGCCGAACAGGAATGCGCGGCACCGCGTTAGCCATGAATTTATCATTTGCCTGCAACTCCTCGGACATGTCGGTGTCGATCCAACCCGGAAGAACCGCGTTCGCGGTGATGCCAAACCGCGCGTGCTCGACGGCCAATGACTTGGTCAACGAATTGAGAGCGGCTTTAGAAGCCGCATAGTGCTCGTTGCGGGCGGTTCCGAACAGTGCAGCCATGCTTGATGTTGTCACCAGTCGACCAAAGCGATCCCCACCTGCGGCCCGTTCGATCATGTGCTTGACGATTGGCTGCAAGGCGTGAAAGACGCCATCGAGGTTGACCGAAAACATCTGCCGCCAGTCCTCATCGGTCCGCTCCACAAAGGCAGTCCTTCCACTTCCGCCGATACCCGCATTCGCAAAGCAGCCGTCGATCCGGCCAAACGCGTCCAGCGTATCCCGCGTTGCGCGCTCGGTCTGTTGACGATCTGAGACGTCGCAACGAAACGCCTTGGCGCTGCCGCCGCGACTTTGGATACGCGCAACCGCCGCGGCATTCTTTTCTGCGTTCCGTCCCCAAATCGAAACCACGCATCCCTGGTCCGCGAGCCCTTCGGCCATCGCAAGTCCAATTCCGCCATTACCACCAGTTACGACAGCAACGCGTCTACTAAGATCAAATCTCCACATATCTGAAAATCCCCCGACAAAACGCGCAATCTTCGCAAGACCTAGTCGTACGGGATCCGTCGTACCCGAGCAAGGCACGTAGTTTGATCGCGTACGGAGAGGCGGTCGATCCGATCCACCGGTCGCGTTCGGTCATGCGGGCCAGCCCATTTGCCAACCAGGGGACATCCATCGTCCGGGAAGAACGAAATGTTTCGTCGCCCGGAATGGTTCGGACAATCGAGCAATATCCGCAGATATTTGATCCTCTCCGGTGGGCTGTATCGTGCGATACATAACTGCTTGTCCAGAAGGGTCAAATTGCCAATGCACAATCGATACGGTCGATACGGCCGTACCCTGGGAGGGGAAACATGAGCAATCAAACGGAGCATGGTTCAAGCCGTTCGCACAGCATGAAAAAAATTGCCGTCGCAAGCATGATCGGCACTCTCATCGAATTCTACGACTTTCTTATTTACGGTACCGCCGCAGCATTGGTCTTTGCCAAGGTCTTCTTCCCATCGCTGGGTCAATCAAGCGGAACTGTTCTCGCTTTAGCGACTTTCGGGGTGGCCTTCGTGGCGCGGCCGCTTGGCTCGGTCATCTTCGGACATTTCGGCGACAGACTGGGCCGAAAGAAGACCTTGGTTTCGACGTTGCTTCTTATGGGGCTTTCCACCGTCGCGATCGGCTTGCTCCCCACCGCCGAGTCGATCGGTATCTGGGCTCCCGTCGCACTTGTGACGTTGAGGATAGTCCAAGGTCTCGCCGTCGGTGGGGAGTGGGCAGGAGCGGCATTGCTGACCTCAGAGAACGCAACCCCCGCGTCGCGAGGGACCTTCGCCGTCTTTCCACAGCTTGGTGCTTCCCTGGCGTTTTCCTTGGCCAGTGCAACATACCTGATCATAGCCCTGACCATCAGCGCTGAATCCTTCTTGGCGTGGGGTTGGCGAATCCCATTCCTCGCCAGCAGCGCTCTAGTCGTCGTAGGCCTCATGGTGCGGTTCACGATCGAGGAAACGATCGAGTTCAAAAAGACAGTGGAAAGAAAGGAGATTGTTCGCGCGCCCATAGCGGAGACATTCCGCGAACAGGGCGGTCAGGTTGTGCTCTGTGCTTTGGCGATGATGCCGACCTTCGCGTTCTTCTACGTCGGCGCAGTGTATATGACCACCTATGCCACTGGTACGCTCGGATTGGGCAAGACGACTGTTCTCGCGGTTGGGATCGCGGGAGGACTTTCTTGGGCCGCAACTACGATCGTTGGTTCGGTGTGGTCCGATAGGTTCGATCGTCACGACGTTATCCTTGTCGGCGGCTTGGTTTCGGCGACGGTAGGTTTAGTCCTGTTCCCGATCATAGACATCGGCACCCCATTATCGTTTTTGATCGGAATCGTACTGATGCTTGGTTCGCTCGGCTTCGCCTATGGACCGATGGGTGCTCTGTTTCCCGAGACTTTCGCGACGAGATACCGCTATAGCGCCGCAGGAATATCCTACAGTCTGGGTGGTGTGCTCGGCGGCGCGGTGATCCCGCTTGTCGCGAGCAGTGTTGTGACATCGTTCGGCAGTTATGCCCTTGGGCTTCTCCTCACAGCAACGGCGCTGGTGGGCTGTGCTTCGGTTCTGGCGTTGCGAAGGCTGAAATCGGCTGGCGGCATCAAGAGTCTTGAGGCGGTCGAGCCCCTTGGATCGATCGCGGAAACCTTACCCATCGGCAACTTAAGTCGTCGACGCCCTTAAGGCGTGAATCACCGATTCGGGAACGATAAGATTACGCGCGCGTGCCGTCTCGAATCTTAGAGGCATCATCATCACGACCCATCACAGGGCAGGCCGGTCTGGAGACGAAAAATGCTTTTTCCGCTGACGACCAAAGATTTTCTGGATCGGGCCGTGGAAGTGTACGCGGATCGCGTCGCAATCATCGATGAGCCGGATCAACCTGCCGCGTCCTGGGGAGAAATCACCTACGCGGAACTTGGCCGCCGCGCACGGTCGCAGGCCGCCACGCTCGACGAGATGGGGGTGCCCGTCGGGGGGCGCGTTGCCATCGTTTCGCAGAATTCCGCTCGTTTCTTTTGTACGCTGTTCGGTGTGTCTGGATGGGGGCGTGTTACCGTGCCGATAAATTATCGGCTTACCGCTACCGAGATCCGATACATTGTCGAACACTCCGACGCCGAGGTTTTGCTGATCGACCCGGAACTGCGGCAACTTGCCGATACCATTCCTTGCAAGCGGATATTCGTATTCGGGGAAGACGACGAAAAGATATGGGCGAGCGATGCCGAGCCGGCGCCGTGGGTTGGGGACGAGAGCGCGACGGCGACCATCAACTATACCTCCGGCACCACCGCGCAGCCTAAGGGCGTTCAACTGACACACCGGAATCTATGGCTGCACGCAGTCCTGTTCGGCTGGCAGGCATCGGTGAACGACCGGGACGTCTATTTACACACTATTCAGGCCTTCCACGGCCACGGTTGGGGCCACCCCTATGCTGCGACAAACATGGGAGCTCTGCACATCATGATGAGGCGGATAGACGGCAGAGAGATTTTGAGCCGAATCGAGAAGTATGGCGTCACCTACCTGTGTGCAGCGCCGGCAGTCGTGACGTCCATTCTCGATGCCGCCCGGACATGGGGCGGAACGCCCCCAGGGCGCGGGCGGGTGCGCATCATCGTCGCCGGAGCTCCCCCGGCGACTCGTATCATCGAACGAATTCGCGATGAGCTCGGTTGGGAGTTTCTCCAGATGTATGGCCAGACCGAAACTACAGCGATGTTGACTTTGAACCGCATGCGGGCGGAGTGGGATCACCTGGATCCCAGCGAGCAGGCCCGTCTTCTCGGGCGTGCGGGCGCGCCTGCGCTAGGCGTGCGCCTAAGGATCAACGATGATGGCGAGGTGCTCGCGCAGTCCAATCATAACCTCCTTGGATATTGGAAAAATCCAGAAGCGACTGCGGCCGCGACTGCCGACAACTGGCTCCGTACGGGCGATGGCGGCAGATACGAAGGCGGTTACCTGACCATCTCGGATCGCAAGAAGGATATGATCATTACCGGGGGCGAGAATGTGTCTTCGATCGACGTCGAGAATGCGTTGAAATCGCACCCGGCCGTGAGAGACGTCGCCGTCATCGGAATACCGGATGACAAGTGGGGCGAACTCGTCACGGCTCTAGTGGTGCTCGACGAGGGAGCCGTAGCGACGCGCGAGGACCTCGTCGAGCATTGTCGCCCGCGTCTCGCCGGATACAAATGTCCTAAGCGCATCGAATTCCGCGACGAGCTTCCCCGCACCGTGACCGGAAAGTTGCAGAAATTCAAACTCCGCAAGGAATTCTGGAGCGCGCTCGAGCGCCAGGTCAACTAGCTGCGATCGATGTGTTGTCCTGTTGCCTGGTCGAGAGCGCGCGAGCCTCAATACGGATGCCCGCCGACCCGTCGCGAAAGCACGATGCAGACGCAAATCCAAAGCAAAATGGGTGAGATCATGAAAACAATGCAAATCACGTCACTCGACGGTCCAGATGCGATGGAGTTCGCGGATGTGGCGGCCCCCGTCGCCGGTTCTGATCAAGTGTTGATCAAGGTCCACGCCGCAGGCGCATCATTTCCGCAATTGTTGCAAACCCGCGGACTCTATCATGTGAAACCACCGCTGCCTTACGCCCCCGGTTGCGAGGTCGCCGGCGAGATCGTTTCTGCGCCCAAAGGTTCAAGATTCGCGCCCGGCGACCGAGTTGCAGCGCTTCCGATGATTGGAAAGATCCCTATGATCGGAGGGTTTGCTGAATTGGCGGTCGCCACCGCGGATATGACCTTCGCACTACCCAAAGAGATTTCCTTTGTGGAAGCGGCATCGCTTCCACTAAATTATCTGACGGCTTATTTCGCGTTGATCGAACGAGGTGGCATGGCGCCGGGAGAGTCAGTGTTGGTGCAGGGTGCCGCCGGCGGCATCGGCACCGCCTCAATCCAGATCGCCAAAGCGTTCGGAGCAAGTCGCGTCATCGCCGTCACGTCAACGCCCGAAAAGGGCGCGGCAGCGATTGCAGCCGGCGCGGACAAGTATGTTCTGGTTGACGGCTTTAGCGGTGCCGTCAAGGAGCTTGGAAGCGTGGATATTGTTGTCGATCCGGTCGGGGGTAACCGTCTTACCGACTCTCTCCGAACGCTCAAGGAAGGCGGCCGTCTTCTCGTCGTCGGTTTTACTTCCGGCGAAATTCCGACTGTCCAGGTCAACCGCTTGCTGCTGAACAACATCTCTGTAGTCGGTGTTGGCTTCGTGCCTGAGCGGCACAGACATCTGCAGGCCGAGTGGGAGGCGATCATGCCGCATGTGCGGAGCGGCACCCTGAAACCGGTCATTGGCGCGACCTACGCGCTAAATGACGCGGCAGTCGCGTTGCGTGAAATCGACCAACGTCGCGCAGTCGGTAAAATTGTTCTCACGGTGTAATCATCATCAATCAGTGACGATCATTTCTCACGACACGCCCGCGAGACGTGCATCAAGAATAGCTGCCTTACTGGAGCATCGACATGAAGTTGCCAATCATCATCAATGTCGCGGATGGTGTCCTTTCCATTTCATGGAATAATCCGGAGCGTCTTAATGCCTTCAACATCGCGATGCTGGACGCTGCGACCGAGGCGATTGAGACAGCCACGGACGAAGTTCGCGTCATCGTCTTGAGCGGCGTCGGCCGCGCGTTCAGTTCCGGAGGCGACGTCAGCGGCA